>DHJA01000002.1:0-2937 GCA_002404095.1 Planctomycetaceae bacterium UBA4732 | reverse complement strand
CACGACGCCGGGGCCGAACCCCGCGAGCCGGGCGAAGTGCGTCCCGTTAAACGTCAACAGGTGCGACACCCCGTTGGCGTGGCAGACCGCCACGAGCCGGGCGTCATGAACTTGCTTACCGATGACGCCAAGCGCCCCGACAAGAAGCTCTTCCAGGCGGGGTAGATATCCGGCGTTTCGGCCAGCAGCGAGAACGCCGCCTCGAAACTCTTCCCCAGACCGTCCGCCGCCGATGCAGTCAAACCTAGACCGTTCACCTTTACGGGTCTCGTGGCGAAATTGCGAAACTCGACCAAATTTTGAGGCGCCAGATGGAGCGTCTCGCCGCGCCGGTGCAGTTCCGCGATGGCGTTCCGTGCAACCCAGTGAGCTACATCAGCCCGGTTGGCGAGGCGGCCCAAGACGCTGGTATCAACAAGAATGGCCATTATTCGTACAGCCCGTCGCTGCTTAGGGCCGAGTCAGGGACGGAGACGCCGCAGTCGATGGCCGCCCCGAACAGTTGCCGCTCCCATTCGTCGCGCGGCTCCAAGGGGTCAGACGCTGGGAGGAAATGCTTACGCAAGGCGTCGAGAGCCAATACCTCCGGCGCCATGCCGCGCCGCCCGGCCTGTTCGCTCAGGGCGGCCTCCAACTGCGGAGTAAGAGTGATGACCATCGTTTAACTCCTGGAACTCGGCCGACACGCCTTGCATTGTACCCGCCACCCGCCGTCTTGACCACGACGCCGCGCGGAGTAAAATGCCTCCACGGACAGCCATTCCCCGTGTAATGTTCCTCCCAAACTTTGAGGGTCTTTCGTCATGGCGCAAGCGACGCTGAAACGCCCCGCACCCCCGGCCGTCAAGGAGACGCGCCTTTTCATCAACAACCAATGGGTCGAGCCGGCCGCCGGCAAGACCTTTGACACCTACAACCCCGCCACCGGCGAGGTCATCGCCAAGGTCGCCGCCGCCGGCGCCTCCGATGTGGACAAGGCGGTCAAGGCCGCTCGTCACGCGCTCGAATCCGGCCCGTGGAGCAAGATGGACGCCGCCGATCGCGGCAAGCTGATGTTCAAGCTGGCCGATCTGATCGAGAAGAACGCCAAAGACTTGGCCGCTCTGGAATCTCTCAATAGCGGTAAGACCATCACCGATTCCGTCGGCGACATGGAAGGCGTCTGCAACACGATCCGCTATTACGCCGGCTGGGCCGACAAAATCGAAGGCAAAACCGTGCCGGTGCGCGGCTCGTTCCTGTCGTACACGCTCCGCCAGCCTGTCGGCGTCGTCGGCCAGATCATCCCGTGGAATTTCCCGCTGCTCATGCTGGCGTGGAAGTGGGGGCCGGCCCTTGCTTGCGGCAACACCATCGTGATGAAACCGGCCGAGCAGACGCCGTTGACGGCGTTGCGCGTCGCCGAGTTGGCGATGGAAGCGGGCTTCCCGGCCGGCGTCGTCAACATCGTCAACGGCATGGGCGAGACGACCGGCGCCGCCTTGGTGACGCATCCCGGCGTGGACAAGATCGCCTTCACCGGCCACGTCGATACGGCCAAGATCATCCAGAAAGCCGCCGCCGACACGCTCAAGCGCACCACGTTTGAGCTGGGCGGCAAAAGCCCCAACGTCGTCTTCGCCGACGCCAACCTGGACGACGCGGTGGCCGGCTCGTTCCACGCCATCTACTTCCACGGCGGCCAGTGTTGCACAGCCGGCAGTCGGCTCTTTGTCGAAAAGAAGATTCACCAGGAGTTCGTTGAGCGCTTGGCGGAGAAGTCGAAAGAGCGCAAGATCGGCGACCCGATGGACCCGAAGACCGAGCAAGGACCGCAGGTGTCGCAGGAGCAGATGGACAAGATCCTCGGCTACGTCGAGCTGGGCCAGAAGGAGGGGGCGACGCTGTTGAGCGGCGGTCATCGTCATGGCAAAAAAGGCTTCTTCGTCGAGCCGACGGTGTTCGACAACGTGAAGGACGATATGGCGATCGCCAAGGACGAAATCTTCGGGCCGGTGGTGAGCGTGCTGCCGTTCACGTCGGTGGATGAAGTGGTGGAGCGGGCCAACAACACCTCTTACGGCTTGGCCGCCGCCGTCTGGACGAAGAACATCGACAAGGCGCATCAGTTCGCCAAGCAGGTGAAGGCGGGGACGGTGTGGGTGAACTGCTACCACGTCGTGGACACGACGACGCCGTTCGGCGGTTTCAAGATGTCCGGCCAGGGGCGTGAGAACGGCGAAGCGGCGCTGGAGCATTACACCGAGACGAAGACGGTGACGGTGAAGCTGGGGTAATGCGAAGCCTGACGTGCGAGGGAGGGGATTTCGATTCCCTCCCTCGGCGGCGCGTAGAAGCCAAGAAGCGCGGACGCCGCGAGGCTGGAATCCAGGATGGTTTGCGCCGGGCGCAAACTAATAACAAGTTCGGCGGCTGGGGCACTCGATGAAGATCCGTACGCTATCAAAACGCGAGGTCGATGCCGAGCCGTATTGTGTCTGGAACGCCTTTATCGATTTGCTCGCGATGGAAGAATACCACGATCTGACACCGAAGCAGAGGGCGGCACATCTCGTTTTCTGGTATGAAAGCGAGGTCCAAAACGGCGGCCACCTCCAGTTCTTCGAGAATCGCGGAACAGATCAACTGGGCGAAACTATTGAGTCGCTCGGTTTGCTGGGAGCGGTTTGTCAACAGGAGGTTCTTCGTGATGCAGGTCAAGTGTGGTTGTCCAGGTCTCGGCCTCCCATTGAGACGGTAGATGCGTATTGTGATGCCGCACTTGGGAACGAGTTTGGGACATTCGATTCGCGGTTTGGGCAATGCGATCCGCCGCTTCAAAAGAATCTGGAGGAGTATCTTAGAGGGCGTCTAGAAATCGGTCTTGGCACCGGGTTGGCGTCCGGTTTATGCTAAGTTTATGAACGCACGGACGCAATACCCAAGCGACCTCACGGA
>DHJA01000246.1 GCA_002404095.1 Planctomycetaceae bacterium UBA4732 | reverse complement strand
CCTGATTTCAAGACGCCCTCTTAGCCGGCATCAGTCATCGTTTGTTGTAATCGAATGAGGGGACAGCCGCCGAACATCTATAAGGTTCCCCCAGTCAAGAGAAAATAGTTTCTCCGGCCACGTCTGAAACGCCTGTCCGGTTATAGTCGTTGTTCCATAGTTCGGCGCGGGTTACAATGGCATCGACGGAATAATTCGGCCGCGTTCCTCCCATGAAAGGCAGTCCGCCATGACATGGACTCTCGAAAAACTAGAGACCATCCCGGAAGTCTACCGGGATTTTATGACGGTCTTGAAGCCCGTCATCGACTCGCGCGATCCCAGCGCGATCCTCAAAATAACAGGAATTCCTTTCAGCAGGTTCGTCAACGCCTTGTCGTTCCGGCACGATTATGACGCCGAGCAGGTGTGGGAGGTCGCGCAACAATTAAAACAGCAGGGTTTGGTCGACGGGGACGCCCACGGCATTTACACGCCGACCGCCAAGGGCGAATCGCTGATTCGGGCCCTGGAAGGCGCCGGAGATTTAGCCGGCCACCGTGTTCCGACTCTACCCCAGTTATAGGAAACCGCCATGCCCAAGCGCCGGCCGGACTGGTTCGTCGCGCAAGACCCTGCTTCGATTTGCTACGCCTATTTCATTTCCCACGTCGGCGAGGACGGCGACGAAGTCAAAGAGTTAAAGCAGGAAATAGAAGCGTTGTCGGGTCGCGGCGGCAGAACCCCTTTAGACTGTTTTCTGGACCGACACAACTGGCCGGGCGGCAACGAGAACACTGCGGTTATTCAGCAATACCTGTTGAAATCTCAATATATGCTCACCTGGGTAACCCCGGCATATCTTCAGACGGTTCGCGGATGGGTGTGGGTCGAGCTTGCTTACGCGGACTTGATTGAGGCGAGTATTAATCTTCACAGTTTCGGCCGCCGGCCCTTTCCCTACATTGTGCCCGTCTTTCGTGGAACGGTGTTTGAGCAAGTCGAGCGGACCCTCTTGGTGGATTACTGGTCCAGCAAATTAGTGCGACCCGACGAAGACGTTTCCATCAAGGAAATCGCCAGACGGCTCGTCGATTTCCACGAACAGGAAGCGGAAAAGCATCTTTAAACGGAAAAAGGGACATTCAAGATAAGTGACGCCGAACGTGATTGTCAGCCGATAAGGTAGCCCCGCGCGGCGATATGCGGGTTGATTTTTAAGTCACGCCTTGTTGCGATGATAAAGCCGAACACAAGAAACGGGCATGGACGCAACCATTATCTGGGATTTGGAAGACGATACGGAAGGCAACGTCCGGCACCTTTCGGGAACACGATGTCACGGTTGAGGAAGCCGAGGAAGTATTGCTGGACCCTAACAGCAGCCGCGCTCCGAGCCGCACCTCAGGCTTGCCGACGGCTTTCGGTTGGACCTCGACCGGCCGGCATCTCGCGGTCGTTTACGAATTGGTGGACGACGACCCTTTGACGTTGCGCCCAGTCACGGCTTATGACGTGCCGGCGCGGGATTCCAAGAAGAAACGGAGGAAGAGATGAAGGCGCAACGCATCTTCCGCGCGAGCGGCAAAACGGCCGAAGAACGAGTTCGTGAGCAGACGCTCCGCGAACAACTCCAGAAGGAGAGACCGTCGCTGGAGGACTTGGTTCGTACCGGCGCGTGCGACCCAGACGCCGTAATGACCATGGGAATGTATTTTGATGTGCAAAAGGCGCTTCGGGCCTTGAAGAGGGTGCGAGAGCAGTGCGGACTAAAGATCGACGACGTGGCGGAGCGCTCGGGCCTTGACCGATCCGTGGTTAGCCGGCTCGAAAACGGCAAGCAAGACAACCCCACGGTCGCTACCCTCATGCGCTACGCGGCCGCCGTCGGCAAGCGCATCTTAGTCCTACGAAGATGTCCCAGAGAAGATCACGAATGGCGACGGCAATGCGGGCCAGCGCCGAACCTCCATAAAGTTCCCCAAGTCAAGAAAAAATAGTTCCCCCGGCCGCGTCTGAAACGGCTGTCCGGCTATAGTCGTTGCTCCATAGTTCGGGGCGGGTTACAATAGCATTGACGGAATAATTCGGCCGCGTCCCTCCCATGAAAGGCAGTCCGCCATGACGTGGACTCTCGAAAAACTGGCGACGACGACTCGCCGTCGCCCAGCCCGTAAGACCAGCCTTTCTGTAGGCTGCCGATCACGTCGCCGACGAGCTTGTGGCTGCCGTCGTAACTGTACGTCTCCACGCCGCCGTCGGGGTTCGTGACCGTCGTCAGGTCCGCGCCCGAATAGCCAAGCGTATAGATGCGGCCGCCTGGCCCCTGCACCGACACCGAGTCGCTGTTGTAGACCAGCGACGCCGGCGCCGTCGGTGACTGCAGCGGGGTGAGGCTGACGTCCACCTCGGCGCTCACGTGGGTGGCGTCCGCCGACGCCGACGCGTTGACGCGCAAGAGTGCCAGGTCGGAACTCTGGCCCAGGTCGAGGGCGTGTTCCCGGTGGACGTTGCCCAGGTGGTCCAGCGTGCAGCGTGTCGCTCGTCGGCGCCTGTACCGTCAGGCTTAGCGAATGGGAGTTGCCGGAGAAGGTGTCGTCGCCGCCGTAGACGGCGGTGATCGCATGGCCGGCCGGCGGCAGGTTCGACGTGGTGAGCACGGCATAGCTGCCTTGAGCATTCGGCGTGAGCGTCGCCATCGCCATGACGGTCCCGTTGCCCAGGAACGTCAGCGTTCCGTCGGCGTTCCGCCGTACTGGCCGAAGATTTGGGCCGTGAACGTGACGGCTTGGCCGGTGAGTGAGGGATTGGCACTGGAAGTCAGGGAGGTCAAGGTCGATTGCTTCTGCACCGTCTGGGTCAGCGAAGCGGAACTGCCGGAGAAGGGCGTGTTGGGGTTGTAGACCGCGCTGATCGAGTAACTGCCCAGCAAATGGAACCCGAAGAGGACCGCGGCGGTCTGGCAACAATCAACAACTGACAAGCAAACGT
>DHJA01000135.1:13079-19795 GCA_002404095.1 Planctomycetaceae bacterium UBA4732 | reverse complement strand
CCGCAGATCACCCCTGGCGTCGAGGGTTCCGTGGGAAACGAAAAGACTGACCACCGGACATTTCTATTTCAACCAACATGAGGACATTTCTATTGCGTTCCGACACTAACCTGCGTAACCGCTTGCTCCGGTCGATCCGTGCGGGTAAACTGCGCGTATTGATCCACGCTCCTTTATGCCAACCCCGGCTCCCGATGCACCGCGAGATCTCCCATGCCGGCAAGAACCTTCAGCCGGAAAGCCGGCTGTTCCTCTACCTCCTCACGTCCGTTCTCGCTTTGCTCATCGGCGCCGACTTCTGGCTCTGGCTCTCCACCGGCGCGGACGATGTTAGCCTATTCGGCTGGCGTTTCCGCCTTGCTCTCGTGCCGGCCGTCCTCGGCGGCGCTCGCATCCTTTACGGCTCTCTTGACTCGCTTTTTGAGGGCCGCATCGGCGCCGACCTCGCCATTGCCGTGGCCTGCGTCGCCGCCATTCTCGCGCGACGGCCGGAGGTCGCCGAGGAAGTCGTTTTCGTCGGCCTCCTCGGCGAGTGCCTCGAACACCTCACTTTCGAGCGCACCCAACGCGCGGTGCGCTCCATCGTCGCCATTTGCCCGCGTCGTTGTTGGCGATTGCGCGACGGCCGCGAAGAGCGCATCCTCGTCGCCGAACTGCGCGCCGGCGATCACGTCGTCGTCAAGCCCGGCGCCCGTGTGCCGGCCGACGGCGTCGTTGTCGAGGGCCGCTCATCGCTGGATGTCAGCGCGTTGACCGGCGAGAGTCTACCTGCGGAGAGGGGGCCGGGTGACGAGGTGCTGGCCGGTTCGCTCAACCAATTCGGCGCGCTCACCATTGAGGCGCGGCGCATTGCGGAACACACCGTCGTCGGCCAGGTCATTGAGCTTACCGCCCGCGCCCTCAGGGACAAGGCGCCCATCGAGCGCACCGCCGACCGATTGGCGCGCTGGTTTCTGCCGGCCGTTCTCGCCCTTACGGCCCTCACCTTTGTCGGCGCCCTCGTCGGCGCGAGCGTCTGGGGCCGCGACCGGGACGGCAATCGGCTGCCTTTCTACGATCCGACGCAGACCAGCGCCCTCGGCCAAAGCATACCGCCCGCACTGGCGGTGCTGGTGGTGGCGTGTCCGTGCGCCCTCATCCTGGCGACGCCGGCTGCCGTCCTCGCCGCGTTGGGCCGGTTGGGAGGTACGGGCATTCTCCTCAAAGGCGGTTCCGTTCTGGAACGGTTGGCGAGCGTCAACGCCTTTGCCTTTGACAAGACCGGCACACTCACCGAGGGGACGCTGGAGATTGGAGACATAGCTCCTCTTGAGGGGGCAAATGTCGATAATATGTTGGCCGTTGCCGCGGCGGCGGAACAGGGCAGTGAACATCCGCTCGCCCGGCTCATCCTGCAAGAAGCGGCTCGGTGTGGGTTGTCGCCGGAAGGCGCCGAAGATTTCCGCGCTCACCCCGGCGGCGGAGTGACGGCCCACGTCGCGGCCGGCGCCGTGATCGTTGGCAACCGCCGCTTGCTGGAGGAGCATGGCGTACTCCTGCCGCCGGAAGCGTTGGCTCTGCTAGAGCGGGTTGACGCCGGCGGGCAGACGGCGCTACTGGTCGCCCTCAATGGCCGGGTGCTTGGCGCCGTCGGCGCGCGGGATAAAGCACGCGCTGAAGCGGCGGCGATGCTAGGGGAATTGCGCGGCTTGGGCATCGCCGACATCGCGCTATTGACCGGTGATCGCGCCGCGCCCGCGAAACGCATAGCCGAAGCGCTGGGGTTTCTTGAAGTTCATGCCGAACTATTGCCCCAGCAAAAAGCCGAGTTTATCGCCGCATGGCAAGCAGAGAACAAGCGCGTGGCGATGGTCGGCGACGGCGTCAACGACGCTCCGGCCCTGGCTAAAGCCGACGTGGGCGTGGCGGTCGCCGGCGGCGCCGACGTGGCCGCTGAGGCTGGCGATGTGGTGCTGCTCAGCGCCGACGGGCTGAAACACCTACCGCTGTTGGTGCGATTGTCGCGCGAGACGGTGCGCGTCATCCGGCAAAACATTTTCATCTTCGCGTTCGGCGTCAACGCCGCCGGCGTGGTGCTGACGGCGTGGCTGTGGCCGTTGCTGGCGCCAACGGCCTGGTGGTATGAGCAATCGCCGTTGGCGGCCGTGATTTATCACCAAATTGGATCGCTGGTAGTGCTATTGAACGCGATGCGGCTGCTGACGTTCGAGCGGCCGGCGTGGTCCGGCTGGCGCGACCGGATGATTGGCGTCAACCACCGGCTGGAGAAGTGGCTCGATGTGGAAGCCAGCTTGCACTGGCTGCTACATCATTGGCGACCCGCCGCGACAGCGGTCTGTCTGCTGGCGGCGATACTCTACGGATTAAGCGGGTTGGCCGTCATCGGGCCGGACGAGTGCGCGGTGGTGCGCCGCTTCGGCCGAGCGCTGCCGGACGATCTCGACCCCGGCTTACACCTATGCTGGCCGTGGCCAGTGGACGTGGTGACGCGCGTTCAGCCCGACCGGCTCGTCACGGTGGAAGTCGGATTCCGCGACACGGCGCCAACGGGCGATCGGCCGATAGTGCGCAGCTGGTCGAGTACGCACGGCGACGACGGCATTCGCCGCATTCCTGAAGAAGCGGTGATGATGACTGGCGACGGCAACCTCGTCGAGATGCAAGCGACGATCCGTTTCACGATTAGCGACGCGCGCGTCTACCTGTTCGAGGTAAACGACGCGCCGAACGTGGTGCGCGGCGCCGCCGAATCGGTGCTACGCGAGTTGGTCGCCGGCCGGACGTTCGCCGATCTGCTGACGACGGATCGCGAAGCGTTTCACATCGCCGCGTTGGATCGGCTGCGGCAACGCTGCGAAGGGAATAGGCTGGGCGTTCGGTTGGAAGGATTGTCGCTGGCCGACTTGCATCCGCCGCAGGAAGTGGTGGAGGCGTACCATCAGGTGACGACGGCGATGGAAAAGCGCGACGAGCGAGTCAACCAGGCCACAAGCGAGGCGTTGTCCCAGGAGCGAAAACAGGAGGCGAATAGTCTGCAAACGGTGCGCAGGGCGGAAGCGGCGGCGCTCGACAAGGTACGGCGGGCCGAGGCGGCGCGCGACGCCGTGACGGCCCGCGTCCGCGCTCGTAAAGCGCTGGCGTGGGAGCAAGAATGGGACTTACTGCGCGGCGCCATGCTCGAAACCCTGAGCGATATACCAGCCGACAATGCGGAGCGCCATTATCGGGAACGCAGGGCGGACGCGGTCGCCCGGCAGATGGTGCTGACGGATTTCCGGCTGTACTGGGAAGCATTGGCATCCGCCTTGACGGATCGCGAAAAGGTGATAATCGATGCGGACAACGTGCCGGGCCGGCGCCATTTATGGCTGACGCCGTTCGCGTTGCCGGCCGAGGAACCGTGAAATACGAACGGAGGGTTATGTTTCCGTTTGTCCTATTAGTCCCATGAGTCCTATAGGACTCATGGGACTAATAGGACAAACGGAAGCGCCACCGAGCTGAGATAGCCATGCACAGAAAAATACTTATCTCTCTGGTCTTCGGTCTGTTGGCGGCGCTCGTCATAAGCGCCCTGTCGGCGTTCACGGTGGATCGCACCGAATTCGTCTACCTGACCCAGTTCGGCCGGCACGTTGCCACCTACGACGGCGCCGATGACGCCCAAGCCGGCCTTCACTTTCGCCTTCCTTGGCCCATCCAATCCGTTCAGCGCTTCGACCGCCGTTTGCAGTATTTCGACCTGCCAGGGGCGGAATTGCTCACCCGCGACGCCAAGCGCAACACCATCGACAAGACGTTGACCATCGACGCCTACGTTTGCTGGCGCATCGCCGACGCGCCGGCCGTGGACCGCTTTATCCGCAGCGTGGGCGGCATCGACGGGGCGCGTTCCGTACTGGGTCAGCGGCTGAACAGCGAACTCGGCGCCGCCGTTGGCAAGATGGAGCTGGACGAGTTGGTCAGCACGGAACCGGGCCGAGTGGACGACAAACGCGAGGAATTAAGAAAACAACTCCTCGAAGGGGGTAGTCACCCCTTGAGACAGACGGCCTTGGAAGAGTGGGGCGTCGAGGTCGTAGACGTGCGCCTTCGGCGCACAAATCACCCGCCGGCCGTGCGTCAGGCCATTTTTGACCGCATCATCAGCGAGCGCGAGAAGAAGTCGGCCGACTACCGCAGCGAAGGCGAAAGGCTGGCGGCGGACATCAAAAGCGCCAGCGACCGCAAGGTGAGCGAGCTGCGCACGGGGGCGGAGGCGGACGCCGTGCGGCTGCGCGGCCAAGCCGACGCCGCGGCCGACCGCATTCGCGCCGACGCCGCCCGGCAAGACCCACAGTTCTATACTTTCCTCAAAAAACTCGAGGACTACCAGCGCATTCTCGGCGACAACAAGAGTACTTTATTGTTGTCCACCCACCGTGAGATGTTCGATACGCTGTTCAACCCTCCCAACCCGAGCGGCCCGCCGTCGGGCCGTCCCATTCCCCCGATCAATCCGACGGCGAAGGGGGAAGGCAAGTGAAACGACATTTGCTACTTTTACTATTCGGTTTATCCACAGTGCTGCTACTGGGCTACGCGGCGACGGGGCTTTATCAAGTGCTGCCGGGCGAGTCCGCGGTGGTGCGACGTTTCGGGCGCGTGCTGCCGGAGCGGCCTGAACCGGGGCTGCATCTCGGAATGCCGTGGGGCGTGGATCGCGTGGATCGGGTCGCCGTAGACCACCTGCGGCGCGTGATCGTCGGCTACCAGGAAGGCGGCGACGCCGCGATGCCGCCCGGCCAATTGCTTACCGGCGACCACAACCTCGTCAACGTGCAGGCCGCGATCTACTACAAAATCCGCCCCGATCAGGTCGCCGATTACGTCGTGCAGGCCGACCGCGTTGACGGCCTGACGGCGCGGGCCGCGGAGACGGTGATGGCCGAATGGGTCGCCAGCCGCACCGTCGATGAAGCGCTGCTCAATGGCAAAGTGGCTCTGCGAGCGGCGTTGATCGAGCAGGTCCAAGAACGCATCAAGGACTACGCTCTGGGCGTGGAAGTGCTGGACGCGCCGGTGGCTCTGATCGCGCCGCCGGACGAGGTGAAGCCGGCCTTCGACGACGTAGCCCGCGAACAGACGCGCATCGCCACGAAGTTGAACAACGCCGAACAGGAGGCGGAAAGTCAATGGCGCACGGCGTTGTCGGACCAATACCGCATAGGCCAAGAGACGGCCGCCTATACGTCCGGCCGGAAACTGCTCGCGGATCGGGACGCCGAGAGTTTTATGAACCGCCTGCGCCAGTACCGCGAAGGCCGTCGCACCAACCCTGAGTATCTGCGTCAGATATGGGAAGAAGAAAGAGGCAAATTGTTCGCGAAGCTGAAAGAGGGCGGCCGGATCGGCCTACTCGACGACCACCTCGGACCCGACGGCCTGGACCTGAACATCGCGCCGCTGCCGCGGAAGCGGCCGTGATACGGCGGACGGTAGGGTCTCAGTTTGTCCCATAAGTCCCATAGGTCTTATAGGTTCTATAGGACCTATGGGACCTATGGGACAAACTGAGACCCTACTCGGCGGACTCGTCAGTTCGCTTTGTCCGCCGTCTTTAGCGGACAAAACTCCTCCATCAGCCGCAGCAAGTCCGCCGCCAGGAACGGCTTGACAAGTTCGGCCACGGCGCCGGCCATGCGGCCGCGCATTTTGCTTACGAAACTGTTCGTTTCGGAGAGCAGAATCATGGGTACTTGAGCTGTCGCCGCGTTTTCACGCAGAAGTTTGCAGAGCTGATGCCCGTCCAGTCCGCCCGGCAAGGCCGCGGCGAGCAGGATGAGATCGGGCGCGCCGTGGTCGCGCAACACACTGATCGCTTCGTAGCCGTCGGCCCCGGCCACGATTTGATAGCCGCGATCCGCAAGCACTTGGGTTAGTGCTTCGCGGACGGCCGGATCATCGTCCACTAAGAGGACCGTTTTACGAGCATACTCAGGAAGCGACGCGCTCGGTGCGATCGGCGTCGCCGCCGGGGGGGGCAAAGCGGCGCGGGCGACGGGTCGGCAGCGCTCGTAAGTAGAGCGGGCGAGGTCGTTATCGGGATTGATTGCCAGCACTTTCTCCAGGCAAGTCGCGGCCTCAGTGGGCGACTCCGCGACGTTCGCCAGCCACATCCAGGCCAATTCATTTTCCGGTTCAGCGGCGACCACGGCATGAAGCAGCTCGCGGGCGGGGGTGTTCTGGTGCGCCCGGGCCGCCGCGACGCCGCCCTTCAACCTCGCGGCGTGAGCCGCGGCGCGGGCCTGTTCGTGATCCGGGTGGAGCGCCAGGACGCGCTCCAGGGCCGTCAAAGCTTCTTGAGGCGATTCCGCTACGCTCGCCAACCACAACCATGCCAGCTCATTGGCGGGATCGTGTTCGACGGCCTGACGCAGCAGCGGCCGCGCCTGGAGTTTGTCGCCGGCTCGCGCTAGGGCGATGCCTTGCTTCACCTGATCCACCGCCTCAAGCTGGACCATACCGATTCTCTCCTTATTTGCGCGGCATCCACGTCGGGCGCGTGCGCCTTGGCATGTAACTCTGGGCTAAGAATCGGCGTTTGTCTAACCGACGCGGCGAAAGCGGCCGGTTTATACGGGCGGTAGGGTCGCGAGTATAGCTTTTGATTCCGGCAATCGTCCGGGTCAGGGCGGGGGAAAACCCCCCCCCCCGGGGGGGGGGGGCGGGGGGGG
>DHJA01000135.1:0-13031 GCA_002404095.1 Planctomycetaceae bacterium UBA4732 | reverse complement strand
AGGGCGGGAAACCCCCGCCCCTACGGCGGCGGCGGTAGGGGCGGGGTTTCCCCGCCCTCGAACTGCCGGAATCGAAAGCTATACCGCAGATTCTTCTTGCTCCAACGGCGGAAACGCGATAGCGTTACGGGGGGGGGCGACTTCCAGGCATCGCCGCCAATTTCCTGCGCAAGTACTCTGTGGACCGCGCATTCTTTCCGCGAGCCGGCGTCAGAGTGTTCGCACAGGATTTGTGAGGGACTCGGTCGGCGTTACCTGAAATAGGACAAGGTCGTTGCCATGAAATATAGCCTGCGCAATTTGGGCAAGATTGGCGCGGGCTTGTTGGCCGTCCTGATCGTGAGCTTGATTCCAGCCGGCGCGCGGGCCGAAACGTTGCTTTTCCGCAACGACACCAAAGCGGTGATCATCGTGCAAGCGGCCTGCGTCGTCCGCGGCGTTTTGCGGCGCGACCGTCCGTATTTGCTGAAGACGGGCGATTCGACGCCCGGCATCACAATGCAGGGCAACAAGGTCATCACGGTTTACGACGGTCTTCGTCCCAACAAGGTCATTTTTCAGGGCGCCATCCCCGGCGGCCCGACCGACCAGGCGTTCAACGTCAACCCTGACCCGGCCGGCGGCGTCAAGCTGGAGCTGCAGCCGATGCCGGCGCCCTAAGTATCTGACCCCGCAGTTCGCGTCTATCCTGGATGCAGGGGCCGCCCCTCACCCGCCAACAGAAATGCCCGGACGCTACAAGACTTTTCATCGCCCGGCCGCTTCGCGGGATACTGCATAGAGCGGCGAAGTCTTGGCGATGAGGACGACATGCACCTCGCCGGGTCCGTGAACGCCGGTCACCAGCCGAAGTTCAATGTCGCCGGTCTTGCTCGGCCCCGTGATGAGCGACAGGCACGCCGGCAATCCGCCCGGTTCCGCCCACAATCCCGGCTCGAAAAGATCGAAAAGATCGGGCAAAATTTGGTCGTGGTGCGCGACGGCGATGTGTAACGGCGGCAGCAGGCTGAGCGACCGCGGTTGTTCAGGCCGCGAAAGCAGGACGAGGCTGCCTGTCTCGGCGACGAGGTAATCGACGCCGGAGATTCCCGCCTCCGCGGCGAAGAAATCGTCGCGGCGTTCCGCGCTCCCCGAGGATGCGAAGCTAATTTCTAGTCCGGCCACCTTCAATTGCTCTGATAAGTCTAATGAATCAAGGACGGCGCCGGCGTCAAGTAGTACGCGGCGAACAGATCGCTCTTGCAGCAGCGTTAACACGATTTCGCTCGCGGCGGCCGGATCGGCGACGACGTGAAGGAAACCGCCCGCAGCGGTAAACTCAACGCGGAAGCGAGCGACCGGGTCGGCGCCGGCGCCTTGGTAGCCGACGGCGCCGCGCGGGTCGAGGGGCGGCGCGCTGGCGGTACGGTTGCCCTCCGCGACGGCTTCGCGCACCTGCTGTAAGAAGCGAACGCCTTCGCTGCTCATGGATTTCGCTCCGCCAGAGCCGATCTTCGAGATCGATGTAGAAGATGATGTAGGGGAACCGCCTCAGTGAGCAGGCGCGGAACTCGCCGAGTTCGACCCCGTACATTTGCGGGTTCTGGACGATGCGCCTCAGGGCCGCCTCGAACTCGGGGTGAAACTCTTGGCCCAAGCCATCCCGTTGGGCCTCGTAGCGGGCGGCGGCCTCCTCGACCTCGCCTTGGGCGGCCGGATGGAATGCCACGGGCTTCACGGGTAGCGCTCCCGCAACCGCCCCAGCACTTCCTCGGCCGGGACGCCGACAACATGGCCCGAACGGATCTGTTCCAGGCGGCCGGCCAGTTCCGTCCGCCACGCCTCGGCCCAGCCGTCCTCCTCGGGGTCTAGAGACCGCAATAGGAAGTGAGCCAACTCGGCGCGCTGGGGGGCGGGCAGGCTGGAGGAGACGTTCTTGAGGTCTTGTAGTGTCGGGGTCATGCGAAGACTCCACCTTGGAAAGCCGTAATGCCGGCCCGGACTGGTGCAGCGGCTAGTTCGGCCCTGCCCTACCTACGGCCGGAAGAAAACACTATTAAGAATACTGCACACGCAACAAGTACTAAAAGGGTTGCAACGTAAGACCAAAATGCCCAGGGACTCCTCTTGCCTGTTTTATGGGCCTCTTCGCTTATTTCTGCCCGGAAGCGACGCTCCTCCTCCCGAGCACGCTTGATTTCCTCGTCGCTGGCTTGCTGGCGAGCGAGGACAGCTTGCCTAAACTCCTTGGTCATTTCATAATCAGCCTTGAGAAGATCGCGGATCTCACAAAGCAACTGCTTAATTTCGCTCATGTCCTCCGAACCTCGATCTTCCACCTGTCCTGGCTCCTTTGCAAGCTGAGAACCAAGTTCTCTATCGGCGGTTGGGCCTTGGAATAATCGGAGGAATAATCGGTGGGGGAATAATCGGAATAATCGGCGTCAGTTCATTTTAATTATAATGAACTGACATCGATTATTCCGGAGTTGCTTGCAGTCTTTGAAATCAGCTGTCGATGAACGAAGTAACCCGCATCCTGTCCGACCTCGCCAACGGCGACGCCCACGCCGCCGGGCAGTTGCTGCCGTTGGTGTACGATGAGTTGCGGAAACTGGCGGCCGCCCGGATGGCCGAAGAAGCCCCCGGCAACACCCTGAACGCGACCGCCCTCGTCCATGAGGCGTATCTGCGGCTCGTCGGATCGGCCGATGAAGCGCGCTGGGACAGCCGCGGCCACTTCTTCGCGGCCGCCGCGGAAGCCATGCGTCGAATTCTGGTAGACGCCGCCCGTCGTAAGCGGCGAGAGAAGCATGGCGGGGACCGACAGCGCATCGCCCTGGACGCCGCCCAGCCCGCCGCCCCGGACGCCCGCCACGACCTCGTCGCCCTCGACGCCGCCCTCACCCGGCTGGAGGCCGAGGATCCGCAAGCGGCGAAACTGGTCGAACTCCGCCACTTTACCGGGCTATCCGTCGCGGATGCGGCCTTGGTTCTGGGAATCTCGCCGCGCATCGCGGATCGGATTTGGTCGTTCGCACGAGCGTGGCTGCACCGGGAACTATCCGATACGGACGCCGATCCGGAAGCGTGAAGCCCTCTTTTCGGCGATGTTCTGAAAAATGTGGCGTGATTTCGGCGCGGCGTCGCATGGTTCATAGCACGCCTCCCAAAAGACACCCGAAACTGGCCGGCCGCAACGCGTGTGCGTTCTCCTGAGGGCTTCGCGATGACCGAACGTGAAATCTTCCTGGCAATATTCGACCTCCCCGACCCGGCGGCCCGCGCCCAGTACCTGGACGGGGCTTGCGGCGGGGACCCAGAAAGGCGAGCTAGGATCGAGTCCCTGCTCTTGTCGCATGACGCCGCCGACAGTTTCCTCGACAATCCGGCCGTCAAGCCGCCGGCGCCGGACGCGTTGGCAACCCAGGAACTGGGCGACGCGGCGACCCCAGACGACGACGCAAACGGCGCCGACGACCTGCAATTCCTATCACCGTCCACCCGGCCCGACTCGCTGGGCCGGCTCGGGCATTACGAAATACTCCAGGTGCTCGGCCGCGGCGGCTTCGGCGTCGTCTTTCGCGCCTTCGACGACGTTTTGCAGCGCGTGGTCGCGGTGAAGGTAATGGCCCCGCAGATTGCGACCTTGTCCCCCGCCCGCAAGCGCTTCCTGCGCGAAGCCCGTTCCTCGGCGGCTGTTCGGCACGAGAACGTGGTACACGTCTACGAGGTCGGCGAACAGCCTCTCCCCTACCTGGTGATGGAGTTCGTCCCTGGCGAGACGCTCCAGCAGAAACTCGACCGGAGCGGCCCGCTCGAAGTGTCCGAGGTGCTGCGCATCGGCCGGCAGATCGCCGAGGGGCTGGCCGCGGCCCATGCGAGCGACTTGATCCACCGCGACATCAAGCCGGCCAACATCCTGCTCGAAGGCGGGTCGCAGAAGGTGAAGATCACCGACTTCGGCCTGGCCCGCGCCGCCGACGACGCCAGCATCTCGCAGAGCGGCGTCATTGCCGGCACGCCGATGTTCATGGCCCCGGAGCAGGCTCTGGGGCAGGAAATCGACCAGCGGGCCGACCTGTTCAGCTTTGGCAGCGTGCTTTACCAGATGGTAAGCGGCCGGCCGCCGTTTCGCGCTCCCTCCGCGCTGGCCGTCCTCAAGCGCGTGGCCGAGGAGTCGCCGCGCCCCATTCCGGAGATCATTCCCGAAACGCCCGCGTGGTTGTGCGAGATCATCGCCAAGCTGCACGCCAAGAACCCGGAGGACCGCTTCCAGTCGGCGCGGGAAATCGCCGACGTGCTCGCCGATTGCGAGGCCCAGCTCAAGGCCCACGACAAGGTCAAGGATTTCTCCCGCATCCCGCGCGGCAAGCCGCAGCGTTCGGGCCGGTGGAAATGGGCAGCCGCGGCGGCCGTCCTGATGCTACCCGTGATCGCGCTGGCCGCGACGGAGTTCGCCGGGGTGACGCATCTGTTCCGGGGGCAGCAGACGACGCACGAGCCGATCAATCCGGAGATTGTGCCAACGCCGGTGGCCGCGAAAGGAACGCCGGACGCGGAGGGGTGGGTGCAACTGTTCAACGGCAAGGACCTCGAGGGCTGGAACGTCCACGGACCGGAGAAATGGAGAGTGCAGGACAAGATTCTGGTCGGTACTGGCACGTTGCCGAAGGGGTGCGCCGTCACAACGGATCGGTTCGACTACCGGAACTTTCACTTCCGCTTCGAAGCCAAGATCAACAAAGCGGGAGCATGTCGGTATGGCAGATCTGTGTCTGGGAAGGTCTGCCGACACATGCTTACTTTTCAAAGCAAAGAACGGATGACACCGCCAGGAAGCGATAGCGAAGTCATACCTGCCGACATGTGGTTCGTGCAGGAAGTGATTGCGGACGGCAAATACATGACGTTCAGGATCAATGGCCAGACTATATTGGCCGTCAAAGAAGCCGTCTACAACAATGCTTTTCCCGACTACAACAGCCGTCTTCTGGTGCTGAGCGTGGCGGATGACATAGAGGTCCATTTTCGCAAGATCGAAATCAAGGAGCTGCCCGCGAGTTCGCCGCCGCTGGCGAAAGAAGAGCCGCTGCCGCCGACGTTCAAGAACGGCATCGGCATGGAGTTCGTGATCGTGCCCAAGGGCAAGTCATGGCTGGGCGGGGGCAAGGACAAGCTGGGCGATCGGGAGGTGGAGATCCCGGCCGACTTCTACCTGGGCAAGTACGAGGTCACGCAGGAGGAGTGGGAGAAGGTGATGGGGGAGAACCCCAGCTTCTTCTCGCGCACCGGCGAGGGCAAGGACGCCGTTAAGGATGTCAGCGACGCGGACCTGAAGCGATTCCCGGCGGACAGCGTGTCGTGGGATCAATGCCAGTTATTTGTGGCGAAGCTGAACAAGTTGGAGAAGGACACGGGCTGGGTCTATCGGTTGCCGACGGAAGCGGAATGGGAGTACGCGTGTCGGGGCGGCCCGATGTCGGACAAGCTGGACAGCGCCTTCGACTTCTACCTCGCCAAGCCGACGAACACTCTGTTGCCGGACCTGGCGAACTTCGACAAGGGGCTGAATCGGACGTGCAAGGTGGGATCGTACCCGCCCAACCGCCTGGGGCTGTATGACATGTGCGGCAACGTCTGGGAGTTCTGTGACAACACCCGGCAACGCCCGGACGGAACGCGCTGGTTAGGCCGGGGCGGGAGCTGGCGCGCCAACCCAAGGGACTGCCAGGCGTGGGTCTTGGGTTTGGCTCCACGGGGGTACCGCGACGAGTCCTGGGGGCTGCGGCTAGCGCGAGTTCCGTTTGGCGCTCCTTCGCCCGAGGCGAAGACGCCGCCGCCCGCCGCCGCATTCACGGACGCTGATGTTAAACGGATCGCCGCCCTGCCGGCCGAAGAGCAGGTCGAGGAGGTCCGGAAGGAGCTGGTGCGACGCAACCCCGGCTTCGACGGCCAGGTGGAGCACAAGATCGAGGACGCCGACGTCACGGAGTTGCGGATCAACACCGACAAGGTGACGGACGTCTCCCCGATCAGGGTCTTCAATGCTTTACGGGTACTCGATTGCAGTGGGTCACCGACTCCCGACTGGAAGCGGGGAAACGGGCTGCTCGCCGACTTGACGCCCTTGAAGGGAATGGATTTTTCTCACTTGCTCGAACTCAACCTTAACTGGACGAAGGTGGACGACGCCGGATTGGCCTACTTCAAGGACTGCAAGAACTTGAGGAATATTCAGCTGTTCCACACGCCGGTGAGCGACGCGGGACTGGCCCACTTCAAGGACTGCAAGAACCTGACGCAATTGTGTCTATGGGGCGAGAAGGTGAGCGACGTTGGCGTGGCTTACTTCAAGGACTGCAAGGATCTGACGTGGCTCAAACTGGAAAGCACGCAGGTAAGTGACGCAGGACTGGTCCACTTCAAGGACTGCAAGAGCTTGGCGGACCTCAACCTGAGTTCAACGAAGGTGACGGACGCGGGATTGTCCAATTTCAAGGACTGCGAGAACCTGTCCACTCTTTGGCTCAATGATACGCAGGTAAGTGACGCAGGGCTCGCCCATTTCAAAGGCTGCGATAATTTGACGAACGTCGGTCTAGCAAACACGTCAATCACGGAAACGGGGTTGGCACAATTCAAAGACCGAAAGAACCTGATCAATCTCAATATCCGCGGCACGAAGGTAACCGACCTTTCCCTGTTGAAAGGACTGCCGCTCAAGTCGCTCATCTGCGACTTCAACGCCGACCGAGATGCCGAGATTCTCCGTTCCATCAAGACGCTGGAGACGATCAATGGAAAACCCATGAAGGAATTCTGGAAGGAAGTCGAAGGACCAGCCAAGGATCAATAGGCTTGGAGGCGCCGGCTTATAGAATAGGCGGAGGCGCTATTCGACTTTACTCCTTCGAGGATCTTCCATGAAAAAGCTCTCCATCGGCAGCTGGGCCTACATCTTCAACCAGGACAAGCCGACCACCGACTTTCACGTCATCCTGCACAAGTTGCACGATCTCGGCTATGAAGGCGTCGAGCTGGGCAGCTTCGGCGCCCATCCGACGCCGTTCTCGCATCCCACCAAAGCGGATCGCCAAAGGCTGAAAAAGGACGTGGCCGATCACGGACTAGAGTTCTCCGGCATCGCCGTTGACCTGTGGGGCTTCAAAAAGCCCGGCCCGTCCATCCTTGATGAGAACCCGACGCCGTACATGGCCGCGTTCCTCGGCTTCACGGTCTTCGGCGCCGACCTCGGCATCAAGACTATCCGCGTCGATGCGGTCGAGCCGCCGGACTTCTTTCAGACTTCGGGCATGGACCCGAAGCTCGGATTTGATCGCATCGTCACGGTCTGGGACAAGTGCAGCAAGATCGCCGCCGACTACGGCATGAACCTGACGTGGGAGTTCGAGCCTGGCTTTTTGTTCAACAAGCCCTCCGAAGTGGTGAAGATCGTGGACGCGGTGCGGGCCAAGGGCAACCCGAACTTCGGCGTGATGTACGACACCTGCCATGCTCATATGTGTGCTGGCGTCGGCGCGGGCCAGGCCGGGACGAAAGAGACGCTGCCGGGCGGCGCTCTGGAATTATTGGACAAGCTCAAGGGGAAAATAAACCAGGTCCACTTGATCGACTCCGACGGCAGCCTCAACGAACATCACACCAGTACGCACAATCCGTTCGGCACGGGCAAACTCGACTTCGACAAGCTGTTGCCGGCGTTGAACAAGGCCGGTGTGCCTAACGACTGGTGGGTGGTGGACCTGTGCTTCTGGCCGGACGCGTGGAGCGTGACGGCCGACTCCAAACGCTTCCTCGACAAGATGCGGAAACAATACGCGAATTAATAAATCCAAGATCTCACGCAAAGACGTAAAGAAGAAATAAAAGCGTTCGGTTTCTCTTTGCGTCTTTGCGCCTTTGCGTGAGGTTCTTTTTTGAGAGGACAATCATCATGGCAAAACCTCTTAACGTCGGCATGATCGGCTACGGCTTCATGGGCAAGGCGCATACCAACGCCTATTGCCAGGTCAACCATTTCTTCGACCTCGCCTACCGGCCCGTCCTCAAGGCGGTCTGCGCCCGCAGCGCCGACAAGGCGAAACCGTTCGCGGACCAGTGGGGCTACGAATCGGTGGAAACCGATTGGCGCAAGCTGATCCAGCGCAAAGACATCGACTTAATCGACATCTGTACTCCCAATAACACACACGCCGAGATCGCCATCGCCGCCGCGCAGGCCGGCAAGATGATCCTGTGCGAGAAGCCGTTGGCCATGAGCGGCCCGGAAGGGCTAAAGATGGTCGAGGCGGTCGAAAAGGCCGGCGTAGCCAACATGGTCTGGTACAACTATCGCCGCGTGCCTGCGGTCACCCTCGCCAAGCAGATCATAGACCAGGGCACGCTCGGCCATATCTTCCATTACCGTGCGAAGTTCCTCCAGGATTGGACGATTTCGTCGCAAGTGCCGGTTGGCGGTCAGGCGCTGTGGCGGCTGGACTCGAGCGTTGCCGGGAGCGGTGTGACGGGCGACTTGCTGGCGCACTGTATCGACACGGCACTCTGGCTGAATGGGCCCATTGATACCGTCTCGGGAATGACGGAGACTTTTATCAAAGAGCGGCCAGGCGCATTAAGCGGACAGCCGGAACAGGTGCGCATTGATGATGCGAGCGCTTTCCTGGCGCGGTTTGCGAATGGTTCCCTCGCTACGTTTGAGGCTACCCGCTATGCCCGCGGACACAAAGCCCTCTATACCTTCGAGATCAATGGCGAGAACGGGTCGATAGCGTGGGACCTGCACGATCTTCACCGCCTTCAGTTCTTCGAATACTCTGGCGACGGACGATTACGCGGATGGCGCTCCATCCATGTCACGGAAAAAGAGCATCCATACATGGAAAACTGGTGGGTCCCAGGTCTGCAGATCGGGTACGAACACACCTTCATTCACCAGATTGCGGACTTCTTGCGTGGCTTGGCGGAAAATACGCAACCAGAACCGACCTTCAAGGATGCGCTGAAAACGGAAAAGGTCATCGATGCTGTCTTGATATCTGCCAAGACGGGTAGCTGGATGCGGTGCGAGTGAGCTCTTCCGTCCGTCGCACTTACAGGGGATCCCGG
Source organism: Planctomycetaceae bacterium UBA4732 (assembly GCA_002404095.1). Taxonomy (GTDB): domain Bacteria; phylum Planctomycetota; class Planctomycetia; order Gemmatales; family Gemmataceae; genus UBA4732. The sequence goes on along the minus strand of DHJA01000135.1, from coordinate 3,923 downwards.
TATCCGGTGCTGGCCGCGGCGCTGGTCGGAGTTATGTGGGCCGCGGACTGGCCGATGCCAGCCGGCAATCCTCAGCGTAACGGCTGGGCCGCCTCCGAACGGCAGATCACCAAAGTCAACGTAAGCACGCTGAAGTTACTGTACAAGTATCAAACCGATAACCAGTCCCGAGGAACCAATTCCTTAAGCACTCCGATCATCAGCGGGAATCTCATCACTTACCGCGGTTTCAAAGAAATGTTGATGTTCGCTGGAAGCTCGGACAAAGTCTTTGCCCTGGATGCTGATCTCAACCGCTTGATCTGGGAGACTGATCTGCCCTTCGCGGCCACCAAACGGGCTGCGAAGCCACAAACCGACAGCTGCCCGGGTGGACTGACCTCACCCATGGTCATGGCGGGCAGCAGTTCCAATTCGCTGCATTTTGCTGCGCTTGCGAGCCGTGCCCCTGCTGCAACCGGTGTAAGCCCCACTCACCCCAATCCATATCTGCCTCCGCTATACCAGAGCGTATATCCGCTGTTGCCGACGACGTTGACTCAACTGAATGCCGTCTATACCGTGAGCAGTGACGGTTACCTTCACATCCTGAACAGTTCGACGGGTCAGGACTTGATTCCTTCAGTTCGCTTCGTCCCGCCGAATGCGAAGATCACGAGCCTGAACCTTCGGGACAATGTGGTCTACGCGACCACGGCGGACAATTGCGACGGATATCAGAATGCGCTGTTCGCGATGGATATCTTGAGTCCGGCGAAGACCGTCAGGTCGTTTATTCCTCCACAAGGCGGATTTGCGGGAACGGTTGGCACGGCTATCGGCAACGACGGCACAGTGTATGTCCAGATTGCTTATCCGAAGGCCAACGACGCCAAACACGTCTACGAAACCGTAGTAGCGCTGACCCCAAAAGAACTGAAGGTGAAAGACTATTTCACCATCGGCGATAAGCCGCTGAAGTCCGGAATCGCAGCATCAGGAGTTACTCCCGTGGTGTTTTCGTTCCCTCGGCGAGATCTCGTCATCGCAGGCGGAAGAGATGGAAGAGTCTATCTGCTGGATTCCAGATCCCTGGGGGACTTGGACCATCACACGCCGCTGTTCGCGACACCTGAGCTTGCAGAACGAACCACAAAGATTCGGGACAACGGGTTTCGCGGAGTGTTCTCCACATCGTTCGACGTCGATATCGAAACGCGCCGCTTCTACACGACGGTGTTTGGCCCGTTCCGGAAATCGTCCGGATTGCCGAGTCATCGTGCTGCTGACACCGGCTCTGTTGTCGCCTTCGAGCTCACAGGAACGCCCGAACGTCCTACATTGAAAACAATCTGGGTATCCGGGCCTCTCGCCTCGCCTGCCCCCGCGGTGATTGCAAACGGTGTGGTATTCGTGTTGTCCACGGCCGGAACACAAGTTTCAAATGGTGCAACTCTGCACGCCCTCGACGCCATAACCGGCAAGGATTTGTACTCCGGCGCGGTATCAACCACCACCCCGCCTTCTGGTGGGTTGGCCTTGGCGAACGGCCGCATCTACTTTACAGGGCACGACAATGCGGTGTACTGCTTCGGAATGCCCGCGGAGCAAAAGCAACTCATCAAGCAATGAACATAGTACGACTTTGCCTCCTGATCGCGCTTTTCTGCGCGTGCGCACAATCGTCCGAGTGGTTGACCAACGGCGGAGATCCACAACGCACAAACTGGCAGCGCGATGAACACGTCCTCACGACGGGGAATGTCAAGGACCTGAAGCTCCTGTGGAAATTGAAGCTGGACAACCAGCCAAGAGAGATGCATTCTCTTTTTCCGCCCTTGATCGTTACAGGCGTTCCAACATCGAGCGGCGCTCGGGAAATTGCAATCGATGCCGGGGTATCCGACAACATCTTTGCGATTGACGTAAACGCCGGCACCCTGATGTGGAAGAAGCACTTCGAATATCCGCCGCCTCGCGAAGGGACGGGATGGGACGCGGGCGATCCTCTTTGCCCCGGCGGACAAACGGCAAGCCCGGTGATCGGGCCCCCTGACGACAAAGGCGCACGCATCATATACGCCCTGGCTGGTGACGGCCAGCTTCATTTCCTGAATGTTGCAGATGGAGAAGAAACACGGCCGGCCCTGAAGTTCAGCTTCGCGAATGCAAAGGCGTATGCACTGAATCTCTGGCACGGCGTGATCTACACCACGACGTCGCAAAGTTGCAATGGCAGCCCGAATGAGGTTTGGGCCATCGACGTCAACAACCCCAACCCTAGAGTGATGACCTTCAGCCCCAGAAGCGGAGGGCTGTGGGGGCGGGAAGGCGCTGCTATTGATTCCACCGGAATTGCCTGGGCGCCTACCGGCGATGGAGTTTACGACCCTGAGAACCGCACGTTCGGTAACGGCCTGATCGGCGTGAAAGTAGAAGGGCAGCAGTTGTTTCTGGAGGACTGGTTCGAACCACAGAACTGGTTCTGGATGAGAAAACGCGACCTGGATATGCAAGTGACTCCGGCGATCTTCAACTTTCAGGGACAGGAGTTGTTGGCAACGGGCAGCAAGGCCTGCCGCATCTACCTGCTGGACACGAAAGCAGCCGGAGGTGAAGATCATCAGACGCCGCTGGCCGAGACGCCTCTGATGTGCAATGAAGAGGTGAACTTTGCTTCGGCAGGTATCTGGGGATCGCTCGCTACCTGGCAAGACGCAGATGGCACACGGTGGCTGCTGACACCGTTCTGGGGGCCTGTACGGCGGGATTTCGAGGTGCCCGTCTCTCAAGGACCGGTTACGAACGGAGCCATCGTGGCGCTGAAGGTTGAATCGAACGGCGGCTCACCAAAACTCGTGCCGAAATGGATGTCGCGGGATATGAACCGCGCCGAACCTCCTCTTGTTGCCAACGGCGTGGTGTTTGCTTATGGAAGCGGTGAAAACACCGAGCAGGCGTACCGTGAACGCGGACTGTATGACTACAGCCCGGAGCGGATCAGGAACTCGACGCATGCAATCCTTTACGCACTCGACGCGGAAAGCGGCAAAGAACTGTATTCGAGCGGCGATCAGATTACATCTTTCGCCCACTTTGGAGGATTGTCCGTCGCAAACGGACGCGTGTACATCGGAACCTACGACAGCACGCTGTATTGCTTCGGTCTCTGACAAAGACGCGCAAAAGGGCCCCGTGTCAAGCGCGCCACCGCCCGCCCTTGCGCCACCCGGCAAATGACTTCACTCCGAAGCAAATGTCTTCAGGCGAATATTGCGGGTTTCGATCTTCATGGCGGCATTCGGCAGCCGATGCACCTGAATGCCAATTTCGCCGTTCATCTTACGTCCTGAGGTATCATCGTCGATCAACTCACTCATCAGGTGGCCGTTCCATAGCTGCATCAGGATATTGCCGCGCGCGATGATCTCGACATCGTTCCAGTCGTCGATCTTTATTAAAGATTTGAGTTCCTCATTGTCGCCCACCATTCCGATGCCGCCCGGTTTATGCCCGTTCGGAATGGAACTCAGCTGCCCGCGAAGACAGACGAAGCCGCGAGCGCGTTCCTCATAAATTTGGCCCGTGTACTGTTGCTTTAGATCGATGTCGGCCTGATATCCCTGCATAACCCATTTCGCAATCTCGGGCCTCTCGATGCTGCGATACTGAATGCCGCTGTTTCCATCGTTCACTCCAGTGAGCCGGTACTGCCACTTCAGGTCGAAGTTGCCCGGTGTAGCGCCCTTCAAGATACAAAAAGTGTTCTGCTTCGGCTGATGGTCCAGTTTCGTTTCGCCAACCATTGCGCCGTCTTCGACCCGCCAGAAGTCCGGGTCACAATCCCAACCCTCCAGAGTTTTTCCATCGAAGATTTGTTTGAAGCCCGTCTCCTCCAGCGGGGGAACGGGGCTGGAGGCAGACCCTTGTTGCGCCATCACTCC
>DHJA01000252.1 GCA_002404095.1 Planctomycetaceae bacterium UBA4732 | reverse complement strand
CCCGGACGCTCTGCGTCCCGACTCGCCGGACGCGACGCAGAGCGTCCAGAGGCGGCTTCCCACGCAGAGCGTGGGAACCAGAATCCTATTTTTCATCCCCCGCAAAGGTTTTTCTATTGCATCCATTCGCCCCGTCGGTCACACTAAACCTTACCAGAACCGCCGGCCCTGCCCTCCCGCCACAACGCCCGCCTTGACGCGCCCCGCCGCTACTGCGACCATAAAGATGATAAGCTGTCCGCCGCGCCGTTTTCCGGTGTTCCGAATCGCGCATTCGTAGGCGAGCCGATTGATATGCACTACGCCACTCACCGCCGTCCTACCGCCATCCGGCCGATCCTATGCGTGATCGGCTTGTTGGCGTTGGCGGGCTGCCAAGACGAGAAAATCACCCATAGCATTGTCCCGCGCGCGTCGGAGCCGGAAAAGACGCGCCTCCTCGGCGTCATCTATCCGCGCGGCGACCAGACGTGGTTTTTCAAACTGACTGGCCCGGAAAGCGCCGTCAACGAAGTGACTGAGCCGTTCAATGTTTTTATGAACTCGGTTCGCTTCGCCGACAAGGCCGACGCGCCTGTCACATGGACGGCGCCCGAAGGCTGGAAGGAAGAAAAGGGACCGGAGCCGCGCTACGCCACCTTCCACCTGGGGCCGAAAGAAAAACCCATCGAACTCAGCGTGACCAAGTTAGGCAAAGAGGCCGCGGACATCTTACCCAACGTCAACCGTTGGCGCGGCCAACTGGGCCTGGCGCCGGTGGATGAAGCCGGCCTCGCGGAGTTGACCAAAGATATAAAGGTCAACGACGGAACCGCCGTGTTGGTGAACATGACCGGCTCGACCGCCAAGGGCGCCGCGGCCAAGCCAATGGCGCCGCAAATGGGCGTTAAGCGCTCCTTTAACTACCAGAAGCCCGACGGCTGGCGGGAAATGCCTCACCCAGAACAAGGGATGGGGCGGCGCGAGGCGCTTTTCCAGGTCGGAGAGGGCGGCGAGACGGCGGAAGTCAGTGTTACAGCGCTAGGGGGTGGAGGCGGCAATCTCATGGCGAATATCGCACGCTGGGCAGGCCAGATCGGCGCGCCGGAAGTCGCGCCCGAACAGTTGGATAAGTTCCCCAACGTACCCATCGGCGTCCATGACGCGCGGCTCATTGACCTGACCGGCAAGAAAGGGCGCATCCTTGCCGCCGTTGTTCCCGTCGGCGACAAGACGTGGTTTTTCAAGATGACCGGGCCGTCGGAGCTGGTCGAGAAGCATAAAGCCGAGTTGGAAGAGTTTCTCAAGTCGGTGAAGTTTGCCGGCGGCCAAGGGGGCGAGCAATGAGTGATACGTCCGTCCAAACGTCCCCCAAACCTGTGCCCGCCGGCGTCACGGCCGACGCGCCGCGTCCGGAGGTTGCCAAACCGAGGAGCCGTAAAGGGCCGGTGCGCCGCTTCGTTGAAGTACTCGCGTCGCTGAAGCTCACGGTCACGCTGTTGGCGATGTCCATTGTCCTCGTGTTCTGCGGAACGCTGGCGCAAGTCGATCATGGCATTTGGGCCGTGGTCAACAGCTATTTCCGCTCCTTTTATGTGTGGATTCCGCTGTTCATCTTCTTTCCGCGCACCTATCATATTTGGCCCAAGATTGGCTTTCCGTTTCTCGGCGGCTGGGCCATCGGCACTCTGTTGCTCATCAACCTCGTCAGCGCCCACGCGATCCGTTTCAAGGTCAGCTGGAAGCGCACCGGCATCCTGTTTATCCACACCGGGTTGATTGTCTTGATGTTGGGTGAGTTTGTTACCGGCATGTTCGCCATCGAAGGCAACATGTCCATCGCCACGGGCCAGTCCGCCAACTACGTCGAGCAGAGCGAAAACATGGAACTGGCCGTGGTCACGCACGCGGACGCCCAGCATGACGAAGTGACGTCGGTGCCGGTTTCCCGACTGCGCAAGCTGAAAAAGGGCGACTTCATCCGTGACGAGTTCTTGCCGTTTGACATTCAGGTCGTGAAGTACATGCCCAACACGGGCGATCTGGTATCTCCGAAAGAGGGAGCGACGAACCTGGCCACGGCCGGCGTCGGGTTGCACGTCCTAGCCGTAGAACAGCCCGAAGGCGTCGGCGTCGATCCCGACCAGAAGTATGACGTTCCCTCCGCGTACCTGGAGCTTAAAAAGAAGGCCACCGACGAATCGCTAGGCGTCTACATGGTTACCGCCCTGTCGCTCCGTGAGCCGCAGACGGTGAGGTCCGATGGAGTGGATTACGAGATTTCGCTGCGGCCGCACCGCGACTACAAGGATTACACGCTTCAGCTGGAGCAATTCACTCACACGGTCTACACTGGCACCGTTGTGCCAAAAGAGTTCAAGAGTCGCATCCAGCTGGTGGACGCCAAGCACAACGAAGACCGCGAAGTTCTGATCTACATGAACCAGCCGCTTCGTTATCAGGGCGAGACGTTCTACCAGGCGGGCGTCCTTGGCCGCGACGAGGGCACGATCCTTCAGGTCGTCCACAACCCCGGCTCGTGGCTTCCGTACATCGCCTGCGGGATGGTGATTTTCGGCCTGACGGTGCATTTTGGGATGAGTCTAGTGATCTTCTTGCGGCGGAGGGTTTTGTCATGAGCCGCTTCGGACAATGGATTCTTCCTCTCGTCGTCGCTGTGTCGGCGATTGGCTATATCGCGCTTGCTATGACGCCGGCGGAAGACCCGGCGGATGGTATGCACCTGATCGAGTTCGGCCGCCTGCCCATTGTGGATCGCGGACGGATCAAACCAATCGACGCCATGGCGCGCACCGACCTGACGCTCCTCAGCGGCCGGCAGAGCTACTACGACGACCAGAAAAAAGAGCATTCGGCCGTCGAATGGATGCTGGACGCGCTAACGAGCCGACCACCTTTCAAGAACCCGGCCGCGATGGAACATAAGGTCTTTCGCATCGAAAACGATCAGGTCTTGTCTCTGCTCGACCTTAAAGCCAAACCCGGCTCGTACCGCTACTCGATTGATGAAATGTCGGGAAAGTGGAAGGAACTCGAATCCTCGCTTAAACGCGCCGGGGAAAAGAAGGATCAGGACAAGTTCGATCAAAAACTCCTGGAGTTGGGCGAACACCTGCAACTGTATATCAAACTGGCGAACATGGATTCGCCGCTCCTCCTCGATCCGGCCAATCCAAAAGGAGAGCCGCGTCCCCTGCAGGAGGTGGTCATGGAATGGTCGGAGAACGCCCGAGCAGAGAAGGAAAAGGGCGCCGACGTCGCCGCGTTGGCCGATTCAATGCCGCCGTTCCTGAAACTGCTCCTGGCTTATCAAGCGAACAAGCCCGCTGACTTCAACAAGGAACTGGCGGCGTACCAGCAGCAGCTTGAAACCGCTGCGCCGGACGTGACGCATAGGGCCGCTTTCGAGGCCAATTTCAACCAGTTCGCGCCCTTCTACCAATGCACCTTTCTGTATGTCGGCATATTCGTTCTGACGTGCGCTTTCTGGGTTGTGCTCATCGCTACCAGTTTCGGGAGTGGGAATTCCGCGGCTTCCACTGGGCTGAACTGGTCCGCGCTGGTTCTGACCGCGATCGCGCTTATCGTACATACCGGAGCGCTAATAGCCCGTATGTACATGATGAACCGATGGGGCGTATTCATCACGAACCTGTACGGCACGGCAATTTTCATTGGTTGGATGGCCGTCCTGCTTGGGTTCTCCGTCGAGCTGATTTTCCGCAACGGCATCGGCACGTTCGTCGCTTCGGTGGCCGGCTTCACCACCATGATTATCGCCCAATATCTGGCGATGGGCGAAGACACGATGGAAATGATGCGCGCGGTGCTGGACACGAATTTTTGGCTCGCCACGCACGTCACCACGGTGAACATCGGTTACGCCGGGACGCTTTTCGCCGGGCTGGTCGGCGCCGTGTATGTTATGTGGGGCGCCTTCACGCCTTGGCAAAACAAGACGGGTGTGCAGATCATCGGCTATATTCTCTACGGCATCCTCTGTTTCGCCACGCTGTTCAGCTTTACGGGTACGGTGCTAGGCGGCATCTGGGCCGATCAGTCGTGGGGCCGCTTCTGGGGCTGGGACCCCAAGGAGAACGGCGCCTTACTCATCGTCGTCTGGAACGCCTTGATTCTCCATGCCCGCTGGGGCGGCTTGGTGAAACAGCGCGGCATGGCCGTTTTGGCGCTGATGGGCAATATCATCGTGATCTGGTCGTGGTGGGGCGTAAACATGCTCGGCGTCGGTCTGCACGCCTATGCTAACGCCGACGCAGGCATGCTCACTGCGGTGAATAGCGCCATCGCCGTTCACCTTGTTTTCATCGCCCTCGGCCTGACGCCGCGGTCGCTGTGGATGAGCTATAACGCTCAACAAGCAATACCCTTGCCGCCGCCGAGCGCGCCCAACGGCAGGCGGCGCGGCCGTGGAACGACCGACATCCGGCCTGAGCCGGCCTAGATTAGCAGGATCGTTGCGAGATCATCCGCCCATAAGTCCTATGGGTCTTATATGTCCTATAGGTCCTATAGGACATATAAGACCCATA
>DHJA01000094.1:13133-13669 GCA_002404095.1 Planctomycetaceae bacterium UBA4732 | reverse complement strand
GGTAAGGGTGAAAAGGTGAGGTAAGAGCTTACCAGCAGCCTGGCGACAGGCTGGCTCGGCAAACCCCACCGGGAGCAAGACCAAATAAGAGGGCAGGGTTGGTCCGGCCCGTTATGACCCTCGGGTAGGTCGCTTGATCTGCCGGGCAACCGGCAGGCTAGATAAATGACCGTCGCCGCGCTTCGGCGCGGGACAGAACCCGGCTTATAGGCCGGCCCGCGAACGTTTCCTTTCTTCAGCTGCAAGCCGTCGCCCTAGAAAACACCTCGTAGGGTGCTTAAAGCGACGGACCTGATGTTCGTCGTCCGCTGCGTCATGGAACTGACTCGGTTCGCCCGCGCGGAGGCGACTCACAAGATGTGGGAAGCCCATCATGGCGGCCGATCCGTACTGTTCACGACTTTCCGCGAACGGGCGGAACTCTTTGTCGAACTATTCATGGACAAGGGATTGACGGTGAGCATCGAGCCGGTGTGAAGCGCTCGCGCCAAGTCCCCCCTCTCCCCGGTACTCCGGGGAGAGGGGTTGGGGTGAGG
>DHJA01000094.1:9352-12934 GCA_002404095.1 Planctomycetaceae bacterium UBA4732 | reverse complement strand
CGGAGTACCGGGGAGAGGGGCTTATAGGGCAGGCGCTATACGTCGGTCTTCAGAAGACAGTGAAGCAGGCACTCGATGGCGCGCGGCAGATAGTCCGGCTCGGTGTAGAGGGGGACGCCTAGCGGCAGCGTCAGGGTATAGCCCAACGCGGTGCGGATCAGTTCCCAAGCGCCGACGCGAGGGTCCAACGAACGGCGAAAGACGCCAGTCTGTTGTCCCTCAAGGATGAGCTTCGCCAGCAGGCTTTCACTGTCCAGGTAAAACGAACGCAGAAGGGCGACGATCTCTTCGTCGTCGCTTTCAACAAGCGTTCGGTGCATGACGCGGAACTCAAGCGCGCGCTCGCGCGTGGCGCCGAGATACAGGTCGGCGACGGCGTGCAGCTTGGCGAGCGGATCGCCTGGGCCGGCCGTCTCCGCGTTCCAACGGCCGAGCGTGGCCTCGCGGATCTCCTGCAAGACTTCGAGAAAAAGGGTCTTTTTACTATCGAAATGACGGTACAGCACCGGCTCGGTGACGCCGGCCGCCGCCGCGATCTTTTCGGTCGTCGTGTCCCGATAGCCGAGGTGGACGAACAGGTTTTTGGCGTGCCCCAGCAGCTGACGCTTGCGTTCGGCCTTGGTCATGCGCGGCGCAGGAGGGGACGCCTCGTTGCGACGGCGTTGCGGGGCGGTCATCGGCATCCTCGCCAGCTCTGGGATCGGAAACCCGAACGACCGATTATCATAGGGGCGGTGCGTTAATCGGCAAAGGCCGCTGTTACGCCCCCATCGCCGCACGAATCACTTCGCCCCGGCTCAGCGGCAACGGCCGTCCTAACCCATCGTAAATCTCATCTTGCGGCCGGAAACCAAGGCACTCGAATATCGTTGCGGTTAGATCCTGCGGTTGCACGCGCCCCTCGCGCGGATGGCCGCCGATTGCGTCCGAGGCGCCGACCGCCTGACCGCCGCGCACGCCGCCGCCGGCCAAAGCGACGGAAAAGACGTGGCCCCAGTGGTCGCGGCCGCCGGCGCCGTTGATCTTCGGCGACCGACCGAACTCGCCCATCCACACCACCAACGTCTCTTCCAGCAATCCGCGATCCTCTAAGTCTTCTAACAAGGCCGAATACGCGAGGTCCATCTTCGGCATCAGGACCGTCTTGCACCGCAAGGCGTTTTTGGCATGGGTGTCCCAAGCGGGGCTGTCGTTCGTGTCATCCGCGGCCCGCGTCCAGTTGACCTGAACGAGTGAGACACCCGACTCGACCAGCCGTCGCGCCAACAGCACACTCTGCCCCCAGCGGTTGCGGCCGTAACGGTCGCGCAGGACCGGCGGTTCCTTGTCGAGGTTGAACGCCGCGCGTGCCTGACCCGCACGGAGGAGGTCCAGCGCCTGTCGGCTGCGCACATCGAAGCGCTCGACGGCCGGCCCACGCTCGGCGGCGTCCAGACTTCGGTTGACCTGTTCCAGCAGCGTCAGCCGGTTTCGCAAGCGCAGCGGCGGCACTTCACCCGACGACGCCAAGCCGGGGATCTCGAAATTCGGAGAATTGGGATCGCAGAGAATGCTCCACGGGTCGGCCGAACGGCCGAGGAAGCCGGCGTCCTGACCCGGCCAGACGATGCCGCCGGTGTTCCAGATGTGTTCGGGCAAGACGACCGACGCCGGCAGACCGTTTCCCGGCCGCAACCGTTGGACGATGGCGGCGGCGCATGGCGAGTCGTTCGGAGCGCCGGGCTTACTGTTTTCGGAGTTGGTCGGCTGATGCGGAACGCCGGTTAGCATCCAGTAGCCGCTGGACGAGTGCGCGTTGTCGTCGGTAGACATGCCGCGCAGAATGCAAATCTTGTCCATGAGCCGGGCGGTGCGCGGCATCAGTTCGCCGACTTGCAATCCAGGAACCGCGGTCGCTATAGGTTTGAATTCGCCGCGAATCTCCGACGGCGCGTCGGGTTTGGGATCCCATGTCTCATGTTGTGGCGGACCGCCGAGGTGAAAGAGAACGATACACGCCTTCGCCTTGCCGCTGGTCGCGCCGGCCGCCCGCGCGTTGAGAAGAGTGGGTAAAGACAGGCCGAAGGCGCTTAGTCCGCCAATGCGCAGCCACTCACGTCGCGTCATCCCGTCGCACAATCGCGGGCCTTGGCCCTGAATGCTCCACATGGTGCGTCCCCTGATTCCCAACGGCCTATCGTTGGATTCAGGTAGTATACCGCGCGGCGGCTCTGATCTCACCCTGTTTTTTCATGTGGAATGGGGTATTCAACCGTCACGCCGCCTGTTTGCGCGCGGCCGCCTCGGTAAACACCGCCAGCATCTGCTTGTAATGATGCTCGAAAGTCCACTGGGCCGCCGTCCGCCGCGCCGCGTGGGAACACGCGGATCGCCGGGCCGGATCGAGCATCTGCGTCATGCAAGCCGCGAGGCGCTCGTGGTCGTGCGGGTCGTCGATGACGTAGCCTTCCTGCGGCGCGTGCATCAGTTCGCTGGCGCCATTGTAGCGCGACGTGATGACCGGCAGTCCGCAAGCCATAGCCTCCAGCACGACGTTGGAGCAGGGATCGTAAAAGGTGGGATGGACGAAAAAGTCGGCCGCGAAGTAAGCGTTGCGCATGTCTTCGCAATAGCCGATGAAGCGGACACGGTCAGCCACGCCGAGCCGTTTGGCCAGCTTCTCGAAGGGCGCCGTCTTAGGGCTGCCGGCCACAAGGAGCAAAAACGGCCGGTCCCGCCACATCCGCCCGACGGCGTGCAACAGCGGTTCCAACCCCTTGAGGCGATAGTTCATGCCCGCGAACAGGGCCACCGTGTCCGTCGGTGAGGCGCCCCACGTCTCGCGCCATTCCTGGCGCCGGCGCGGCCGATCGCGGGCCTCGAACCGCTCTGGATCGGTCGCCAGGCGTACCAGCCGCAGATCGCGCGATTCCAAGCCAAAGTGGAGACGGAAATGGGTGCGTACCATTTCGCTAATGGCAATGACCAATGGCCGGCGATTTCCCAGGTACTGGCGCCGTTCCAGCGCGACAAACGAGCGGTGGGACAGGTCGAGCGCCTTGCAGACGCCGAGGAAGCGGCGCAGCAAGGGATTGCGATATTTGAGAAGGTTATGCTCCACTGTGGCGGCGTACAGACCGCCCTGGGGATAAACTACATCCGTTCCCGTCATCTTGTCGAAGCCGACGGCGACCTGATGGCCGCCGCGCTCCAGCTCGCGGCGGCAGGCGGCGCTAAAGAACCACGGCTTTAGGAAGCGAGGGCAGGGCGGTAAGACAATGGGATGGTAATGCAGAGCAGCCGGCAAAGCGGAGGCGTCCCAGCGACGCGCGTACAGGTGCAGCGCATGGCCGTCCGCGGCCAAGCGTCGGGCCAGGCTGGCGATGTAGGTTTCGCAGCCCCCCCTGCTTGGCAGAACGCTATCGTAACAAAAAGCGATATTCATGGCGCTTCGCCCCCTGCCCGGCGGGGAAGATTCCCCCTTTCCTCGCTAGGCCCGCCTCGACCCTCAACCCGTACCGGTTTTGAGGGGGCGGGCTATCTCTTAACTACGGAACAAAATCAAGGCCAAGGTCGTTTAGCCGCGCCGTTTAGCCGCGACCC
>DHJA01000094.1:1493-9217 GCA_002404095.1 Planctomycetaceae bacterium UBA4732 | reverse complement strand
TCGGGTCGCGGCTAAACGACCTTCACCGGCGCCCGCGGGCCTTCTGACGCGCATTGTGCCTCCGATAGCGGCGCCACTTGAACAGCACTAACCGCACCAGCCAACGGTCGGCCCTACGGCGCGGCCCCGGCCCGCGATACATCTGCCAAAAGTAGAGTCGGTCGCGCGGGTCGATCCCGATGATTTCGGTCGAATATAGGAGTTGAGCGAGGTCTTTCATCCGCCACCACAACCACGTCCACGGATGGCGTCCCAGCCGGTGCAGGTCGATCAGGAAAACGCGGCCGCGCCACATAAGGTTGGCGGCGGCCGCGTCGGTGCGGGCGATGTAAAAATGGCAGAGGTAGAGATCCTTGTGGAAACGGCAGCGGTCATGAAGGAGGCGCGTGAGGCGCGCCATTTCCACGATCAAGCCACGCTTCCAGCGGCGAAAATCGGCAGGGGCGAGGGCCGCCGCGGCGAGGGGGACGGCCTCATGTAGCGGCAGCATGTCGTGCAGTTCCTCGACGGCGAGGACGCTGCGCAGGCGCCCCCACGGCCCGACGTATTCGGCCGCCGCGACGGCCTGGGGGACTGGGACGCCGACTTGTCGCGCCCATGCAAGATGTTCCCACTCCTGAAAGGCGGGTGAACGACCGCCGCCCCACCGGAGAGCGGCCAACAAACGGTCCCACCAGGGCAAATGGTAGTGGCGCTTGAGATAGACCGACAGTCGCCGGGCCTCTCGCTCGTCGGCGTACAAAATCCAGCGGCCGGTGGAACGGCCTTGCTTGGCATGGAAACGATCTGTGACGGCCACGTCCATAATGCAGTCGGGCCAGTCGGCGCCCACGAAAGTCGTCCAGTCGGCCCGATGCCGCAGCCGGCGGGCGCCCACGAAGAATCGCGACCAGAGTGAGTCGGCGGGCGACGCGGACATGGCATGATCTCCTTGGAGAACATGCGATTCGTCGGTGCGATAGCCCGGCCAACGGCGGGGACCAACGGCGTCCGTCGCGTTCTCCCGAGCGGATCGCCGGTAGCCGGCCAGGAACCGTAGCTGGTCGGAACGGCTGCAACCGGCCGCCTTCAAAGCGCGCTGGATGGCGTCCTTGTCACGGCGAGCGCGCCCGGTGTGCGGCCGTCGCAGCGCTTCGACTCGTTGGGCGCTCGTCAGGAGTACGATAGGCTCTTCGCCCGGCGAAGACTGCACGGCCAGCGCGTTGGCGTCGTCGAGGTAGCAGGTAGCATCGTGCAGGCGGTGCAGCAAGGCACCCGCCTCGCGCAGTACGCGCCGGCGCCAGGCGACGGCATCCGGCCGATGCGTTTGCCGGGCCAACCACGTGGTCAACCGCACGGCGGCCGCGGCAGGCTGAGTGAGTACGAACGACTCGACGCGCCCTTGCGCTACGCGCCGGCCCATCGCCAGGACTCGCGGCGCCGGCACCGCATGGCGTTGCAGGCGTAGAAGTAATTCCGCGTGACGTTGCTCCACGGACGCCCGCGGTTCACCCCAAAGCGACAGGTCGGTCAGAGTGACGCGGCGGCGGCGGCGGACGAGCAGCGCCGGCGGTCCATCCGTTGTAAGCCAGCGTCGAGTCAATTCCTGACCCGGCGCCTTGGGCTGACAATCGAGGGCCAACCATTGCGGCGAACGCCGCGGCCACACGGCGAAAAACGCCGGCGCGATGCACAATTCCCCTTCGTTCAGCGTCGTCCATTCCTGTACGCCGCGAGCCAGGGAAGGTTGTCGCTTTTCTCGAATGTGCCGCCGTCGCAGCAGGCGGCGCGTGTAATGGAGAACCAATCGGAGGAACGCCCGACGAGGCAACCCCGATGAGTTCGCCGCGGCGAAACCGGCGCAATAGGCGTTTAGGCAGGCCAGACGTTCTCGCACGGCGGCGAGGTCGTCGGTCAGCGTGGCGTGCAGCGCCGCGAGGTCACGGGCTCGGCGGTGCGCATCGACGGCCAGATGGCGCCGGGAGCGCTGCCAGTCGAGAAACTGGACGCACTCGGCGCCCATTCCGATCAGGACGTGCTTGGAATAAAGGTCAGGGTGTGTGAATCCCGCCGCGTGCATGTGAGCCAGGGCCGCGCCCAAGGATCGCGCCAACCGGCGCCGCTCGACCGGGTCGGTCTCACGACGCAGCCACGCGCGCAGTTCCGTCGCTCCTGGGGTTTCACGGACGAGGAGGAAGGCGCGGCCGTGCTCGTCCTCGCCGGCCGCCAGCCATTCCGGGCAACCGACGCCCTCGCGCTGCAGCGCTTCCAGAGTTCGGGCTTCGCGCAGCGACCGGGAGACGAAGCCGGCGCCGGCCGCCGAGCCTGCCAGCCGTACCAGCCAGGAAATACGACTTTCGCGCTTCAGAAAGGCGTAAATCGCTTCGTCATCGTTGGTCAGAGCGACACGGGCCACGCTACGGCCGGGGTGGCCGCTGATAACGGCGGCGGAAAGATCGAGGAAATGGCGCGCTTCAGTCAACCCTTGGCGCCGCAAAAACAAGCGATACCGCGGGTGGACTTCCACGAACGCGCGCGGGCGCCGGCCGGCGCGGCTGCGTACCCATAGCAGCGCGATAAGGCCCATGAACAGGCCGGCTGCCAGCAGGTTCCACGTCCAAGACAGCGGCATAAGGGCTGAACTCCTCGTGGGGCAGGTTTGTAACCTGCCATTTTCAGCGGCAGGTTGCAAACCTGCCCCACAAGTTCCTACGCGGATTTTCCGAGCCGCAACAGGCCTTCGGCCGCCGCGAACGCCTCAGCAGGCAGCAGATGCTTCATGCACTTGTGGTCTAACGGGCAGACGCGCAACTGGCACGGCCCGCAATCCACCTTCTTTTGCAAGTGGATCGCCTGCGGATGATACGTCTCGGTCCAGTCGATCCACGTCGGTCCGAACAGCGTGACGACCGGCCGGTCGAAGGCGGCGGCGAAGTGACGCGGGCCGCTGTCGGTCGTCACGAGCAGGTCGGATCGCCTAACGCAAGCCTTGGTCAAGCCCAGCGACAGTGGCGGCCCGTCCATGCGCACGGGCGTGGCCTGATCGCCGAGGGCGTGGACGGCCGGGTGGCGCGCCTTCGCCGCGATTTCCTGCGATAGCGGCCGTTCGGCCGGGCCGCACAGCACCAGCACGCCAGCGCCGCGCTTGTCGGCGAGGTCGCGGGCCAGGGCGGCGAAGTAATCGGTCGGCCAGTGTTTGGCCGCGCCGAAGGCGGCGCCTGGATTAAGACAAATCACCTCGCGATAGCGCAATAATCCGGCGCCGCGCCATACGGCGTCGGCGTCGGCCTCGTCTTCCGGCGTCGTGGACAGGCGCATTTTGACGCCAGGATCGAGGCAGCCGGCGCGGACGGCGAGGAGGTTGTAGGCGTCGATGACGGGGCTGACGGCGAGTTTGCCGGCCGCGTCGCGCATCGGCGCCAGCGCGTCGGTAAGGAGGGCCGAACGACCGTAACGGGCGTAACCGATGCGCCGTTTACAGCCGCCGAGCCAGGCCGTCAGGGCGGCGCGGAACGAGTTCGGAAAGAGTACGGCCAAGTCGATGTCGCGCCCGCGCAGCTTGAGCGCGGCCGACGCCGTGCCGTCCTGCCACGACTTGCCGCGCATGAATACCACGTCGTCGAACCAATTGCAGCCGCTGAAGACGCCGGCCACGTTCGGCCGCACGACCAGGGTAATGCGGGCGTCGCGATAGTGATCGCGCAGGGCGCGGACGGCCGGCGTGGCCATAACCGCATCGCCGATCCAGTTGGGTAGGAAGATTGCGATGTTCATAACGGACCTCATCGGGTCGTTACACTTCACTGGCGAGCCGGGTCGCGTAAGCGCCCGGAGTTTGGGTTCCGCGATTGCACGGAACTCCGGGCGCTTACGCGACCCGGCTCGCCACAGCGGCTCACGCCGCGCCTAAACGCTGTAGCAATCGCGTCGTCGAATGTCCCTCACGCAGCCCCGCCAGATAGACGCGGCCGCCGTAGGACTCCACGAAATCAGCCCCGACCACGTCTTCGCGGCGATAGTCCGCGCCCTTGACCAGCACGTCCGGCCGCAGCTCGCGGACCAGTTCCAGCGGCGTCGATTCGTCGAACACCGTCAGGTAATTCACCACTTCCAGCGCGGCCAGTACCAACGCCCGCGATTCGACCGAGTTGATGGGTCGAGTCGGCCCCTTTAGCGCTCTCACACTAGCGTCACTGTTCAATCCCACCACCAGGAAATCGGCCTGAGACCGCGCTTCCTGGAGATATTGCACATGGCCGGCATGCAGCACATCGAAACAGCCGTTGGTGAACGCCACGCGATGGCCGAGCGCCTGCCGCGTCGTAACCTCGCGCACCAGCGACTCGCGCACGCGCACCTTTTCCAAGCCTTGCCCGCCCTCGCCGCCGCGAAGCAAGTCGCGCACGATCTCGTCGCGCGTGACGACCGCCACGCCGACCTTCTCTACTTCGAGGCCGCCGGCGATATTGGCGAGGCGAATGGCCGCGTCGTAATCGGCGCCGGCCGCCAGGGCCATGCCGAGTACGGCCAGCACCATGTCGCCGGCCCCGGTAATGTCGTAGACCTGTCGCGGCCGCGTCGGGAAAACTTCGCGCCGGCCGTCGGCGTGGGCCAGAGCCATGCCTTCCTTATCGAGCGTGACAATGGCCGCTTCCAAGTCAAGCCGTTCACGCAATTCAGCGGCCCCCGCCAGCGCGACGACGGAGTCGTTTAGTACGCGGCCGGTGGCCAGGCCGGCTTCCAGGCGGTTGGGCGTGATGGCGGAACAGCCGTGATATTTACGGTAATCCCCGCCGCGCAGCGGATCGGCCAGCGTCTTGACGCCGCAGGCGCGGGCCGCCGCGATGACTGCCGCCAAGAGCGATGGGCTACATACGCCCTTGTCATAGTCGCTGATAAGCACCACGTCGGTGTCACGCATCCGCCGGCCGATGACCTGGATTAGTTCGCGTTCCGCCGCAGCCGATAATGGCTTGCGATCCTCATAATCGACGCGGATCATCTGCTGCGGATGACGGTGTTGGGCACGGCCAATGTAGCGTTCCTTGACCGTACTGGGCCGATCCGAAACAGCCAGGACGGCCTCATCGCAAACATTATGGTCTAGCAGCATTTGACGAATGCGCGTCCCGTCGGCATCGGCGCCGACGACGCCGGCGATGGCGGGCTTGGCGCCAAGGGCGCGGAGCATCGTGGCAACGCTGCTGGCGCCGCCGAGGCGTTCCTCCCGGCGGTCGGCGCGCAGGAGGATGACCGGCGCCTCCTGGCTAATGCGCTCGGCGTCGCCCCAGACGTAACGGTCGAGCATCAGGTCGCCGACGACCAGCACGCGCGGCTGGCCGAGGTTCTGCATTAGTTCGATCAGGTCGGCGGACATAGGCGGCCTCCAATCCGATTCACCACAAAGACACAAAGAACACAAAGGAATACAAAAGCGCCTAAAACTCTTTTTCTTGTCTTCTTTGTGTTCTTTGTGCCTTTGTGGTGAGATTCTTCTTCATGCAGCCTTGGCGATAGGCGCGACCACCGTGGTCGCCGCCGCCTTACAGGCGACAGCTGCGTGGAGCAGCGGCAGCAATACCTCATGATGCCCCGTCAGCTCGTAGCCCTCCGACGACGGCCGATTCAGCACGTTCATCGTGCTGCGATAGCGCGACTCCTTGTCGAGATTGACGGCGACCAGACCGTCAAGATTGTGGCCGAGGTTGTGGGCGACGCTGACCGCCTTGAGGAAGACCTCCGGCAGCATAACGGCGCTGCCGAGGTTCAGCCAGACGCCGTGCGCCAGCGTCGTGACGACGGCGCACAGGCGGCGGAAGTCGATAAGCGACGCCTCGCCCAAACCGGCGCCGGATACGTGCGGGTGCATGTGAACGATGTCGGCGCCGATGGCCACGTGGACCGTGCAGGGGATGCCCGCATGGTGGGCGGCGTAAACGACGCTGCTTTCGGAATAGGGACAGCGCTGTGCCTCGATGTAGGCGCCGAGTGCGGCGCCGAGGCCGGTCTCATTCTGCGCCCCGGCGAGAGCCGCGACGGCGAAAGCGTCGGCCGTCTCGCGCGCCATGCCGAATTTGCCCGCTTTGAGCTGGGCGCCCACGTCCTCACTCGTCTTGCCGGCGAAGGCCAACTCGAAATCGTGGATCGCGGCCGCTCCGTTCAGAGAAACAGACTTGAGCAATCCCTGTTGTATCCAGTCGATCAGGTAGGGGCCGCAGCCGGTCTTGATGACGTGGCCGCCGATCGCCGCGGCGATGGTACGGCCGTCGTCGCGGGCGCGGCACAAGTGATCGCGCACTTTACGGAGATCGTTAGCCGCCAACTGACGCGGCAGCGTGTCGAGCCAATCGCCGACGCCGGCCGCCGTCTCGGGCGAGGCCGGCCTGCCCAGGTCTTCGACGAAGACCTTCGACGGCCGCGAGCGGAGTTCGTAGGTCTTCAAACCGTTCAGGTCCAGCGGTTTCATTTTCGATCTCCCAGGGCCATTTCGAGCCGGCTTTCCAGTTCGTCCGCGCCGGTTTCGACGTGAAGCCGGATGCGCAGCGACCACAACGGCAGGTCGCCGAGCCGGGACAGACGCAACTTCACCAAGTCTTTCTGAGTGACAACGACATGACAGTCAGACGGCAGCCCGCGCTCCCACGCTCGGAGGTCGTCCACGTCGGCGCGCGTATAGGAGTGATGGTCCGGGTAAGCCCGGAAGGCGATCACGTCGGCGCCGCAGTCCGTCAGGGTTCGCCGAAACGACTCCGGATTGCCGATGCCGCAGAACGCGGCGACCGCCCGGCCGCGCAGCGTCTCCAGCGAGGCCGTTGCGCCATCACTGTTTACTAACTCCACCGGGCGATGCGTAGTTTCGATTACTGGCACACCCGGCGCCAGTCGTGCGACTTCCTGACGCAAGCGCGCCTTGTCGGCCTCATTCACCTGATCGCAGCGCGTCAGGGCGATGAGGTGCGCCCGTCGCAACCCACGCGGCGGCTCGCGCAACAGGCCGCGCGGCAACAACCGGCCGTAACCCCACGGCGCCGTCGCGTCGATCAGCACGAGGTCAAGATCGCGCCATAATCGGCGATGCTGAAAGCCGTCGTCCAGCACTAAAAGTTCACTTTCCAGCTCTTCAATGGCGGAACGGGCCAGCCCGACCCGGTCTTTGCCCTGAAGATGCGGCACGTCGGGCAGGTTTTCTTCAAGAACCAGGGCTTCATCGTTCGGCCCTGTTTCCGCGCCGTAGCCGCGGCTCAGGACGGCCACGCGCACATCGCGGCGGCGATAGAAGCCCGCGACGTGTTCGACGAACGGCGTCTTGCCGGTGCCGCCGACGGTCAGGTTGCCGACGCAAACGACCGGCGCTGGGACGCGGTGCGTCTTCAACCAACCGCGATCGTAGCCGAAATTGCGCAGGCGGACGGCGGCGCAATAGGGAATGCTAGCGGCGGACAAGCCGAGACGTTGCAGTGTGGGGCTGGCTCCGCGGGCGTCGCCGCGAACGACCGAGAGATAGCGCTGACGGGCGCCGGCCGACAAGGCAGAGGAAAGTGATCCCAGTGGTGAGACATTAGGTGGAGGCAATGGGGGTCCATCCCCTAAGGGCGTCGTTCATTCGCATCGCGCCGGGTCGTCATCCATGACGGCGGCGGTCGGTAGGACGCGGGACGAGACAGTTATAGCCCGGCCATCGTTCAGCTGTCAACCGCGATTCGGATGCGGACGCATTTCCAGGGTGTGCCTCCCGATTTTGGGCG
>DHJA01000094.1:679-1294 GCA_002404095.1 Planctomycetaceae bacterium UBA4732 | reverse complement strand
AGAAGCAATCATCGCGAAGGAGTCACCCGACATTCCTACCTATTTGATTTACGGCGCCAACGGCTATACGGGACGGCTGATTGTCCGTGAAGCGGCGGCGCGAGGTTTACCGCCAGTGCTGGCCGGCCGCGACGCCAATGCGGTCAAGGAACTGGCCCGACAAGAACATCTGGAACACCGCGTCTTTGCGCTCGACGATCCCGCCGCCCTTGACGCTGGCCTGAAGGACGTGGCTGTGGTGTTGAATTGCGCGGGGCCGTTCTCTCGAACCGCGAAGCCGATGGCGGAAGCCTGTATGCGCCGCGGCGCCCATTACCTTGATATTACCGGCGAAATATCCGTATTCGAGGAACTGGCCGCGCGGGACGCCGAAGCGAAAGCCGCCGGCGTGATGCTGTTGCCGGGCGTCGGCTTTGACGTGGTTCCTTCCGACTGCCTGGCCGCGCACCTGAAACGGCGGCTGCCGACGGCGACCGCACTTAGCCTTGGCTTTCAGGCGATCGGACGCTTCTCGCGCGGCACCGCCACGACGATGATAGAAAACCTACCCAACGGCGGCATGATTCGCCGCGGCGGCGTATTGACGCCCGTGCCGACGGCGTCGCGGACGCGCAC
>DHJA01000094.1:0-616 GCA_002404095.1 Planctomycetaceae bacterium UBA4732 | reverse complement strand
GCCGACGGCGTCGCGGACGCGCACCATCGACTTTGGCCGCGGCCCCGTTCGTGCCATGACCATTCCCTGGGGCGACGTATCCACCGCCTACCGCAGCACTGGTATTCCCGACATCGAAGTGTACATGGCCGCCGCGCTTTCGCAGGTTGTGGCCGCGCGGCTTTTGCGGTTGTTCGGCTGGGCGGTCGGTTCGCGGCTAGTGCAAAACTATCTCAAGGGCCGCATCAAAGCCGGCTCGGCCGGCCCGACGGATGAGGAACGCGCCCGCGGCGAAAGCCTTTTATGGGGAGAGGCGACGGATGCTTTCGGCGGCCGAGTCGCGTCGCGCATACGCGGGCCGGAAGGGTATACGCTGACCGCGTCGTCGGCCGTTGCCGTCGTGGCTCGCGTCTTAAAGGGCGAGGCGCCGCCGGGATTTCAGACACCGTCACTCGCTTATGGGCCTGATTTCGTCCTGACGCTGCCCGGCGTGTCGCGCTCGGATGAATAACATCCGTCTCTCCCGGCGCACGATTTGGAAGTGATACGAGGATAGGGCGCAGTAGGATATCAAGTGCGACCGCTTTAGCCAAAGGGGTGGACGACACGGTTTGTAATCTGTCTCTTATACACATCT
>DHJA01000226.1:373-2605 GCA_002404095.1 Planctomycetaceae bacterium UBA4732 | reverse complement strand
TCGACAGGGGGCGCTGTAGTACTAGGTGAGAAAAAAGAACCCATGCGCACTAAAATGCACACGGAGGATCATTCCGTGCCGCGCGCCGCAACCGCCGTCGTCCTGAATCATGTAACCGACCTCTCCGCTCTTCTTCAGACCGCCGAAGGTTTCGAGCCGTTGCTGGCCGCCCTGCGTCACGGCCGCAGCGGCGTCATCGACGGCGCCTGGGGTTCGTCCGCCGGCTTGTCCGCCGCGACCCTCGCCTTGCACACTCCGCATACTCTGCTTGTCGTCATCGCCCATCCGCGCGACGTGGACGCCTGGGCCGGCGACCTATTTAGTTTCTCCGGCGTCCGTCCCATTCTCTTCCCCGCCTGGGACGACCAGCCAGCGGCCGGTCACGCCGTCGATGAGATCGCCGGCCAGCGCCTCCGTCTCCTGAAACAATTCGACTCTGGCGATGCGCCGCGCCTAGTGCTGACCACCATTCAAGCACTGCTTCAGCCAGTCCCCGGTCGCGCCGAGTTCGCGGCACGGCGCCGCATTCTCCGCCGCGGCGAGTCGGCCGACCTCGAAGAATTGGCCGGCTGGCTCGTCGAGAACGGCTACCAAAACACCGACGCGGTCGAGTTGCCCGGCGAGTTCAGCCGTCGCGGCGGCATCCTGGACGTTTACTCGCCGGACGCAGAGGCGCCGCATCGCCTGGAGTTCTTCGGCGACGAGATCGACGCCATCCGCCAGTTTTCGCCGCAAACGCAGCGCAGCCTCGGCGATCAGGAGCAGGCGGAATGGGCGGCCATTGCAACACAGAGTCAGAATCAAAAAATATCGGAGAAGGGGCATTTAGGCGCTTACCTGCCCGAAGACGCCTGGGTCGTGCTAGTGGAGGCGGCGGACCTACAGGAACAGGGCCGGCATTACCTCGAACGCATTACCGATGCGAAGAGTCTCTTTTCCGTTGCCGATGTGTTCGCACGGCTATTGCGCTTTCCGAGTGTAACGGTTTCCGCGCTGCCGAGTCCGTCGGTGGAGACGACGTTCCGTCTGCACGTCGAATCCGTCGAACGCTTCAGCGGCGACGTGAGCAAGGTGCGCGACGAACTGGACGCGGTGGCCGCGCGCGAGCGCGTGCTGATCGCGTGTCAAAACGATGGCGAATGCAAGCGGTTGAGCGAGGTACTGGCGTCTGGACGGCTCGCGCAGACCGACAGGCTGCGTCTCCTCGTCGGCCGGGTCCGCGCCGGCTTCCGTCTGGTGGACCCGACCAGCGTGCTGGTGCTGGGTGGGCAGGAGTTGTTTCACCGTGACACGCCGCTCGGCGCCCCCCCACCCTACCCTCCCCCAAGCTTGGGGGAGGGTAGGGTGGGGGGGCGCCGGCTGGAATCGCGGGCCATCGACAGCTTCCTCGATCTGGCCGAGGGCGATCTCGTCGTCCATCTCAGCCACGGCATCGCCCGCTATCGCGGTATGGAGGTGCTTGAGAAGAACGCCGCCGGAATCTCGATCCTGCCCTCCTCGGAGCTTGGGGGAGGGAAGAGTGGGGGCGCGGCGCGCCAGAAGGAAGAACACCTTATCCTCGAATTCCGCGACGCCGTGCGCGTTTATGTGCCGGCTTCAAAGATCGATTTAGTCCAAAAATACGTCGGCGGCGGCAAAAGCGATCCGGAGCTGTCGAAACTGGGCGGCACGGGTTGGCAGCATCGTAAGGACAAGGTGCAAGCCGCCGTCCTCGACCTGGCGAGCGAGATGATTTCGTTGCAGGCATTGCGTGAAGCCCAGCCGGGTTTCGCCTTTCCACCCGATTCCGATTGGCAGACGGAGTTCGAGGCGGCGTTTCCATACACCGAGACGCCGGACCAGTTGACGACGCTGACGGAAATCAAAACAGACATGCGTAAGCCGCGGCCAATGGACCGGCTCATCTGCGGCGACGTGGGTTATGGCAAGACGGAGTTGGCCGTGCGCGCCGCCTTCAAGGCCGTGGACAACGGCAAGCAAGTGGCCGTGCTGGCGCCGACGACGGTGCTGGCCGAACAGCATCAGCGCACTTTCAGCCAGCGGTTGGCGGAGTTTCCTTTCGCCGTCGAATGTCTAAGCCGCTTCCGCACGGCCGGCGAGCAAAAGCGCATTCTCGCCCGGCTCGCGGAAGGCGGCGTGGACGTGGTCATCGGCACGCACCGGCTGGTCAGCGCCGACGTGCGCTTTAAGGATCTTGGATTGGTGATAATCGACGAGGAGCAGCGTTTCGGC
>DHJA01000226.1:0-258 GCA_002404095.1 Planctomycetaceae bacterium UBA4732 | reverse complement strand
ATCCCGCGCACGCTGCACCTGTCGTTGCTCGGCATCCGCGACATTAGCAATCTGGAAACTCCGCCGCCGGATCGTCTCGCCATCGAAACGCGCATCGTCCGCTTCGACAAACAGCTCATCCGCAACGCGATTCTGCGCGAGTTGAACCGCGAGGGACAAATCTATTTCGTCCATAACCGCGTGCAGAACATTCAGGAAATCGCGGATCGCATTAAGAGTATGGTCCCCGAAGTGCGGGTCGCGGTGGCGCACGGCCAG
>DHJA01000184.1:23508-34951 GCA_002404095.1 Planctomycetaceae bacterium UBA4732 | reverse complement strand
GCGCGGAGCGTGGCATGGGAGGAGATTACCAGGAAGGGAGCGCCCCGTCAAGATAAATTAGATGCGTCCCCTTTGATTGCTCCGAGAAAGATACGGGCATTAAGGTCGAACGGTCCCCGACACGGAAGAAACGAAGAGTACCGGCATGTCGAGTATGAAATGCTTTTAATCTTCGGTCTTAATTGCTTTTCCCGCAAGGACCGATGAAGGATGTAGAAAAGAAGTCGGCGATCTGGCGCCTCGGCGGTCAGGCCGCGCTTTCGCGAAGCCGGAGGTGCAATTGCGCCTTGCACTTGCAGGTGGACTCAAAGGAGTGAGCAATGATTCAGAAACCTGCCCGCGCCTGCCTGGGCCAGCGCTGGATGGTCGGATGCGCCTTTTGCGTGGTTTGGGCCGGATTTGGCGCCGGAACCGGATTTGCAGATCCACCTCCGACCGGTCCCGAACCCGTCCCGCGGGTCTTGTCGCTGGACGCCGCCGTGAGGCAGGCTCTTGAGAACAACCCGGAACTGGCGGCCCAGCGGCAACAGCACGGCATTGCCGCAGCGGGCGTCGTCATCGCCCGGACCTATCCGTTCAACCCGGTCTGGGAGGGCAAGGTCCGCGCGGCCGACGGCCCTGAATCGGCCGGCATCACGAACCGCGTCAGCAACGAACACAAATTCTTGATCGACGTGGAAGTGCGCCACCAAGGCCGGTATCGGCGCGAGGCCGCCGGGGCCGCCCTTTCCCGTGCCGACTGGGAGATCGCTTCTCAGGAAGTTGACTTAGCCGTCCGGGTGGTCCGCGCGTTCAATGCCGTCGTCTACCGTCAGGAGAAACTTCGGTTGATCGAGGAAGCCATCGGCCGCAACGAGCAGGATGCCGAGCAGATGGGCAAACTGGTGGAACAGGGCAAGCAGGACGGCGAAGACCTGATCTTGGCTCACATCGAACTGGATGATTCCCGTGCCCAGGTTGGGCCAGGACAAATTGCACTGGCAACGGCTCTTTCCGATTTGCGCCGCGCCCTTGGCGTCGTGGACGGAGCCTTCACGGTCCAAGGAACTCTCGAAAATCCGCCCCAGCAGTGGGACGTCCTTGCCCTGACCCAGACAGCGCTGGACCAAAGAGCCGAACTACACGCCCGGCAGGCTGCGTTGGGCGAGGCGGAAGCAAGGCTGCGCCTGGAGATTGCCAACCGCTACGGGAACCCGAACATTGGTCCCGTTTACGAATACGACCCGGCCCGGATCAACCTAATCGGGGCCCAGATCACTCTGCCGTTGCCTCTGTTCAACACCCACAAGGGTGAGATTGCGCAACGCGAAGCCGAACGAACACAGACGGCCCTGGAACTTCGCCAGACCGAGACGCAAATTCGCCAGGATGTGCAGGCGGCACTCGTCCGGCTGGAGAAAGCTCGCGCCGGGCAGAGCACCTACCAGACCCAACTCTTCCCGAGGGTGCAGGCGCGCCTGGAAGACATCGACCGTTTACGCAACAAGGATAAGGTGGACGTCTCCAAGTTGAACGAGGCTCGCCGCAAACTACTGAAGATCCGGGACGGTTACCTCGACGCCCTATGGGAGGTAACCCAGGCCGAGGCTGATGTGGCCGCCGCCGTGGGTGATCCGGCTTTGGCCATCGCCCCCGTCTCACCGCCCAGCCAACATTAAGCGTTTTTAATGAAAATCGTGATTGATGTCGGCAGTCCGCCCGGTTAGAGTGAACAAGCGACGCGGTCTACTGCCTACTGACACAGGGCGAAGCACAAGGATATATCGCCATATCAACGCCCTTTGAGCAGGGGCGCTGGGATTTAGACGCGCCATGGAAACTTGCCCCGAATGGAGGCTCTATCGGAAGGAGCGTCTGTTAAATGTCTGACTCAGACAAGATGGACCCACCCAAGTCTAACGACGCGCCCCGACAAGTGGACTCGCCCAAACCCGCCGATCCGGTCCACGCTCAGCCCAAGCTCCGCGCGCGTTTATCCAAAAGCGGTAAGGTTCTGATCGTTCTCGCGGTCCTCTTCGTTGCCGTGATCGGCGTTCTTTATCACTACATCGTCTCAGGCGGCATGATCGCTCGCCAAAAGCCTGCCGCCGTTGAAACCTTCATCGCCAATTGGCTCGTGGACCTGAGCATTCCTAACGACGTAAAAGGACTCAAGAACCCGCTCAGTTCCAGTCCCGGCGGAGCGGACGCGGCTGCCGGTCGCGAGTTGTATCAGAAGAATTGCCAAGCCTGTCACGGTTACGACGGGAGCGGGAAGACTGAGGCCGGCCTGGGACTGTTTCCGCCGCCGCTCGATTTGAGCCATGCCGCCATTGTGAAGAGGAAAAGAACGGACGGCGAATTGTTTTATTTCATCCGTAATGGCGTCCGGAATACGGCCATGCCGGGCTGGCAGATGCCCGAGCAGCAGACCTGGCAACTTGTTTCGTACATTCGCAATCTGCCTCTCACCGTTTCCGTGGACGGCCAAGCCGCCGCCGGGAATGTTGCATTCGCCGGAGTCGCTCATTATACCGGTTCGACCTCCTGCAAAACCTGTCACAGCGATCTTTACGAGCGATGGAGCAAAACCCCAATGGCCAACGTGGTGCGCGATCCGCGAGAACACCCCGACGCCATCATCCCTGACCTCTCGAAACCCGACCCACTGGTGAAGTTTACGGTAGACGACGTCGCCTTAGTGTATGGCAGCATATGGAAGCAGCGCTATTTCAAGAAAGTCGGCGACGACTACTTTGTCCTTCCGGCACAGTGGGACGTCACGCATAAGAAGTGGAAGCCGTATGTCGTGAAGGATGACTGGTGGGTTGCTCATTATCCGCCGGATAACTTCCAGCGCCCGACGAGTACGCTCTGCGACGGTTGCCATTCCGTGAACTACAACGTGCAAAACAAGACGGTGACGGAATGGAACGTCGGTTGCGAACGGTGTCACGGGCCAGGCAGCGAGCATGTAAAGCAGCCCACGAGTTCCAATATCGTAAACTCCGCTCGCCTCGGCTACGTTCCGGCCAACGACGCCTGCATTCAATGCCATTCGCAAGGGCGGCCGTTGGAGAACCCAATCGCGGGAAAATATTACGACTGGCCGGTGGGCTATGATGTGACCAAAAAGCTGAGCGACTACTGGAGCTTGGAGGAGCACAAGCTCGGAGAGACTTCATTCACCCATTTCGCCGACGGAACCGCACACAAGAACCGCATGCAAGGCAACGACTTCGTCCAAAGCCTGATGTATACGCACGGAGTGACCTGCTTCACTTGCCACGAAGTGCATGGAACGGAGTATAACGCGAATTTGCGGAAGCCGGCTAATGTTCTATGCCTCGACTGTCACGGCCCCAGCTCGCCCAATGGGCCTCATGCGCCCACGATCGCGCAGCACACGCATCATAAGCCTGATAGCGCCGGCAACGAGTGCATTTCCTGCCACATGCCAAAGATTGCCCAGACGCTCGGCGACGTGAATGTCCGTAGCCACACGTTTCGCTTCGTCACTGCCGCAATGAGCGAAAGTTTGAAAATTCCGAACGCCTGCAACGTCTGCCACACGGACAAATCGACTAAGTGGGCGACGGATGCGTTGACAACATGGACGGATCGATCTCCGTGGCGGATGGGAAAATGACAGGCGCTTGGGAGTCTTATTTCTTCGCCCCGAAACAATAGAGCGTCCCCTTCTCCGTCCCCACGAACAATCGTCCCGCCGCCACGGCCGGCGACCCCGTCACCGCGCCGTCCAGCTCAAAATGCGTGATTTCGCTCCCCTTGGCGAGGTCGAGGACGTACAGCTTGCCGTCCAGCGAGCCGGCGAACACGCGACCGCCCACCACCACCGGCGAAGCGTCCACATTGCCTTCCGTGAGGAACGTCCAGACCTCGGTTCCCTTCTTTCGGTCCAGGCCGCGCACGCGCTTGTCGCGGCTGCCCACGACGAGGATGGCGTCCGTGGCCGCGACGGACGCGAAGAACGGCTGCGCCCGTTTTGCCGGCCGGAACGTCCAGGCGATCTCGCCCTTCTTCCAATCGACGGCCTGCACCTCGTTGCCCATCGTGCCGACGTACAGCTGGTCGCCGACTACCGCGGCGGTCGCGGCCGCCTGGGCGCCGAGGTCCACGGACGTCAGCTCTTTACCCGATTTCACGTCGATGACGTGCAGCGCGCTGTCACAGCCCGCCACGAATGTGCGGTCGCCGGCCACCGCCGGCGAGCCGTTGACCGGCCCTTGCGTCTTGAACTTCCAGACTTCTTTGCCGTTGTTGTCCACGCAGTACAATGTCTCATCATACGATCCGAAAAGGACGGCATCGCCCGCGAAGTTGGCGCCCGACGTGATCTCGGCGCCGGTCGGAAAGGTCCAACGTTTCTTGCCGGTCTTGGCATCGACGCAGTGGAACAAGCCGTTGGAATCGCCGACATAGACGGCGCCGTCGCGATAGGCCGGCGCCGCTTTGATGGGGCCGCATTTGTACTCCCACTTCTTCGCCCCCGTCGCCAGATCGACGGCGTAAAGGTGTTCGTCCTCGGAGCCGATGAATACGACGCCATCGGCGATGGCCGCCGCCCCGTCGATGGCGTCCTTGGCGGAAAACCTCCATAACACCTCCAGATTATCCGACAAAGCGTCGGCCGGGAGTACGCCGGTTTCCGAGGGGTTGCCGCGGAAGACGAGCCATTGGTCTTTGGCGGGTTCGGCGGCCAGGGAACAAGCCGTCAACGCTAGAGTGACGAGAAGAGGAGATTGCCAGCGCGACATGAATAGACTCACTTGAGAAACAGAGCCCGCGAGCCCGCAGCCCGCAGCGCCAAGCAAGGGCGAGGGGGCCGCCGCTCGCCCTTGCTTGGCGCTGCGGGCTCGCGTTGGATCAATACGCCGCTTCGTAGAGTCGGCGCAGATCCGTTTCGTCCACCGGCCGGGGATTAAAGCGGCTGGTCCATTGTTCGGACGCCTCCTCCGCCAGCACCGAAAAGATGCCCTCACTAACGCCACACTCCGACAATCGCGTCGGCATCTCGGCGGCGCGCAGCAAATCGGTGACGCGCTGGGCCAACACTTCGCCGGCCGCCCCACGGTCGCCGTTGAGCAGCCCGACCTCGTGCGCCAGATCGCCGTACAGGCCGCCGACGGCCTCGGCGTTGAAGCGAATGACGTGCGGCAGCAGGATGCCGATGGCGACGCCGTGCGTCAGGCCGTAGTGGGCCGTCAGCGGATTGGCGCAGGCGTGGCAGGCGCCGAGCATCGAAGTCTCAATGGCGACGCCGGCGAAGTACGCCCCGATTTGCATGGCGCCGCGCGCGTCGAGGTCGTCCGGCTGACGCAGCACTTTCTCGAAGTTGCCGCCGAGCAAGCGCCACGCCTCGCGCGCGAACATCTGCGACAGCGGATTGCGCCGGACAGTGACGTAGGACTCCAGTGCGTGCGACACGGCGTCGATGCCGGTAAGCGCCGTCACCTTTGCCGGTTGCGAGACCGTGACTTCCGGGTCGAGTACGGCGATGCGGAAAGCGGCTTTACGGTCGCCACACGCCATTTTGGTATGCGTTTTCTCGTCGGCGATCAGCGCGAACGATTGGCCCTCGCTGCCGGTGCCCGACGTAGTCGGCACGCCGATGGACGGCAGCATCGGCTTGGTCGCTTTGCCGAATCCCTTGTAGTCGGACATCGCGCCGCCGTTGGTCAGCAGGAAGTTGACGCCCTTGGCGCAGTCCATCGAGCTGCCGCCGCCGACGGCCGTGATGAGGTCGATGCGATGCGCGCGGGCGAATTCCAGCGCGGCGGCGACGTTGCGGGTCGTCGGGTTTTCCTCAACGCCATCGAAGACAAAGACCTCCAGGCCAGCCTCGCGCAGCGACGCCAAGGCGCGTTGCGGATGGCCGGCCGCCCACAAGCCAGGGTCGGTGACGAGCAGGATGCGATTGCCGTTGAGGTCGCGCGCCAGCTCCCCCAAGCGCGCGAGAACGCCCACGCCGAAAACGACGCGCGTCCCGGGATGGTAATCCAGCGAAGGCAGGCCCGCGCCGGGACTTCCGACTTGTGAGTCGCTGGGGGCATGGGGTGAAAAAATTGCCTGCATTCGGTGGTTCCAGCAGAGCGGGGGGTATCCTCTTTACGTTTAGCCGCGACCCGAAGGGGAGCGCGGGGGGA
The DNA here is from genome assembly GCA_002404095.1 of Planctomycetaceae bacterium UBA4732. Lineage (GTDB taxonomy): Bacteria > Planctomycetota > Planctomycetia > Gemmatales > Gemmataceae > UBA4732. The sequence goes on along the minus strand of DHJA01000184.1, from coordinate 28,805 downwards.
GGACGCGTTCCCCTTCGGGTCGCGGCTAAACGCGCGCCGCATCATTATATCACACACGGCATTCAGGCGGGAAGCGAGCCTTCAAACTGGAACGCGCGGGCGCGGAATAGGAAGTCCACGATGCTGCCCTCATGCGGCTGGAGCCAGTTGAGCTGGATCGTCGGAATCGGCCCAAGATTCAGGCGGTCGATGTGTACGGCGTCGAGCAAGGCGCGCTGGAGTTTCTTGTCCTGCGTGATCGCCGTGCAGACGAGGGTCGGCCCGATCGCTTCGAGCATTTTCTCCTGCGGACACTGAACGACCGTGGTGAAGGGGAACATATATTCCTTCTTCGCGGCCGGGTGTTCCGGCGAGTCGCACAGCAGAACCGTCGGCCGCAGATAGTCGTAGCGCTCGCCCTTGACGAGACGGGCGCCGTACTTGGCCGTCATGTCGGTGACGCCGGGCGTCTTGAGGTCTTTGTCGATGTCGGCGGACACGCCTTCGGCCTGGCCGGGCACGGTGAAGGCGGCGAGGGCGGCCGTAGGGTCTTCGGGCGGCAGCGGCGTGACCGGCCCCATGCGCTCGGCCAGCGCTTCGGCGATCTCTTTTGTATGCCTTGAGGCCCAGATGCCGGAGCAGTTGATGCAACCGCGGCCGCTGTTGACGAGGACGCTGTCCACCATCAGGTCGAGGTACTTGCGCCAGTCGTCCACTACGTCGTCGCCGAGGAGGATCTTGCTGAAACCGGGGCCGTGGGCCTGCACGCGCGGGTTGCCTTTGTACTGCTCGACGGTGGCCGTGCCGCCGAAGATGAGGCTGCGCGGACAGTTGGCGAGCACGGCGGCGCCAACTTCGCCGAGGCCGGGATAGATGGCGACGGCCTGTTTGGGGATGCCGGCCTGGACGAACGCCTGGGCCATGCGGTACGGCGTCCACGGCTCCTGCGGGCCGGGTTTAAGGACAAGGCCGATCTGCATAGCGACAATTGGCAGCCAGAGCGTGTGAACGCCAGGCGAGTTGCTCGGCAGCACCATGCCGAGGACCGGCGACTGGGCCTGATAGCTGATGGGCACGCCGCGCGCTTCGACGCCGTAGCCGCGCGACAGGATGTTAAGGTCGAGGCCGCGCGTCAGCGAATCGAGGATTTTATCCATCTGGCTTAACACGAAGTGATTCTTCTTCATGTTGAAGCGGCACATGTGTTCGGGCAGGCCGGTCGTGGCCGACTGCATCCGCGCGAACTGGTCCGGCGTCTGCGTACCGTCGCCGAGCGGCAACTCGGCGCCGCTGTAAAGCTCGCCGGCTTTTTTCATCATCTGTAAAAGGTCCGCGATGGGGATTTCACGAAGTACGTCGCGCGCCCGCTGGGCGTGGCGCATGTCGCGCTGGATGAGGCCGGCGTTGGCGCGGCTCACCTCGGCGACCGGCTCGCCGGTGGCGAAGTGAACGACTTTGTCGATGTCCAAACTCTTGTAGGGTTCGCCCCAACGGAGTACGGGGATGTGGATCATGGATGTCTCCTCTTGCGTTGCGTTTTCGTTGCCACACTCGTCCCACCCCGCGCGGCGTCTTCCGCCGTTTCCGCGGTTTCGACCCAGGTGCAATACTCTTCGCCCATGTCGTCATCGATTGTGAAATCCAGGCGAGAATTTGCGGCGGGCGCGTTTTCCCCCGACTCACTCATGACTTCGAGGTGCCCCTGAATCGCTTCGGCGATTTGCTGACGGGCGTGTTCGACCGTCATGCCGGTGGCGACGCAGCCCGGCACGTCCGGCACGTCTACGCTGTAGCCGGTGGAGGTCCGTCGGATCATCACGATATAGCGCATTCGTGTAATTCTCTTTCACGCGGTTCACCTAAAGGAAGGAATATCGACCGGAAGCCCAATGCGCATGAAATATCGGGCGAAAGCCTGCGCCAGATGTTCACGGTAAGGCGGCAGCAGACGGAGACGCGGCGCAGTCAGGTCAGCTCGCTTGCGTACGAATCCCAGAGGGAGCGAAAAAAGTTGGCGAAAATCCACGACCCGCACACCTCGCTCCAAGCCAGCGAGTTCACACGCGGCGAGCATGTGGTAGGCCGGCACGTTGCCGCGGCGGATCTCCTCCCGCCCTTTCGACGTGGCCAAATAGCCTTTGGTGTAGACCGCCAACAGCCACACGGGACAGAAAACGACTGTCCCAACTTTTTCGCGACCCGCAACCAGGTCGCAGGTCTGAGTCATGACGATGATGTCCCGGTCCTCGAAGTCGAAGATCGGTGACAGCGATTCCCCGGTTGCCAGTTCCTCGGGCGGCTGGAATACGGGGCATGCTTCCAGCACGTCCCCTTGCTCGAGATCGTCGCCGGAAACCGCCTCGTACCACGGGTAGGGACGCGCGGCCATTACGACTTACTCCGTTTCAGGGTCGGGGAATGGCATCGGTTCTGCTTGCCTCTTGCGTAGACGTACCTGAATCTTGCCGCTCCGCTTCGGCGGCGGCGATGGACTGTAAGCGTCCCAGTCCAAAACGTCTTCGTCCGAGGCCATCGGCAGTGGTTCTGCGGCCTTTTTCTCGGTCACGTCTGTTTGATGGTTATCACTCACGGCTTTGTCTCCTTGCTTTTAGTATACCCCCACCGTGGTCGAAGCCGCGAATTCGTGATACGGCCGCACGCCGCTGACGCCGTCCCACGGATACTTCGTCGTCGGCTTCTCGCGTTCGCCTTCGTCGCGCTCGGCGAAGCGAGGCACGAAAAACTCCTTCGTCAGCGTCGTCAGCAACACGCGGCCGGTCTTGCCGTAGTCCACCAGCTTGTCATAGTTGTCGAACTCCACCACCTGCGCGACAGCCCGCGGCTGCGGCGCATAGTAAGCGATCTTGTACTCATCGGCCGCCGTGGGCATCTCGGCCGCGGCCAGACCCATCAGCGTGTTGCCGTAGGTCGGGGCGATATACACGTCGCTGCCTAGATATTCCTCAATGGTGAAGCGTATCCACTGCGAAGTCATCTCGGTGCCGCCGCAGAATATGCCGGTGATGCCGGCTTTGGCGATGCTCGACCCTTCCTTCTCCAAGCGCTGCGCCAGGGCGTCCACCAGCTTCGGCGTCGTGAACATGCACTTAACCTCGTGCCCGGCCGATAACACCGTCATCGCCTGGTCGATGATGTGTTCCTGGTAGGCTTTCAGGTGTTCCATCCAGCCTTTCTTGATGAGCTTGACCACCCAGCGCGGGTCGAGGTCCACGCAGAAACAGATGCCGCCGCGTTTTTGAGCCAGATGTTCGACCGCCAGCCGCAGCCGGCGCGGGCCGGACGGCCCAAGCATCAGCCAGTTGGCGCCCTTGGGAAAGTACTTTTCCGGCAGCGTGTCGCTGAACATTTCGTAGTCGATGCGGAAGTCATCGACGACGACGCGGCTTTTGGGGATGCCGGTCGTGCCGCCCGTCTCGAAGACATAAATCGGCTTATTTTGCAGCGCTTTCGGCACCCAGCGACGCACGGGGCCGCCGCGCAGCCATTCGTCCTCGAATAGGCCGAACAGCTTGAGGTCGTCGAAGCCTTTTACGTCCTTGCGCGGATCGAACTTATAGGTCTTGGCGCGTTCCAGCCAGAATGGCGTACCTGTGTCGGGGTTGAAGTGCCATTCGACGGTTTCACGCACATGAGCATCGAGCTGTTCTCGGGCCTTGCGTACTTGGTCGGGGGTTGCGGCGGACACGGTGAATCCTCGCGGTTCGTGGGGCAGGTTTGTACCCTGCCGTTTCAAAATGGCAGGTTACAAACCTGCCCCACAGGGTTTTACTTACCTGAAATGGCGTAAAGCATGACGCCGTTGTTGACAAAAAGAATGCCGTTGGCCGCGATGGGCGGGCCTTTCAACGATGACCCTATTTCGATCTTAATAGGCTCATTATCTTCTTTGCCGGCTTTGAAGATCAACAAGTCGCCATTGTCCACGCCCATGTACACTTTGCCGTCCACATAAAGCGGCGATGCCCATACGCCGCCGCCAAGGTCGTGCTGCCATAGCTCTTTACCAGTCTGCGCGTCCAGGCAGTGCAGATAGCCGTCCAGCTCGGCGGCGTACACCAAGCCGTCGTGAACCGCCACGGTACTCATGGTACGGCCGAAGTCGTATTCGCGTCCGCCGGCGGCAGGCTTCGGAACAATGAGACCGCCGAAGTGCCAGACAAGGCCGGAGTCTTTGTTGACCTCGGCCTTGGGATCAAAGTTGTCGCCGACCGGCGTCAGGTCTTTTTCCTTATTGGCCGGCTTCTTTGTCGCGTCGATGCACCACATATGGCCGACGCCGGGGCCGGCCTCCGGTTCACGGCCGACGCCGATATAGACCTTGCCGTCCACGGCGACGGGCGTGGCGAGGAGGTAGTTGCGCGTGCCCGTCCCGACCGTCGGTTTAAATTCGGACTTCTTAGGGTTGCAATCGAATTTCCAGAGCAGTTCGCCGGTTTTTGGCTCGAAGGCGTAGAGCCAACCATCGCCGCCGGGGAAGAGCACCTGCTTCGCGCCGTTGACCTCGACCGCCGCCGGGTTGGACCATTGACCGTCCAATATGTTCGCGCCCGGCAAGTTACTGCTCCACGCGACCTTGCCGCTATCTTTATGGACGGCCAAAAAGCTAGGGGCGTCCGGCGCCGCCGGCTTGCCGTTGTTCTGGTCCACGCCGTTGGACGTGACGACGTACACCATGTCGTCAAGGACAAGCGGCGAGCAGCTGGCCACGCAGCCTTCAAGCCCCCCTGGAGATACTTTAAGTGCCTTTATCATGTCCAGCGACCAAAGTATCTTACCCTTGGCCGCGTCGGCGCAGACCACTTCGCAGCGGTTGCTGACGTAGTAGAGCCGGTCGCCGACCACCGTTGGCGTGGAGACGACGCCTTCATGGTTGTAATCTTGGGCGTCGTTGCCGAGTTTATCGTGGACGATCTGCCACAAAAACGTGCCCGTGGCTTCATCGAGGCAGAGCATTATCCCTTTGTCGCCCGTGATGCTTTTGTCATAGGGCTTGTCGTTGTTTGTGCCGACATAGACGCGGCCGCCGGCGACCACGGGGCCGCCGAAAGCGTTGCCGCCGAGGACGGCCTTCCATTTGACGCCCTTTTCTTTGCCTTTTGTGACGCTGAAATGATCGGGAATGTTCTTTTCGACGGTGTTGGCGAAGTTGCGCGCGCCGGTCCCGCCGAACATCGGCCAATCGGAGTCGGCGCCGAGTACCAACGCCGACGCCGCCAGCAACCATGCGAGTGCGAACTTCATCCGAACACTCCTCAACTTAAAGACTGTTCCGATACCGTTTAGCCGCGACCCGAAGG
>DHJA01000184.1:17827-23419 GCA_002404095.1 Planctomycetaceae bacterium UBA4732 | reverse complement strand
TTCGGGTCGCGGCTAAACGACCTTACTTCGTCGCGACGGCCCACAACGTACACGGGTTCTCGGTCATGAAGTAAAGCGTGCCGTTGCAGGCCACCGGCGTCGAGCGCACGTGGACCTGGCCGCGCGCCGTCTGGACGACGCCGAGCAGCTTTTCTTCCTTGCCCGCCTGGAAGATCGAGATCTTGCCGTGGTCGTCGCCCATGTAGATCTTGCCATCGACGTAGAACGGCGAACTCCAGGTATCGGCGTGGAGGTCGTGTTCCCAGTAGACTTTGCCCGTTTCGGCGTCGAGGCAGTGGAGGATGCCGGCGAACTCGGCCGCATAGACCAGTCCGTCATGTACGCAGCAACTGCTAATGCTGCGGCCGAAGTAGAAAGTGCGCTCGAAGTCCTCCGGAGCGTTGCCGCCGTAATGCCAGACGAGGGCGGAGTCCTTGTTTTCCGGCGCCTTTGGATCGAAGTTGTCGTTGACCGGCGACAAATCCTTGTCCTTGTTCGTCGGCGTCTTGGTTACGTCGATGCACCACAAATGGCCGACGCCTTTGCCGTGCTCAGGGTCTTGGCCGGTGGCGATGTACAGTTTGTTCTTGTAGATCACCGGGGTGGCGAGGTAGTCGCTGCGCGTGCCCTCCGGCCCAAGCGTGTAGACGGACTTCTTGGGGTTGCCGTCGAACTTCCAGAGCAGCGTACCGTCCGCCGGGTTGAAAGCGCGAATCCAGCCGTCGCCGCCTCCGAAGATCACCATCGGCTTGCCGTTCACCTCGGCGTAGGCCGGGCTGGACCATTGGCCGTGCATGATGTGGCTGCCGGGGTCGTTGTTCGTCCACTTCACGGCGCCGGTGTTCTTGTCCACGGCGACGAAGCTCGGGGCGTTGGGGTTCGGGACGTTCTTATGGCCCTCGTCCACGCCGTTGCCGGTGGTGACGAACACCGTATCGCCGATCACTAAAGGAGAGCAAGCGGAGAGGTTATGGGGGAAGACGCCCAGATACTTCATCATGTCGAGTCGCCAGATAATGTCGGCGTCGGTCTTGCTGTTGTACTTCTCGTCGGTCACGCCCTTATTGCCGGCCGCGAGGCCGTCCGTGCTGGCGCAAACCAATTCACAGCGGTTGCTGACGTACCAGAGCTTATCGCCCTCCACATAGGGGCTGGAAGCAAGTCCTTCGTATTCCCAATCGTTGACGCGGCCGCCCAGCAGCTTGTCGTGGACCGACTGCCAGAGGAACTTGCCGTCGGACTCGTTGAAGCACATTACCACGCCCTTGTCACCCTTGATTTCAGGGTTCCGCGGATCCATGTTGTTGGTGCCGACATAGACGCGGCCGCCCGAGATGATGGGGCCGCCGTAGGCTTTGCCGCCGAGCTTAGCCGACCATTTGATGTTCTTTTCCTTGCCGGGCGCGGTACTCCAGGTGATGGGGATGCCGGTATCGACCTCGTTGACGAAGTTCCGCGCCGGTGTGCCGCCGAACATCGGCCAAGCGTGCAATGTCGGCTTGGAGGAAGGAGGAGCGGGCGCCGGCTCGGCCTCAGCCGTGGGGAAGGCGGCGACGGCGACGCCCAGGAGGCCGGTAAGAACGAGCGCCCCGATCAGGCGTTGTATGCGATGATTTTTCATTTGTTTTGTTCCTTTCAGAGTTTTACAAGCCCCAAGCGCGAGCGAGGGCACACTAACCCGAAGCGCGAGCGAGGTTTTGAACCGAATCCCTCGCTTGCGCTTCGGGTTAGTGTAGAGACGAGCCTCTCACTTATTCGGCGTGACCCGCACATTGTCATAATAGACGGTGGCGCCCGGATTTTTAGCGTCAACCGCGCCGGTGGCGTTGCCGAACAGGAACGGGCTGCCCTCCTTTTCCGGCAGTGGATCGGTCAACTCGATGGACCACTTCTCCGGCTCTTTTTCGTCGCGCGGCCAGACTTTGCCGCGCACCTCGGCCTTGCCGTCCTTCACCGTGACCGTCAGCTTCATGCGATACCACACCTCCGGTTTCCACTCGAACGGGATATTCTTGTCCGCGCGAGACTGCGCGTCCCAGTCGCCCACTCGCAATTCCTGGGTGTTGCCCAGCATCATGAGCGTGTAACGGTTGGCGCCGACGCCCATGTCGGGCAGGTCGGTCCGCAGTTTCGTCCCGTAGAGGTCACTCTCGATGGTGTAATTCGACAGATTCGGAGCGCCGATATACGCATTGACGCGGGCTACGAGCGGGTTGGGATTGTCGTTCCGCTTCATCAGGACTTCCCGGCCCTTGAACACGACCATGCTGTACTTGCCTTGCGTGTTCACCCACCCGGCCGGCGTCCGGCCCAACGGAACCTTGGTGAAGTCGGCGACGAAGGGCAGCTTGGGCGCGACGCGGATGCGCGCATGGCCCTTGAGATCGCCCAATTTCGCGTCCAGGACTCCGAATTGGAGGGGCGGCGGCTCGGCAATGGTCAGCTTCGTTTCCACTCCGTTGGCGGGTTCCACCTTACCTTTTAGGTCGGGCGGCCCCTTGGCACCGGGGGCCGGCGGCGGGGGCGGCGGCATGTCAACGGGCCAGACCGGCGGCAACATCGGCCCCAGCGCCCAATCCACCTTGACCTCGCCCAGCGCCTGGCCGTGGCGGGTGAAGGCGTAGGCTTTGAACGCCTGGCTGTCGCCCGGCGTCAGGGTCACGTCGGCCGGCACGATCTGCAAATAGCCTGGCGCGATCGGCTTAATCTTGACGACGGGCGGCTCTTGCGGTTCCGGCGGAATGGGGTCGGCCGCCGCCTTATGGTCCTTCTTACCGAGGCAGTAGAACTCGGCGCTCGTCATAAAGTAGACGTGGCCGTTGACCGCCACGGGGCTGCCGTTGATCTGGACCGGGACGCCATTCTTGCCTTTGAAATACTGACTGTGCAACTCGTTGCAACCCGTCGGCGTCGGCTGGAGAATGTGAAAGCGCCCATCGAACTCGCCGACGTAGATTTTGCCGTCCGCCCACAGCGGCGAGCCTTTCGAGTCGGTGCCGTATTCGTATGTCCAGACCTCTTCGCCGGTCTTCGCGTCGAGGCAGTAGAGTCCCCCCCCGTCGTTGGTGATGTACAACATGCCTTCGTGCAGGATCGGCGAGGTGAATTTCGCCTTGATGCCTTTCACCACCCAGACCACTTTCGGCTTGCCTTTTTCAATTTGAGATGCATCCAGGCAGAAGACTTCGCCGGAGGTGCCGTCGGCGTTCTGCTCGCCGTGACCGATGTAAACCAGATTGCCGTCCACGACCGGCGAACAATTCACCGACCAAAAGCACATCTGGAAGCTCCAAAGCATTTCGCCGGTGCGGACGCGCATGGCGTGGACGCCGCCGTCGCCGCTGCCGCTCACCAGGACGCGCTCGCCGTTGATGACCTTCACGACCGGCACGGAATAATAGGTGTCGCGGGCGCGGTACGGCGTCTGACTCCACCACACTACGTCGCCGTTCCTCTTGTCGAAGGCGACCCAGCGAGCGCCGCCCATGGCCAGTTCGCCCCACGAGGAATTCATCATGCCCAGGATCACTAGATTGCCGTCCACGACGGGCGAGGTGACCCGGCCGCCGTAGCCGGAGATGCGGCCGTATTCCTCGGTCAGCGAGTGCGACCAGAGAGGTTTGAGGTCTTTATCGAGGCAGTAAAATAAGCCACTGGTGAACTGGACGAAGACGTTGCCGGTTTCCGGGTCGCCGGTCATGTTGGTCCAGCCGAGGCGGTCGCTCACGATGTCGGTGAGGAAGACGTGCGACGTAAATTCGTGGAGAAGCTTGCCGTCGGTTTCGTCGAGGCAGACGGCCCGTTCCTGCTGCGTTTCACCTTCGCCGACTTTGCCGGGGAAGTAAATGCGACCGCCCTGGATGATGGGCGTGGTGCTGCCGCCGTAGGGGGCGCGCCAGATCAGGTTGTTGTTGAGGGCGTCGGCCTTGGGCGACCACGTATCCGGCAAATCGCGTTCGCGCGAGACGCCGTTCTGTTCCGGCCCGCGCCAGGAGGACCAGTTGGCGGACGCGGCTGGCGCTTTGTCCGGGAGCGGAGCGGCGACGAGCGGCGCACAGCCGACAAGTATCAACAGCAGCGGAAGAAGGCGTTTCATGGGATCAACTCTCACAGGGTCGAAAAAGGGCGCTCGCCATAAGGTTTATTGGGTAGTGTCTTTGTTTGTCTCATCAGTCCTATAAGTCCTATTTGTCCCATAGGACCTATAGGACAAATAGGACTTATAGGACAAACCAACACGTCTCTGACTATTGTTATCAGGTGCGCCGCTCGCTGGCCGAATTTCGCACAACTCGTTGGGCCTTGTGTTCAAAGCGCGGCAGACTGCCGGGCGCCACGGCCCGCACTTCAGCCCGGAACAGCAATTCATCGCGCACCGCCTGAGCGATGCGCACGGCGACAACGGCGCCGTCGCCATGCGTTTCCACGTCGATGCGCAGCACCGGCAGCGCACCCGCGCGGTCCACTTCGACGCGGTACTCCGCCACTTCGGCGAAGCGGTGCAAGATCGTCTGGATCGCGCTGGGATGGACGTTGTTGCCGCGCAGCACGATCATATCGTCCACCCGGCCGCGCACCCCGCCGAGTAATCTCGCCCACGTCCGGCCGCACGGACACGGCGCCGGATCAACGCACACCAGATCGCCGGTGCGGTAGCGTAGGAGCGGACTTCCGAGGCGGCCCAGGTTCGTCACAACCAATTCGCCCTCCGCCCCTGGCGGTACAGGTTCCCCAGTGGTCGGGTTGATGGCCTCGATGACGAACTCCGTTTCCAGGACGTGCAGGCCGCCGGGATTGGCGACGCACTCCACGGCCATCGGCCCGATTTCGGTCATGCCCGTGTGATCGAAGACGCGGGCGCCCCAGGCCGCTTCGATGCGGCCGCGCGTGGCGGGGATGCTGCCGCCCGGTTCACCGGCGAGGATCAGTGCTCGCACCGACGATGCCGGCAGGTCGATGCCTTTCTCCAATGCGGCCTCCGCCAACCGCAGGGCATACGTCGGCGTACACAACACGACATCGGCCTCGTTTTCCGCGAGAAAACGCAGGCGGGCCGTGCTGCTCATGCCGCCGCCGGGCAAGCAGAGACAGCCGTAGCGCGAGGCCGCGTCGAAGGCCGTCCAGAAGCCGAGGAACGGCCCGAACGAAAACGGGAAGAACAGCCGTTCGCCCGATTGAACTCCCGCGATGCGGTAGATCGCGGCCCAGTTGTCGAGCATCCACGTCCAGCTTTCGGTCGTGTCCAGCCAGCGCAACGGCCGGCCGGACGTGCCGGAGGTCTGGCAGAACCGGCGATAACGCTCGACCGGATACGTCAACGCCGTGCCGTAGGGCGGATGTTCGGCTTGGTCGGCCAGCAACTCCGTCTTGGTCGTAAACGGCAACCGGCGGAGATCGGCGTAAGATCGCACCGCCATCGGGTCAAGATTCACGGCGGCGAACTTGCGGGCGTAGAAGCCGTTGCGCGGCAAGGCTTCGCGCAGCAGGGCGATCAAACGGTCGCCTTGGTAGCAAACCATTTCCTCGCGCGTCAGATTGTCCCACGGCCCGGCGGGCATGGGCTGTCCTCACTAAGAGTCTGTCCGAAAAGGG
>DHJA01000184.1:13398-17698 GCA_002404095.1 Planctomycetaceae bacterium UBA4732 | reverse complement strand
TCCCCCCGCCCTTTTCGGACAGACGCTAAGAATGTCACGGCGTCTTCACGTCATAGCAAAAGATCAATTCCTGATCCCGCAAGTACAGCTTGCCGTCGGCGACGACGGGATGCGTCCATATCTTGCCGCTGTTGCGCTTCATCCGGGAATGCTCAGGGATGGTGAAACGGCCGTTCTCGACCAGCCCCTTTGGCGTCGCCTCGATCAGCAAGACCGCTCCGTCGTCTTCGCCGTAACAGTATAGCTGGCCGTCAGCGCAGGTCAGCGACATTTTGCCAAAAACGCCTCGATTATGTTCTTTGTCCCAGAGTGCGTCATAGTCCTTCTGCTTCCATACCACGTCGGTCGTGCGCCAATCCTGACAGATAAGACCCTTATTGTCGTCATAGCCGTAGACGTTGCCGTTTGTCAGCAGCGCGCCGCCGTGGTGGTTGACCATGTTCATGCTCTTGTGCAGTTCGGCACAGGTCACATCCTTGCCGTGGGCAGTCAACCGCAAAAGCAGACACCCGGCACGGTAGCCGGAAGTCACATAGACGCAATCGTCAGCCACAATGGGCGTCGGCACGGGCGCCGTCGCACTGCGCCGCGGACAGCGCCACAGCAGCCGGCCGTCGTCGGCCGCGACGCCGGCCACGCTCTCGCCGGTCATCTGCACATACTGGCGGACGCTGCCCACTTCCACGGGAACGAGCGACGAATACGCGGCCTTGTCGGTCCATTCCTTGCTGCGCCATAGCAAATCGCCGGTCTTCTTATCAAAGGCGGCCAGTGTGCCACCCTTGCCGCCGGGCGTGCATACCAGTTTGCCGCCGTCCACGAGCGGCGATTCGCTGTAGCCCCACTCCGACCACATTTCGCCGCCGAGTTCTCTTTTGAGGTTCTTACGCCAGACCACGTCGCCGTCGGCTGACCGCACCCCGATCAGGTCGCCTTGCGCGCCGAGACTGTAGACATAGGCGCCGTCCACGGTGGGCGTGGCGCGGGGGCCGTCGCCGTGGCCGTCGGTGAACAGCGGGCCGACTTCCGCCGACCACGCCTTTTTGAGCGTTTTCGTATCCAGAGCGTAGAGATACTCCGTCTTGCCTTCCGCGCCCATCGTGTAGAGCGTCGCGCCGACGACGGCCGGGCCGGAATAGCCGGCCCCGGCGTCGCGTAAGGTCCAGAGGAGTTTCGGTCCCTCCTTCGGCCACGTCTTGAGAAGGCCGGTTTCTTTGGAGACGTCCATGCGATCCGACCCGCGCCATTGCGGCCAATCCGCCGCCTGGGCCGCGACGGTCCCGACGGACACACAGACCGTGAGCAATAACACGGGCCGAATTCGCATTTGTTTCCCGATGGCAGGGGAACGCTTAGCGCGACGCTGTGCCGCCCTTCACGTCGTAGCACCAAAGCAGTTCCTTGTCGCGTAGATACAGCTTACCGTTGGAGATCACGGGATGCGTCCAGAACTTGCCGCCGTTCTTCGTCGCGTGCGTCTTGCTCTTCTCGGGCACATTAAACCGTCCCTTTTCCTTCCAGCCCTCGGGGCTGACCTGCACCAGCGCAACCGTCCCATCGTCCTCGCTGTAGCAGTAGAAGCAGCCATCGGCGCAGGTGAGCGACCCCTTGCCTAGCTTGCTCTCATCTTTGCCTTTCGGCCACAGCACCTTGCCGCTTATCATTTCCTTGCACAGCCACTTTTTGCCGTCCGAGTAGCCGTAAAGATTGCCGTCCACCAGCACGACGCCGCCGTGGTGATTGACCATGTCCTTGTCGCTGTAGACTTCGTCCGCCTTGAACTTGCCGCCGTCCTTGGCGATCTTGAGCAGGGTGTCGCCGACGCCGTACCCCGAGCAGACGAAGACGTAATCGCCCGAGACGATAGGAGTGGGAATCGTGATATTGGCCTGGCGCGCAAACCGCCACAGAATGGTCCCATCCTTCGGGGAGACGCCGGCGATGGTGCTGTCGGTCATCTTGACGTACTGGTGGACGCCGCCGATTTCCGCCGCGACGATTGACGAGTAGGCGGCGTTGTCGGTCCACTCCTTGGTCCGCCAAATCGGTTCGCCGGTCTTCTTGTTGAATGCGGCCATCGTGCCATTCTTGCCTCCGGGTGTGCAGACCACCTGGTCGCCGTCTACTAGCGGAGACTCGCTGTAGCCCCACTGGGATGCCATCTGGTCCTTCCACCACTTGTTGTCCTTGAAATCCTTACCGTCATAAAGGGGCTGGAGCCAGACCTTGTCGCCGGTTGAAGCCTTGACGCAAATCAGGTTGCCCTGACTTCCCAAGCCGAAGACGAGATCGCCGTCCACGAAGGGGGTGCCGCGCGGCCCGTCCCCACGGTCCAGGTTGAGCCGGGGTCCGACGGGGGTGGACCATTTTTTGGTTTGCGTTTTCAGATCAAGGGCGTAGATGTGGTCGTTCTTGTCGTCCGCGCCCATGCAGTAGAGGGTGTCGCCGACGATCGCGGGGCCTGAATATCCCTCGCCGGCCTCGCGGAACGTCCAGAGGAGTTTCGGCCCTCCCTCCGGCCAGCTCTTGAGCAGCCCGGTTTCCTTGGAAATGTCGTCGTGGTTGGGCCCGCGCCACTGCGGCCAATCGGCGGCGACGGCGAACCCGGTCATAGTCATACCACAAAGGGCGACAAACAATAGCTTTTTCATCCTGATACCTCGGCATAGGGGAGACGGCGGGAAAATCAAGCGGTAGGGCGGACGGTGAATCATCCACCGGCAGTATATGGCGGCGGCGCCGACTTGGCGAGCCGGGTCGCGTAAGCGCCCGGAGATGATTTCAGCGACTAAACTCCGGGTCGCGTAAGCGCCCGGAGATGATTTCAGCGACTAAACTCCGGGCGCTTACGCGACCCGGCTCGCCAATCTCCATATATTTGGACGTAGGCTCCGGCCCCTCTTATTCACGAGGCGCGCAAATGAATCCCGATTTCGCCGTCCTCTCCCGTCGCGGCTTTCTCGGCGCGGCCGCCGGCCTTTGCTTGACAAACAGCCTAGCGGCCGAGGAACGTCCGCGCAGCCAACCGCCGCCGCGGCCTGATAAGGCGCCGAAAAAGTTGGCTGTCGTGACCACGGCGTATTACTACCTGTCGCACGCCTACCACGTCTGCGGCCGCTTCCTTAACGGCTATCTCCGCGACGGCAAGATGCACTATCCCGACTTTGGCATCGCCGGCATGTACGTCGAACAGGCCGGCCCCGGCGACCTAAGCAAGGAACACGCCCGCAAGCACGGCTTCCCGCTCTATCCCGATATCGCCGGCGCCCTGACGCTCGGCGGCGATAAGCTGGCCGTGGACGGCGTATTGCTCATCGGCGAACACGGCGATTATCCGCTTAACGAGAAGCTGCAAAAGCTCTATCCGCGCTACGAATACTTCCAAAAGATCGTTGAAGTCTTTCGCAAATCCGGTCGAAGCGTACCCGTCTTCTGCGATAAGCATCTATCCTACGACCGCAAGAAGGCGCGGGAAATGGCGGCGACGGCGCGTACAGTCGGCTTTCCGCTGATGGCCGGGTCGAGCCTGCCGGTGACGTGGCGCCGACCAGAGTTGGAGCTGCCGCTCGGTGTGCGCATGGAAGGCGCCCTCGTGGCTTCGCGCGGCGATATGGAGATTTTCGGTATTCACGCTCTGGAATCTCTGCAATGTATGACGGAGCGCCGGGCGAAGGCGGAGCAGGGCGTCAAGGCGGTGACGTGCTTGGAAGGCGACGCCGTATGGAAGGCGGGCGACGACGGCTTATGGTCGTGGGACTTGCTGGAAGCGGCGTTGAGCCGTAGTCCGTCGTTAAACGTCGGCGACGTGCGCGACAATTGCCGGCAGTTCGCGGCGCCGCCGAACCGGCCGACGATGCCCAAAGGGCCGCTCGCCTTCCTGGTCGAATACCGCGACGGCCTCAAAGCGGCGGCGTTATTGCTCAACGGCCACGTGGACGACACGACCTTCGCGGCGAAGTTAGCGGACGAAAAAGAGCCGGCATCGACGTTATTCGACCTACCGGCGCCGCCTGGTGCCGGGTTCTTGCAGGCGTTGACGGTGAAGATCGAGGAGTTCCTGGCAACCGGCAAGCCATCGCAGCCGTTGGAGCGCACGCTGCTGACGGGCGGCATTTTGGACGTGGCGTTGGAGTCGAGACTTCGCGGCGGCAAACGCATCGAGACGCCGGACCTGGATATTTCCTATCAAGCGCCGAAGGAATCGGGCTTTCTACGTGGGCAATACAATGAGTGAGCAACAACGAGGCGAGCCGGGAGCGTAACAGTAGTATCAAAATGTACTCCTCACGCTCCGCGTGAG
>DHJA01000184.1:7572-13254 GCA_002404095.1 Planctomycetaceae bacterium UBA4732 | reverse complement strand
CTCACGCGGAGCGTGAGGAGTACATTTTGATACTACTGTTACGCTCCCGGCTCGCCTTTAATCGAACAATTTGCTCACCGACTCGTTGAGATGGATGCGCTTGATGGCGTCGGCCAACAGCGGCGCCACGCTGAGTACCTTGATGTTGGGAAGCTGCTTCTCCGGCGGCAGCGGGATGCTGTCAGTGACGACGATCTGCTCCAAGGGCGCGTCGCGCAGCCGGTCGATGGCCGGGCCGCACAGGACGGCGTGCGTGGCGAAGGCGTAGACTTCGCGGGCGCCGTGCAGACGCGCCACGTGAGCGGCGCCGACCACGCTGCCGCCCGTCGAAATCATGTCGTCGAAGATAATCACGACTTTCCCCTCGAGCGACGCGCCGATCAGGTTGGCCTGCTTCGTCTCGGTGGCGCTGGAGCGGCGTTTGTCCACGATGGCGATGGCGCCGCCGAGTTTCTTCTGATACATGAGCGCTTTTTTGATGCTGCCCTCGTCGGGACTAAGCACCACCAAGTCGCGCGGCGCGATGTTCAGCGTCCGGACGTGCCGGGCGATGACGGGTGAGGCGTACAGGTGATCGACCGGGATGTCAAAAAAGCCCTGGATCTGGGCGGCGTGTAGATCGAGGGCGAGGACGCGGTCGGCGCCGGCCGACGTGAGCAGATCGGCCACGACCTTGGCCGTGATCGGCACGCGGCCCTGGTCCTTGCGGTCCTGGCGAGCGTAGCCGTAGTAGGGCAACACGGCCGTGATGCGGGCGGCGCTGGAGCGCTTAAAGGCGTCGAGGATGATGAGCAATTCCATCAGATTCGTGTTCACCGGCGGGCAGGTCGGCTGAACGATGTAGATGTCGCGGCCGCGCACGTCTTCGTCGATGCGGACGAAGTTTTCGCCGTCGGGAAAGTAGTCGAGGGTGATTTTGCCGAGGCCGTCGCCGAGACAACGGGCGATGGCGTCGCCGAGCGGGATGTTGGCGCGGCCGCTGAAGACTTTGAGCTTGCTGTTATTGTTCAACATGGCGCTCGGGTTCCCGACGGGCGGCGCCGGTGAAGGCGGCGCGAAGTTCACTCCCCTGTCGATTGTAGTAGACGGGGAGGCGGTGTCTCAATTTGGCGAGCCGGGAGCGTTAGCGACCGGAGTGCGAAAAGGGCGGGGAGACCCCGCCCCTACGGTTGTTGGTCGTAGGGGCGGGGTCTCCCCGCCCTCTTCAGCTGGAATCCCAACCCAAGGAAGCTCCTGGTTAGGTTCCTCCGAACGGCGTGCTTTGCTCTTTACCGCCCTTCGTAGTCTTCACATTGTGGATCCACTCTCTTTCCTCCTTCAGCCGAGAAACGCGCGTCGCGTCGGCGGCGTCCTTCGCGGAGTCGTGCGCGGCCAACGTGCCGTCCGGCATCAACAGCAGCACTTCCACGGCCGCTTTATCCGTGACCGGCAGCGCCTGGCCGGCCCCATTGGGCTGCGTCCGCTTATAGGTCGCGTCGCCGCCGGTGAAATCCACGAGGACCGGCTCGTCGGCCTCCGAGAACTGCACTTCGACCGTGGGCGGCCCCCTAGAAGTGCGGCCGGCCTTCCGCGGAGCTTCCTCCATCATCGTGAAGCGATCCTGCGTCTCACGCCAATAGGGGACTTCGACCTTTTGCGGGCCGATCGGCTCGCCGCGCGTCGCCACCACGCGCTCGGCGATCACCCAGTCGCCGATGGGCTGTTCCTCGCGCTTGGTTTTGAGGACTTCCAACCACTTCTGAATCTGTAGAACCGTTTGATTCTCCTTGACGGCCTGGACCGGCAGCTTCGCCTCTTTCGGCTCTTTCGGTTCTTTCGGTTCTTTCGGCTGGGTCGGGTCTTTCGGCTCCTTGGGCGCCTCGGCGTCCAGCTTGGCCTGGTCCACGGCGTAGTAGTTGAGGTCGAGCGGCACTGTTACCTTTTCCGGCAGAACGTACCAGTCTTTGGCCGGCAGCTCGGGCAAACGCGCGAAACCCTGCGAAGCCGCGTCGGGACGGCCGAAATTCGGATTGCCCATGCGCACTTGCATACGGTACTCGTAGGTCTTGCCCGGCTCGACAGTCACGTCAAACAAGCGAATCAAGCAGTAATCCGGGATGGTGTACTCCTGACCCGCTTGCAAGCCGCCAGCGCCGTAGGCGCCGTAGGCGGCGGCGACCCCCTTGTCGGCGGAACTGCCAGGGCTGGCAAAGGACGAGGGGTTAAAGGGACGGGAGCCGCTAAACCCCGGCGGCGGGACGGCCGGCGTCAAACCGTTAGGCGGCCTGCTGCCGCTGCTGCCGGGCTGCATCGTCGCCGAGCCCGCGCTTGTCCCGGGATCCACGTCGAAAACGCTAAAGTCCCGGTTGATGAGCGACGGGCCGGCGGGCACCAGGTTGGGGTTTTTGTTGAGGGTTTCCACGGTCGCCTTCAGGCCCGGCAGTTCGTCCTCGATTTTCGGATACTCATCCACGGGCGGAACGCGCCGGTCGCCAAACGTCAGCAACTTTCTCATGACGAGGCGGGGGTCCAAAATGACCGGCAACAGCTTGGGGTCTTCGTCCTCGAAGCGCTTGGCGTCGCGGATAATAAGGGTCTTGTAGCCGTCCTCCAGATCGACCTCGGCCCAGCCGCCCTTGGCGTCCACCTTCTTGCCCTGTTCGTCGATGGGCTTGCCTTCGGCGTCCACCTGCCGGCGTTCCAACCGGACGCCGAGGAAGCGAAAAGCTCGCAGCTGCACCTGCACCTTGTCTTTAGTGGTTTCCAGCGATGGCTCTGACAGAACCTGCGGACCGTCGGCCAAGCCGAGTTTGTCCTGGAACTCCTGCACTTGGGCTTTGTAAGGGAACGAGGCCACGATCTCGGCGGCGCGCACGGGAAAAGCCTGCTCGGCTATTTTTTTGCTGGCAATCGAACCGATATTTCCGATGTCTACAAAACCGTGCTTATAGTCGCCTTCTCCGTTGCCGTCGTCGTTGCCTGCAAAGATATTCCGGTGGCGGCGCTTTGCGGGGGGCTTGGCAAGGGTGGCCCTGGGGTCGAAAGGCGACGCCTCCCCCATTGCGCCTTTCGACACGCCGCTGTAGATAGCCGCGAGCTGTTTGGCATTCGGCATGGAAGATGGCATCTTGCCGCCGGCCGCGCCATTCGTGGAGGCGTCGTCCAAGACAAGAACCTGGTCGAAGTTTTTACTAAACGCGAGGGACGGCAGTTGCAAGCGGACCACGGCGACGGCCGATTCCTTGGGCTGAAACAGCTCCGGCATCTGCCGTGTGAGGGCGCCGCCGTGGTCCGACTTGAAGAGGCCCGCGACGGCGTAGCTCTTCGTCTTTTCGGCGTCGAGGATGTCGAAGTTGAACGCCACCAGTTTCTGTTTCTTGGTCGTTTCGTCGGGAGCGTCCGCCTGGGTCGGCTTGTCGTTGTCTAAGCCGTTTTGCACGGTCTTGGAGGCCTTATCGAGCGCGTCGGCGTTCGACCCGGAACTGCCGCTCATAAAGCCCATGCCGGGGAAAAATAACGTCGCCACCAGAAACAGCGTGATCACGCCGGCCGCGCCTAGTCCGAAGCGCTCGCCGCGGTCGAGAAGAAGCTGCTTATAGTTGATGTCTTTCAGTCCCATGGAACCGTTCCCTCCCGAGGCGCCGGTCGGCGCCCGAATGGTGATTTTTCAGTCACATCTCTGGTTGTCCCATAGGACCTATAGATCCTATGGGACAAACGGAGACGCTACTCATTTTTTCTCTTCAGCCGGCTTCTCGGACGGCCGTTCGTACAGCGATGCGATGCCGTAGACGGTCAACTCCACCAGATTCGGATTGTCCGACGCTGGCGTCGGCGCCGTGGACGCCGTACCGTCCGGCGACATCATCCCAATGCCGCCCGGCGGGACCGCCGGAGTTCGACGAAAATCCTCTCCAGGCGGGGAGGACGGGGTTAACCCGCCAGAGCCTGGCTGAGGAAAACCATTGCCCGCGGTCGAGTTCGCGCTCGCGCCGGCGGGCTCACGGCGAAACTCCACCTGGGTCGTCTGGAATCGCAACTTCGAGTTGGCCAGCGCCACCAGGATTTCGTTCAAGTGCGACTGGTCCACGGCCAAGGTCATGGCCAGCGGCAAGTGCCGGCTCTGGTCCGTCACGAAAAGATAACGCTCCCGGTCGAAACCAAAGTTCGGCGTCACGTTGGCGGACCCTTGCGCGCCCCCTAGCCCTCCGGAGGCGCCCTTTCCTCCGGTCTGCATTCCGTACATGGGGCCGCCGATCATTCCGCTTGACATCGGGGGAATGCCTGGCCCACCAGGCGGCATACTACCCATGGCGCCGGCCCCCGGCGGCGCGACCTTCGTCGGATCGGCGGCAGGCTCTTCCTTCTTGCCGAACCGCGACGGCTTGGCCGCCACCAACGGCCGGTTGGCGTTGCGGTTCGACAAATAGGGAATGCGGATTTCGTCGATGGAAGCGATCGGCGTATTGCTCCGGTCGAACACCTGTTCCAGCTCCACCGGCTTCGTCGGATTGACCGACGGCATCGGCCAGCTTTTATCGTTGCCCAAGGGGGCGTCCTTGTCCCAGGGCACTTTCGGTCCTTGGAAGTAAAACGTCTTCCTGGTTTCTCCCTGGATCAGGCGGAAAAAGACGCCGTCGATCGTGGGATTGCCCAAATCCTGCTCTCGATGACTGACATGGACGTTCTTGATCCGGCTGTCGGGGCTGATTCGCGTCTGGTTCTTGTCGTCCTTGTCGAACTTGAGAGTCACCTCCCAGCTGGCGTTGCGGAAGACTTGTTGGCCCAGGTTCTTGGCGTCCTTGGCGGGCGGCGTTTCTTTGTCCTTGGCGTCTTCCGTATCCTTGGCCTTGGCGTCGGCCACTGGGTCGAGGCGGGCGGCCATCGACAAGGCGTTCTGAACCACATACAGCAGCTCGCGCTTGACCCAGAAGTCTTCCTGGGCCAGCCAGCATTCCTCGGTGTCCGGCGTGTGGGTGGTGATCGCATCGAAATCGATGGGCTTCATAACGCCGTCAAAACCGCCTTTGAAGGTCACGGCGCCCAGCGGGCTGGTCGGGAGCTGTCCCTTGGCAGGCGGCGTCCCTACCAGGTCCAGCTGCAAGGCCGTGAACTGCTGCCCGTACACCTCCTTGGTCTTGTACCAGTCGCGGAGACGCGGCTCGAACGGACTGCTCGGGTAGAGCAACACGTCATTGAGCGGATGTTCTGGTTCGCTCGGCCAGCCGTACATGTCCTTTTGGCCCGGCCAGCGATTTCGGCCGGCGGAGACCGTATCGCTGTCCTTGACCGGATCGCCGGCCCAGGCGACTTTCCAGACTTCGTTTTTATGCTTGGTGAACGTCTCGCCGTACTTCCGCCAGGGCGGGTTGAACGACTCGTTCTTAGGCGTCGGGTATTTATCGACGGCGGCTTTGGCCGCGTCGTAGCTTTTCTTGGCCTCATCGACTGGACCGCCGGCGTTGACGGCAATGAACGACAGGCAGACGATCCACAGCAAGGCGAAGACGCCTAACAAGATCCAGAATTTCTGCTTCATCAGGGCGTCTTTATCTATTTTTTTCATCGGATGACTCCCGGCAAGTAGTTTCGTATCAGAATCGACGAGCCGCGACCGTAACAGTACTTTCAAAAAGTACTCCTCACGCTCCGCGTGAGGAACAACGAACGCCCAGAATATACCCCTTACGCTCCGCTCGCCGT
>DHJA01000184.1:4423-7441 GCA_002404095.1 Planctomycetaceae bacterium UBA4732 | reverse complement strand
TGAAAGTACTGGTAAGGGAGCGGGCATCCGGCGACAGTCTAAGAAGCGCTTCCTTACGGTCGCGGCTCGTAATACCCGTTCACTCACCACTGGACTTCGCGGTAAGCGGCGCCGCCTCCGCCGGCGCCGCGGCCGGCGGGAGCGTCGCAGGCGTCTGGCCCGGCAGACCCATCGGCGGTTTCGGCGGCAAACCGTCGTCGCCGCGGAGGCCGTCGGACGGCGTCAGCTCTTTCCAAATGAACAGGACGACGAACTCCGTGCGCTGGTGATTGTTGGACGAGGGAGCCGTCGTCTTGGCGCCGGGCTGTTTCGAGTAGAGTTCCACAGACGGCAATGCGGCGCCCGGTATGCCAAAGCCGCCGGCGCCGGTCCCGCCGCCGCCCATGAACGGAGACAACGGCCGCCAGCTGTCGCGGCTTGGCGCCGTCCCGGCGCCTCCTCCACCGCCGGGGACGCCGCCAGGCATCGTTGACGGCGTTAACGGCATCGACGGCATGCCCCCCGACGGGGACATACTATTCATCGGCGAAGCGGATGGGTCTCCGGCCGCGCCGACGCTCCTCACCACCGTGTCGAGGACCGATTGGCCCACGATGCTCGACGCCGGGTTGGAAGGGGCGGCGAATAGGACGACATGGCTGATCTTGCCCATGTAGGCGTCCTCATCTTTTGCCAGGGCGGCTGGAGTGGCCGGCGCCGCACCGGCGCCGGGAGGCGTCAGACCCACCGGCGCGACGACAGGCGCTTCGGTCGGCGGCTCGCCGGCCTTGAGACTAAAGCGATAGATGTTGTCCATCAGCGTGTCGCGGATGAATTCCTTGGGGTCTCGGTGATAGGTCGTGCCGTGAATCTCGATGACCCAGCCTTTGCCCTCCGGCGCCTTGGCGGGATCGTCCGACTTGACGTAGGACAGGAAGGAGGCGGTGTCGCCCGTGCTGGCCACCTTGTCCTGGTCCTTGATCTGCGTCCAGGCCGCGCTCAGGTCGTCGCTGTAACGCTGGTCGAAGTATTCGATGTTGAACTGCACAAGATCGTCGATGCCGGCGGGCAGTTCTTCGACGAGGACGGACGGCTTGACGGCGCCAGCGAGCCCTCCTATCGGGGTCGGCGACGCTTCTTTCGGGGCCGGCGGTTTGCCCTCCGGATGCTTCAGGAAGTCTTCCCAGGCTGCCTTCCCGCTCATGCCCTTGCCTTTCTGGTCCCAGTATTTCGCCTGGACAGCCGCGGCCGCGGGCAAGTTTTCGCCGTTGGGTTGCGGCACGGCCTTGCCGAATACGAAGCGTGTCAGCTCCAACCAGTCTTTGCGCTCGAACTGGCCGGCGACGATGCTCCTGACCGCTATCTCCTCTTTGATAGCGGCGTCCTTCGTCTCGGTGAACGTCGTCTCGTTGCCTTCCGCCGTCTTGGCAACCTTTTCCGCCTTGGTCTCGGCGTCCTTGACCACCGGGGCGCCGAACGCCTGATAGCCGAGGTAGTAACTGAAACCGAGCGCGCCAAGACCGAACATGAGCAACGCGGCGGCGGCCACGGCCCACGGCTTCTTGCCGCGCACCGCCCGTTCGGCGCGAATCTCACTCGGCAGCAGGTTCGTCTGCAACCGCGTCTTCTTCAACCCTTGCAACGCCAGCCCGTAAGCCACCGCGAAACTCAGGATGTTCTCGGTGTACGTCGCGGAACTGACCACGGCGTCGCCGGTCAGCCGCTCCATCTTGCTGAGCTTGCGTACGTCCATTTGCAGCTTTTCGCCCAAGTAGCGCTGCAGACCCGGCAAGCGAAAGGCGTTGCCGAGACCGACCATGTACTCGATCTGGGCGTCGCGGTGCGTGTTGGTGAAGTAGCCGAGCGACCGCTGCACCTCGCCGACGAAATCGCTCAACACCGGCTTGAGCGAAGCCAGAATCTTTTTGAGATCGGGCGACTTGACGGCGTTGCGTTTGAGGTGTTCGGCTTTGGCGAAGGTCAGCTTGAGGTCTTTGGTCAGGGCGCGCGTGAAATGGTTGCCGCCGAGGGGAATCGGCCGCTGCCAGATGATCCGGCCGCCATCGGTGATGACGAGGTTGCTGCTGTCGGCGCCGATGTCGAGAGCGGTCACGCAGCGCCTCTTGTCCGTTGCCTCCGCCGCGGCGGCGCCGACTTCCTGGCCGAGCAAGTCGTAGGCGACGAAGTTGCACAGCGCCAACGGCGCCATCTGCACCAAATGGACTTCGACGCCGACTTCCTTGAAGTGCTGAAGGTAGCGGTTCACCATGTCGCGTTTCATGGCGAACAGGCCGATTTCCGTCTCGACGAATCCGGGCGCCAACTCGTTGACGCCGAGCTTCTGATAGTCCCAAACGACTTCATCGAGGTTAAAAGGGATCTGTTGTTTGGCCTCGAACTTGACGATGTCGGGGATCTTCTTCTCTTCGACGGGCGGCAGCTTGACGAAGCGCGCCAAGCCGCTCTGGCCGGGGACGCTGATGGCCACGGTGTCGCCACGGAGGGTGTTGCGCGAGAGGAACTTGGCGAGCGCTTCGCGCGTCAGCTCGTCGGGGTCGGCGTCGGGCTGGCTGAGGATTTTGGCGTGTTCGACGTAATCGAAAGCGGTGGCCGTGACCGCGCCGTCGATGACTTCGAGGCGGACGGCTTTGAGGGCGCATTGGCCGAGATCGATGCCCCAGACGCCGGTGGGCGCCGCTTTGCTGAAGTTGAAGTACGCCGACAGGCCGGGTTTGGCAGCGATGCCGGTTTCAAGCTTGGCTTTCTTCTTGGACTTGGGGGGCGCGTCGGTCTGGACGGCGGTTTCGGCGTCCAGCTTGGGCGGCTTGGCGCGTTTTTGAGGGGCCGATTCGGCCGAGGATTCATCGTCGGGAAGCTTCTTAGCCATTACAAACCTCCACCGGCCGCGCGGGTTGAGATGATACACGGCGCCTGGATGCAAAACCTTACCGTAACATGGGACTTCACAAGATACAACAGTCGAAGTCGGCGTTTCGTTGGCGCGAGTTGAGCGCGACCCCGTTTAGCCGCGACCCGAAG
>DHJA01000184.1:0-4327 GCA_002404095.1 Planctomycetaceae bacterium UBA4732 | reverse complement strand
GCGCGGGGGAGACGCGCTCCCCTTCGGGTCGCGGCTAAACTCGTGGGGGGGGGGGGTTGGCCTATCTACCGTTTATGGCCTAGAATCCATTCAACGGTCCTTCCGTTTGCAACGAGGCACCCCTATGGAAATGGCCACGGAAACTTGGGTCACCGCACGGGATCGGTTGGTCTCCTCGACCCGCCGCGACGCCTGCGTGGTCCACATTTACCCCACCGGCCCAGGAATGGGCGCCCGCTATGCGCTGACCGACGCGCCCATGGTAATCGGCCGCGGAAACGATTGCGACATCCGCATCAACGACCATTCCGTGTCGCGGCGCCACGCCCGCATCCAACCCGGCGCCGACGGCTATTACGCCGTCGATCTGCAAAGCACCAATGGTACTTTCGTAAACGACGTGCCCGCTTCCATTTGCAAACTCAATGACGGCGACTATCTGCGCGTCGGCAACTGCATCTATCGCTTCCTCGCCGGCGGCAACGTCGAGGCCGAATACCACGAAGAGATTTACCGCCTCACCATCATCGACGCCCTGACCGACATCCACAACAAGCGCTATCTCCTGGAGTTTCTCGACCGCGAGCTGTCGCGCTCGGCCCGTTACGGCCGGCCGTTGGCGCTCATCATGTTGGACCTCGACCGCTTCAAGGCGATCAACGAGGATCTGGGCCATCTCGGCGGCGATTTCACGCTCCGCGAGGTCGCCAGCTGCGTTAAAGGCCATGTTCGGAAGGAAGAGCTGTTCGCCCGCTACGGCGGCGAGGAGTTCGCCGTCGTCCTGCCGGAAACCAACCTGGAAGGCGGCGTCGCCGTCGCGGAGCGCATCCGCGCTCAGGTGGAGCAGCGCTGCTTTCAGTACGAGGGCAAGGCGTTTCCGCTCACGGTAAGCGTCGGCGTAGCCGCGACGACCGGCGAGGATGCGCTCACGCCGAACGAACTCATTAGCCGAGCGGATGAAAAGCTTTTCCAGGCGAAACACGAGGGGCGCAACCGCGTCGTGGCGTGAGCGAGACCTGTAAGGGTCTGTCCGAAAAGGGCGGGGNNCGCGGGCCGACCGTGTTGAAGAGGCGGACGATCACGCAGTCGAGGTCGCGCTCCTGGTGGTACGCGAGCGCGAGGAACTCGTCGAGCGCCTTCGAGTCGGCGTACGCCCACCGGCGCGCCGTGGTCGGTCCGTAGATGCGCCGGGCGCCCCCCGCGGGCGGGGGGAGGGGGGCGGGGCCCCCCCCCCCCCTGCGTTTTTTTGGGTGGGGGGGGGGGGGTTTCCCCCGCCCTTTTACGCTCGACCCGTCTCACATCATAAACGGCAAAATCTCATCATGGCGCAGCGGTTGCGCGAATGGGCCGCCCAGGTAGTAGTCGCCGTTGACGACGCGATAGCAGCGCACGACGCGCAGCTCGGCGGAAAGCGCGAAAGTGTGGGCGGCGTTGATGAACAGGACCGTCAGGACCGCGCCCGGGGCGAACGACCGGCCGGCAAGAAGGCCGCCGCCGACGACCGACAGGTTATGCACCCAGCCGGGCATTTCGGCGCCGTCCGCCGGCCGGATCACGCACGGCGTCAGCCGGGCGGGCGAGAGCCTTTTGGCGCGACGGCGTTCCGCCGGCTTGCGGTTGCCGACAGCGGCGCTTTTAATGTTCGCGTATGTGTTCATGATAGAACCGATAGAGTCGGAGGGATCGTCGCAATCCTAGGTCGCGGCCAGGGGCCAGTCAAATCGCCGGTCGCCCTTCACGCCCTTGGACTCGCCCGCCGTCAGCCGTAGCATGAGAAGGTCCGCCCAGCCCGCCGGGATAAACCCGGCGGCTCGCCATGCCAGGAGGCCCGCCAGGAACCCTCGATGCGACAGCTCGCCACACTGCCGAACGCCGACGCGGCTCAGACCCTCGCCGACCACCTTGAAACTCTTCAGATCGAGACGCACGTGGAGCGTCTGCCGGACAGCTGCGCCGTCTGGGTGTGCGACGAGGACCGGCTGACCCAAGCTCGCAAGGAGCTGGCCGACTTCACCAGCAACCCGGCCGACCCACGCTTCGCCGCCGCCCGGCAAGCCGCCGCGACGCTGCGGCGCCGCCGCGAAAGAGAGGCCGACGCGGAAGACGCCGCGCCATCCGCGCGGCCTCAACCGGAGACGGCGCCGCGGCCAGGGCTGTGGACTTACGGACTGATCGCCGCGAGCGTCCTCGTATTCATCGCCCATACCGGATATCTGATCTATGCGAATGGCGGAATCGCTTCGCCCGCCGCTTTCAAGATTTTGTTCGGGCAGTCGCCGGAACTGGATGTGTCCACCAGTCCTGTCCAACAGGCTCTGTCGATCACACCGTTCTTAGTCGGAAAGGTAAAGGGTCGCCTTGGACATGTATGGCTGGTCGGACTGCAAGAGATCCGACACGGAGAGGTGTGGCGTTTGGTGACGCCGATTTTCCTGCATTTCGGCCTGGTCCACCTGCTGTTCAATATGGTGGTACTCTGGCAGTTCGGTTCCCTGATCGAAGCGCGGCGCGGCGCCTGGCGGTATCTGGCGCTGATCCTGCTAACGGCCGTTGTCTCCAACGTCGCCCAGTTTTACCTGACGATCACCTGGGAGGACGGCGCCCTCTCGGTCCATTCCGAACCGGCGTTCGGCGGCATGTCTGGCGTGATCTATGGCCTATTCGGCTATCTGTGGATGAAGTCGCGGTACTCGCCGGCGTTGGGCCTCACACTCAACCCGCGCGTAGTGGTTTTGCTGATCGCTTGGCTGTTCGTGTGCATGAGCGGCGTGATCGGGCCGGTCGCCAACACGGCCCATGTGGCCGGCCTCTTTGTCGGCGTGGTCATAGGCGCGGCGCCGCACTTATGGGGACTGCTGCGCGGTAAATCAACCATATGAAGCAGCCGGCCGCCTGCACCGACCAGAAGAAATACGGAAAGCTCGGCTGATAATCGAAGGCACCGAACGGCCCGTAGACCCAGAAGTATGCCGCCAAAACCGCACCCCATCCGCTGAATACGATAAAATCCATCCGAAATTGAGGTAAGTCGCGCAGCATCAGCGCCAGCCAGTAGACGGCCGGCGCCAGCAGCGGCACGAACCAGCGAATCGAGCAGCAGGCGCCGCCGTAGTTAGTGGACAGGGCCGCGTACAGCAGCCAGACGCCGAGGCACCAGAGGCCGAAACAGACCGTCTCCACGCGCGCGGCCGGCAACCGCCACAACGCCCATCCCGCCGCCGGTACGGCCAGCAATAGCGTCGGGTTGGACAAGAGGAAGCCGCGCGAGCCGAACAGCAGAAGAAAGGCGTAGGCGATGAAATCGCCGAGGCCGGCGTGGTTCCAACGGCCGGTCAGGTCATGAGCGTCAAACTGTGAACCGGGATAGTCCCAGAATGCCGGGTTGGCCCCTGCCGGGCCGATCATGCCGGTGTAGCCGTAAACGACCGCGTGGTGCAGAATCCCCCACGGCAGAGCGGCCAGCACGATCCAGACGATAACGGACGGGGGGCGCAGGCGCACGGCCGCTGTCACGACGGCGGCAGCCAGCAGCAGGCCGCCGGTCGGCTGCTCCAGGGCATAGGCGAACCCGCACAAGGCGCCGATGAGCAAGAGCCGGCCGCTCTTGCCCCCTCCCCCCTTGTGGGGGAGGGAGAAAGAATCAGCGGAATCGGTTCGCTTGCGGATCGCCGCAAGGTTCAAAACGACGGCGAGCGCGGCGGCGAGGGTAGGCAGACTGCTGTTGACGTGACGAGCGTAGACCGGGGCGATGGTCGCCAGGGCGAAGCTCGCCGTGAGCGCGGCGGCCCAACCAGGCGACAGGCCGACGACGCGGCCCAGTCGAAAGACGCACCAGACGGCGACGACGTAGGCGAGACCGGAGGAAAAGAGCGTCAGAAGATAGCAAAAGACTTCTTTATGGTCGGCGGCGCGTATACCGAAGACGGATTGCATCACCTGATACGGCACGGCAAGCAGGAGGGCCATCACCGGCGGCTTGTCGGAGAAAAAAGGTCCGTCGGGGTGGGGACGGATCATGTCGCAGGTCTCGGCGAACCACGTTGAGCGGTCGATGGCGAAGGTGTGGTAATCGACCAGACATTCGACGGTGGCCAGGCGGCTCTTGTCGTTGGCGCCCCACGCGAAATCGCGTGCGCTGACGGCGGCGATCACGACGGCCGTCAGCACGACGATGACTTCGATAACGCGGCCGCGCCGGCCGTTTAGCCGCGACCCCCAGGGGGGCGCGTCTCCCCCCCCGCCCCCCCCGGGCCCCGCCGTGGTCGCCGCAGGCCTCGAGCGCCAGTGTCATCCACGGCTCGACGTCGTGCTCGGAGGACTCGAAGCC
>DHJA01000045.1:49912-55030 GCA_002404095.1 Planctomycetaceae bacterium UBA4732 | reverse complement strand
GACTCGCGGAGCGAGTCGCCCACTTTTAAGCCGCTCGACCGCCGCCGCGTCAGCGTCATGCTCGGCGTCACCGGCACGTTGGAGTTGGTCATCCCGCTGGGCGCGCGGCTGGGTCATCCAATCTGGCGCCGGGCGTTAAAAGAAGCCGGCGTGGACCAAGCCGTCGCCGATGACGTGGTCGAGCGCATCGCGGATTCTTACGTCGGCTGGCAGGAGAACTCTTTCCCCGGCTTGCTCGGCAACGTCGTGGCCGGCCGCATCGCCAACCGCTTCGACCTCGGCGGCGCCAACTGCGTCGTGGACGCCGCTTGCGCCAGTTCGCTTGGGGCGCTGCACCTCGCCGCGATGGAGTTGGAGACGCATCGGGCCGACGTGGTGGTCACGGGCGGCATTGACACCTTTAACGATATCTTTATGTACATGTGCTTCAGCAAAACGCCGGCGCTGTCGCCGACCGGGAACGCCCGGCCGTTCGACGCCGCTGCTGACGGCACCATCCTCGGCGAGGGTTTAGGTGTGTTGGTGCTGAAGCGGCTCGACGACGCCCGCCGCGACGGCGACAAGATTTACGCCGTAGTGCGCGGTATCGGCGCGTCGAGCGACGGCAAAGGCAACGCGGTTTATGCTCCGAAAGCGTCCGGCCAAGTCGAAGCCCTGCGCACCGCCTATCGCATCGCCGGCGTCAGTCCCGACACCATCGAGATGGTCGAGGCGCACGGCACCGGCACGCGCGTCGGCGACGCCGTTGAAGCGTCGGCGCTGGCGGAGGTTTATCAGGAATCGGGTCGGTCGGGAACGTGGTGCGCATTGGGATCGGTAAAGTCGCAAATCGGCCACACCAAAGCGGCGGCGGGCGCGGCCGGTCTCATCAAGGCGGCGCTGGCCCTGCATCATAAAGTCCTTCCGCCCACTCTAAAGGTGGATAAGCCGCTCGACGTGCTGCAGGGCGGGCGGACGCCGTTCTACGTCAATACGGAGAAACGGCCGTGGTTGTCGTCGCCGGATCATCCGCGGCGAGCCGGCGTCAGCGCGTTCGGCTTCGGCGGCAGTAATTTCCACTGCGTCCTTGAAGAAGCCGAACCCGGCATGGCGGAGGTCGATTGGGACGGCGATGTGCAGCTGTTGGCCTTCAGCGCCGACAGCGCCAACGCCCTCGAAGCCCAGCTGGCAGCGTGGCCGATTGATTGCTCTTGGGACGAGCTGCGTATGCGCGGCGCCGAGGCGCGCGCGGCGTGGAAAGCGGACGCTGCTTGCCGGCTGATGCTGCCCGTACAGCGCGAGCGAACTGACTTGGCGAAAATGATCGCCGGCGCGCGGGCGATGTTGAGCAAGCATCCCCACAAGAAATCTTGGCGTAACCCGGACGGCGCGTGCTTTGGCGCCGGCGCCCCGGCCGGCAAGCTGGCCGTGCTGTTCTCTGGGCAGGGCGCGCAGTATCCGGGAATGCTGCGTGATCTGGTCTGTACCTTCCCGCTGGCGCATGAATCGCTTGCGGAAGCGGATCGCGCTTACGCGGATAAAGAGACGCGCTTGTGCGATCTGATTTATCCGCTGAGCGCCTTTACGCCGGCAGAGCGCTCCGCCAACGAAGCCGCCCTGCGCGCCACCGACGCGGCTCAACCAGCCCTCGGCGCCGTCAACTTGGGCGCCTGGCGTGTGCTGGAATCATTCGGCGTGCGCGCCGACGCATTCGCCGGCCATAGCTACGGCGAACTGGTCGCCCTGTGCGCCGCCGGCAGGATTTCGGCCGCCGACTTGCATGTCTTGTCAGTGGAGCGCGGCCGACTCATGGCCGCGCCCTCCGCCGGCGTGGCGGGAGGAATGCTCGCGGTGCAAGCCTCCGCCGAAGCTATCGCCCAAGTCTTGACGGAAGAGAAAATCGATCTGGTATTGGCGAATATGAATGCGCCACAGCAAACGGTGCTGTCCGGTTCGATCGCGGAGATCGAACGGGCGACGGCGGCGTTCGCCGCGCGGCAGGTGCGGGTGACGCGCTTATCCGTCGCGGCGGCGTTCCACAGCCCGCAGGTGGCGAACGCCGAGCCGGCCTTCCGCGCCGTGCTGGAAAAGGCCACGATTCATCCGGGCGCCGTGCCCGTTTACGCCAATACCACGGCGGCGACCTACCCGGAGGACGCAGGCGAAGCGCGCGACCTATTGGCCGGCCAACTGGCCCGGCCGGTCGAATGGGTCGCGGAGATTGAGAAGCTATTTCGCTCCGGTGTGCGTACTTTCCTGGAAGTCGGCCCCGGCGCCCGGCTGACGAGCATGGTCGGCGCCATCCTGAGCGGCCGCGAACATGAGGCGCTGGCCCTGGACGCCTCGAACGGCCAGCGCTCCGGCGTCTTTGACCTGGCCTGTTGCCTGGCCTGTCTGGCGGTGCTGGGTTACGGCGTCGATGTGAAAGCCTGGGACGCCGGCGCTCCGCCGCGTCCGCCGGCGGACGGCGGCAAGCCCACCTTGTTGGTACCGATTTGCGGCGCCAATTATCGCAAACCGAAGCCGAGCCGTCCGCCCCTCCGGGGGCTAACGCCCCCGGCTCGCCAAGTTGCGCATCGCCCCATACCGAACGGAAGTTCTTCACCCACGATGAACCGACCCCTTCCTCTGCCGCCAGGGCCCACTACGCCGGCGCCGTCATCTCCTTCGCCGGTCGCCGATGCGTCGGCCGTCCAGCAGGCTTTGCGTGAGACGCGCGAAAGCCTGAGCGCCTTACAGAAAATGCAGGAACAGACGGCCCAGCTACATCGTCAGTTCCTGGAGGGCCAGGAGACGGCGCACCGTACCGTCCATCTGCTGGTCGAACAGCATCAGCGCTATTTGCAAGCCGCAATGGGCGTGACGCCGACGCTGATCACGCCATTGCCGTCCTTGCCCGCTCCGCCCGAGGTTGTCGCAGCAAGAAACACGGCTGAAACAGCCGTGGCACACCATGTGGCGCAGGGTGCCACGGCTGTGTCAGCCGTGTTGGACCCGCTTTGGGAGCAGGCAGTCGTTGCCGACAATGAGCGGGTAGAAAAGGTGCTTTTGGAAGTAATCGCGGAGAAGACGGGCTATCCGGCGGAGATGCTCGAACTGGACATGGCGATGGACGCCGACCTCGGCATCGACTCGATCAAGCGCGTCGAGATCCTGTCGGCGTTGCAGGAGCGCTTACCGGAGGCGCCGCAGGTCAAGCCGGAACACCTTGGCACGCTGCATAGCCTTCGCCAAATCGCCGCCTTCCTCGCAGGGAGCAACGGCGCAGCCGTTGTGGTTCCTCCGGCGGCTCACGCCGCCGGCTCGCCTGATGAACCGGCCGACTTGTCCGCCAATTTAGAGAATGTGACTGCGGTACTCTTGGAAGTAATCGCGGAGAAGACGGGCTATCCGGCGGAGATGCTGGAACTGGACATGGCGATGGACGCCGACCTCGGCATCGACTCGATCAAGCGCGTCGAAATCTTGTCGGCGTTGCAGGAGCGCTTGCCGGAGGCGCCGCAGGTCAAGCCGGAACACCTTGGTACGCTGCATAGCCTTCGCCACATCGCCGCCTTCCTCGCGGAGAGCAACGGCGCAACCGCCGTCTCTTCTCCGGCGGCTCACACCGCCGGCTCGCAATCAGCGACTCTACCTATCCAAACAAGGGTTGATGCCCTTAAGCGCAGCGTCGTATACGCCGTTGCGCTATCCGACGGCCAACGACGCGTGCCAATCCACATCACGGCCGGCGCCGAGATTTGGATTGCGTCCGACGCCGCCGATCTGGCCGGCCGCGTCGCGGAACGTCTGGGCCGCAAGGGCTACCGCACGCGCCTGGAGCCGGCGGCAGCCCTGCGCGATCTGGAACCGCCCGCTTCACTCGGCGGTCTGATAATCCTGGCGCCTTCGGGACGGGCGGACGACGGCCTCTTGAAAGACGCCCTGTTCGGCGCCAAACGAGTCGCCGCGGCTCTGCGCAATGCGCGCGGCGCGCTCTTCGTGACGGTCTCGCGGATGGACGGGGCGTTCGGTCTTGGCAATCTCGATCCGCGGCGCGACCCGGTGGATGGCGGCCTTGCCGGCCTCGCCAAGACGGCCGGCTGGGAATGGTCGGAAGTCCAGTGCAAAGCGATTGACTTAGGCGGCGACTGGGCCGACGCAGATCAGGCGGCGGATGTGTTGGCGGAAGAATTGTTGCTGGCCGGCCCGGCGGAAGTCGGTCTAAGCCGCTCCGGGCGGCGTACCCTCATCCGGGAAGTGCGGCCGCTCGCCGAGGCCGGCACCGCGACGCCGTTCGCGGCGGGCGACGTGATCGTGGCAACGGGCGGCGCCCGCGGCGTCACGGCGGAAGCGGCGGTCGCGCTGGCGCGGGCGTTCCGGCCGATGTTGGTGCTACTTGGCCGCAGCGCGGCGCCGGAGCGCGAACCCGATTGGTTGGCGCCGCTCACGGTCGAGGCCGAGATCAAGCGGGCGCTCGGTTTGCATCTCAACGATGACGCCACGCCAAGAGTTATCGGCGAACGCTACCGCAAACTCACCGCCCAGCGCGAAACACGCCAAACATTGGATCGCATAGAAGCGGCCGGCGGACGGGCCGTTTACTATCCCGTGGACGTGCGCGACGCCGAGGCTGTGGCGGAGGTGTTGCGCTCCGTCCGCGCGGAATACGGCCCGGTGCGCGGCCTCGTCCACGGCGCCGGCGTACTGGCGGACGCCCTTATTGCGGACAAAACGGAGGAACAATTTGATCGCGTTTACGGCACGAAAGTCGATGGGTTGCGCAACGTCCTCGCGGCCTTGGCGCCGGACGACCTGCGGGCGATGGTGCTGTTTTCGTCGTCCACGGGCCGCTTCGGCCGAACGGGACAGGTCGATTACGCCATCGCCAATGAAGTGCTGAACAAGTCGGCCCAGCGTTACGCCCGGCTGCTGCCGAGTTGTCGCGTTGTCTCGGTCAACTGGGGACCGTGGGCCGGCGGCATGGTGACGCCTGCCCTCAAGAAGCTTTTCGATCAGGAAGGCGTCGGCCTGATCGCGCTGGAAACCGGGGCGGAATATCTGGTTCAGGAGCTGCGCGGCGCGGATCGGGCCGTCGAAATCGTGGCGCTGGCCGCCGGCACACGCGCGCCTCTTGCCCCCTCCCCCCTTGCGGGGGAG
>DHJA01000045.1:39278-49855 GCA_002404095.1 Planctomycetaceae bacterium UBA4732 | reverse complement strand
CCCCCGCAAGGGGGGAGGGAGTCAGATGCCCCCCGCGCCGGCGCGCAACCTCGCCACAGCCTTCGAGCATGTTCTGGGCCTTGCCGAGTATCCGGTGCTGGAGGCGCACGTCCTCGACGGCCGGCCGGTGCTGCCGTTGGCGCTGACGCTAGAATGGCTGGCCCACGGCGCCGTGCACGAAAACGCCGGCCTGACCTTCCACGGCTGCGACGACCTGCGCGTCTTGCACGGCGTCGTCCTGGACGGCGACGCGCCGCCCACGTTACGCGTCCTGGCCGGTAAAGCGGTGAAAAAGGATGGGTGTTATCGGACGCCCGTGGAACTGCGCGGCGTGCGCGGCGACGGCCGTGATATGCTCTACGCGCGGGCGGAGATAATCCTGACGACGGACTTGCCGCCTGCCCCGCCGGCGCGGCCAGTCGTTGCGCGGCCTTTGCACTCGTTCACACCAGAAGAGATTTATCGGCGCGTCCTGTTCCACGGCCCCGATATGCAGTGCATTGAGGGCGTCGAAGCCTGCGATGATCGCGGCGTGGTCGCCCGCCTTCGCGCGGCGCCGGCCCCGGCCGAGTGGATGCGACGGCCTTTACGCCAAAAATGGATCGCCGATCCCCTTATTCTGGACGGCGGTTTCCAGATGATGATTCTCTGGAGCGTGGCCCATAGCGGCGCCCCCGGCCTGCCCTGTTACGTCGCCCGCTACCGACAGTATCGCCGCGCCTTCCCGGCCGAGGGCGCCCGCGTCGCCCTGGAAATCGGCAAGGCCACCGAGCTTCACGCCCTGGGCGACCTCGATTTCCTCGCCGCCGACGGCCAGGTGATCGCCCGTATGGAGGGCGCCGAATGCACTCTCGACGCCGGACTGGAACGCGCGTTTCGCCGCAACCGGCTGCCCATGGCGGCGGTTGGCGAGGTCTAGGAAAAGAGGACTATTTCCAAGGCGTGAGGGCGGTTCATGCGCATCTTACTTATCGCGGACATCCACGCCAACTGGCCGGCGTTGCAAGCGGCCGCCGCTGAACCGCACGATGTTTGCCTGTTCCTGGGCGATCTGGTGGACTACGCCCTGGAGCCGGAGCCGTGCATCGCCTGGGTGCGCGACAAGGCGCGCTATGCCGTGCGCGGCAATCACGACCACGGCGCCGCTCAAAACGTGATCGTCAACGGCCGCACCGGATACAAGTATCTCACCGGCGTCACTCGGCCGCTGACGCGCGAGCGCCTACAAGAACCGGACTTGCGCTTCTTGTCGCGGCTGCCGCCTACCTGCGTGACGACGTTGGAAAACACCCGCTTTCTCCTGGTCCACGCCACGCCGCGCGATCCGCTGGACGAATACGCCCCTCCCGACGTGGAATTTTGGTCGCGCCGGTTGCGGAACGTCGATGCAGACGTGGTGTGCGTCGGCCACACCCATCAGCCTTACGTTTTGGAAGTGGGCGACAAGCTCGTCATCAACCCGGGCAGCGTCGGCCTGCCGCGCGACGGCGACCCGCGAGCTTCTTACGCCGTCATCGAAAACTATAAAGTCGATCTTAAAAGGGTTGATTATCCCGTCGAAGACACAGTCTCCGTGATCCAAGCGAGCGCCCTGCCGGATGCGGCCAAGGAGATGTTGGCTGAAGTGTTGCGCACTGGGGCGTCGCCGAACGGCGTCGTTAAGACCTCGCTTCCCGGCCCCAATCGGGATGTTCCGCACGGAGAGGAACTACCTGCCAACTCTCAAAACGGCGACCAATCGCCACTATCCGAATCGATTAAGGAGGAGTAATTGCTCGAACGATTGTGGCCGGCCGTGCTGTTTTCGCCTCTCTTGTTCGGGTGCGCTGAGCAGGCCGCGCCTGCCGCGCTGCGCTTCGAGGTCGCGAAAGCGAAACGCCTGACTGTGAAACCATCGGAAGGCCGTCTCCTTATCCTTATCGGCCACAAAAAAGACCCGGAACCTCGCTTCGCCATCGACGCAGAGGACGTGAAATCGTCTGCCGTTTTGGGGCGCGACGTGAAGAAATGGCTGGCGGGGGCGGTGATCGTGGTCGATGCGAGCGCCGATACTTTTCCTTTTGAGCGCCAGTCACAGCTGCCGAAAGGAGATTACGTCGTCCAGGCGGTGCTGCAAGTTAATCGTGATTTCAGCGGCATTGACGCGCCCGGCAACCTGAACAGCGATCCGAAAGAGGCGGCCCTCGATCCGGCCCAAGGCGGCGTGATCCCCATTGAACTGACGCACGAATCCGCGCCCGAGGAGGCGCCGGACGAAACAGAGTACGTCAAGTACGTGCGGGTCCATTCCAAGCTCCTGAGCGAGTTCCGCGGCCGGCCCGTGGACTTGCGCGCCGGCGTCATCTTGCCGCGCGGCTTCGATCACGACAAGGACCGGCGCTACCCCTTGCGCGTGCATATCGGCGGCTACGGCACGCGCTACTCGGAAGTGCGCGACGAGATGGAGGAGTCGTCGAAGTTCCGCAAGGCATGGCTCGCCGAAGACGCGCCGCGCATGGTGATGCTTCAGCTGGACGGCGCCGGCCCTTATGGCGATCCGTATCAGGTCAATTCCGACAACAACGGCCCTTACGGCGACGCGGTGACGCGGGAATTAATCCCCTACGTCGAGAAGAAATATCGCTGTATCGGCGAGCCGTACGCTCGTGTACTGGACGGCGCCTCCACGGGCGGCTGGGTGGCGCTGGCTTTACAGGTCTTTTATGCCGATTTTTTCAACGGCGCCTGGGCGCACGCTCCCGATCCGGTCGATTTTCGCGCATTTGAACTTATTAACATCTACGAAGACGCCAACGCCTACGTGAACAAGCACGGCTTCGAGCGGCCGGCGTCGCGCGACGTGGACGGCGACGTGCGAACGACGGTACGGCACGAGTGTCGGCTGGAAAGGGCGATGGGTCTGGGTGGGCGATGGGAATTGTCGGGACGCGACTGGTGCGCCTGGAACGCGGTTTTCGGCCCGCGCGGCGCCGACGGCCTGCCGAAGCCGCTGTGGGACGGCGCGACCGGCGCGATCGACGCCGACGTGTTGGACCACTGGCGGAAGTACGATTTGCGGCTGCGCATGGAGCAGGATTGGGTGAAGCTAGGGCCCAAGCTGCGCGGCAAACTGCACATCTGGGTCGGCGAGGCGGACGACTATTTCCTCAACAACGCGGTGCATTTGCTGGACGGATTCCTATCGGCCGCGCGACCGCCGTTCGTGGGAAAGGTCACTTACGGGATGGGTGAAAACCACTTTTGGCGCGGCCTGACGGAGCGGGGATTGCTGGACGAGATGGCGGCGCGGGTAAAGACGATGGGAAAATAAAATGAGGGGGCGCTAAGGCTCGGAATTCAGATACACCAATCGCTCGCCGCTTCCTTCGGAAAAAGGAAATCATTAACGGGGCAGCGAAATCCTGGGATCACCTCCTCGCCCGTCAACTCGCCGCCTGCTTCCACAACGTAAGGATTCCCACTCGCCCGATGAACAATCGCGCATTGGTCGTAGGTATCAATCTGCCAGAGGAGTTGAACACCCGCGTCTAAGTATTTCGCTGCTCGGTGCAGAACCTTTCCGGCGAAGTCATCGGGACCGAGATACTCCACCACGAGGGTAGGCGTCCGTTGCGCCGCCGTTGCCTTGTCCATAACAGTTCACTCCCTAGTCACGAGTTTCCGCCGGGCCAGTGCAATCGCTCCATGTACCACCACTTCCTCGCCGAGCGCCGCCGGTAGGATTTCGGTGAGGCCGGCAAAGGGTTTGAACACGCGCTGGGCGACTAGCTCGCGAAGTGGCTCGAATAGAACCGCCTCGCCCAATAAAGCCACGCCCCCGCCGATGACGATTCGCCGAGGACAGAGTAAGGTAATTGCATGGCAGACGGCCTCGGCTAATTCAACTAGAGTGAAGAGCAAAATGGATCTAGCGAAATCATCCCCAGCCTGAGCCGCTTGGCCCACATGCCAGGCGGTGATTCGCTCGGGCTTCCCTTCCACCGAGCGAAGGAGCACTTGGCTCGCCTCTGGACGTACGCACAAAATCGTCCGAGCCATCTGCCCGATCGACCAACCCGAGGCGACATTCTCCAGAATATCGCTACCGAAGTCTCCAGCCTCCCAATCCTTCCCGAACATTCGTAAATGCCCAATCTCCGCCGCCCCTTTACCGACGCCGCGGTATATCTCGCCGTCGATGATGAACCCACCGCCGATTCCTGACCCAATGGTGATATAAAAGATAGGCGAAATCCCTTTCCCTGCCCCGTGCAGCGCCTCGGCAAGCCCGGCCACGTCGGCGTCGTTGCCCAGCACGGCCGGCAGGCCGACTACTTCCGACACCCAATCGGCCAACGGGAAATCGTCCCAGCCTTCGATCTGATGCGATTTGATGACGGTGCGCGTGGCATCGTCCACCGGCCCGCCGAAGCCGACGCCGACGCCTTTAAGACGCGAACGGTCGATGTTCGCCTTCGCCAGCAATTCCGGCACGGCCTGCGTGATCTGCCGGCGGATGCCCTCCGGCCCCGCCGCCGTGTCCACCGCGCCGCGCCATAGCCCGGCCAGCACGCCGTCGTCGGCGCCGACGCCCATCTGGAGTTTCGTGCCGCCGATTTCAATGCCGAGGTAATAGCCCATCGCCCCACTCACGACGCCAGCCGCCGGTACAGGTCATCGACGACCCAGTGAAACGCCGTCAGGTGGATCGATTCGACGATGCCCATGTCATCGAGGGGAACGTGCAAACCCTTCTGCGCCAGCGCCCGCAGCTTGCCGCCGTTGAAGCCGGTGCAGCCGTAGGTCGTCATGTCGTGACGGTTGGCCCATTCCACCGCTCGCAAGATATTGGGGCTGTTGCCGGAG
Source organism: Planctomycetaceae bacterium UBA4732 (assembly GCA_002404095.1). Lineage (GTDB taxonomy): Bacteria > Planctomycetota > Planctomycetia > Gemmatales > Gemmataceae > UBA4732. The sequence goes on along the minus strand of DHJA01000045.1, from coordinate 45,010 downwards.
CCGCTGATGGCGATGAGCAAATCGCCGGGGCCGGCTAGGTTCTTCAGCTGCTCCACGAACACGCGATCAAAACCCTCGTCGTTACCCCAGGCGAGGAGGTATGGCGAGTTATCGGTCAGGCTGAGGACGCGGAAACGTTTTTTCGCGTCGTCGTCAAAGTCCTGGCGCCGCAGCGTGCCCTTGCCGACGTCCTCACAGAAATGCGAGGCGTTGGAGCCGCTGCCGCCGTTGCCGATCAGGAAAATGAAGCGGTCGCGCTGGTAACACGAATACATGAGGTCCGCCAAGACCTTGATCTCGGCGGGATCGATGCGGAGCAATTCTTGAGCGACGCGTTGCAAAAACGGCAATGCGTCGAGCTTGGTTCCGAGCATATTCAGTCCTCCAGAGACGGTTAGGCCCGTACCATACCAACTCGTTCCGGCACCGGCCAGATGGGTTGCTGGAAAGGTGGAGAACAGTAACCCTAGGCTCTGTGTGGCAATTGGCGCCGCCGCCCCTCCGGGGCTGGATGCCCGAAATGAGGGGGCCGCTTCCAGGGGCTTGCGTCCCTGGCTATTGACCGCCGCCCCTCCGGGGCTAATCAAACCAATTGCCGGACAAAGCCTAATGTCCCTGAAACAGCTCCAACAAACGCCAGGCGTAGCCGCGCCAAAGCGCGATGTTGAAGGCCAACAGGAGCAGCAAGAAGAACGTCACGGCCGGCTGGTCGGTTAGCACCGCGTGGGCGGCCCGCATTATACGATCCTTAAAAGTCCGCTTGCGCATGGCGCGGATTTCCTGGCGGAGGAAATCCCGATGGGCCGTGAGCAGCTTTCGGCCGGCCGACCAATCGCGGCTCAGCGCCTCGCGTTGGCTCTCATCCAACGCCCGAATGCTTTTGGCCGCCTCCTGTTCGGAGAGTACGGCGACGAGATAGCCGGGCTGCCCCGCCGCTCCGATCAGGCGCGGAAACCGACGCCGTAGCTGGACCATCTCCTGAAAGAGTCGATTTAATTCCGGGCCGTCGACCGACCGGCTCACCTGCCGTTTCGGCGATTCCATGTACTTTCCGAGTTCATTCCAGACGCTCAGGAATTGGCGCGTCGCCACCACGCGAGTGTACAAGGCCCGCTTGGTGCCGAGGCCGCGGCGCGCCGGCGCCGACTGCTGCGCGGCGGCAATGACCGAATCGATAAGTTCGGCCGGCTCGACAGGTTTTGGCGGGTCCGGTTGCGCCGGCGGCGACAGCGGCGTGAGACGCGCCAACGGCGGCGGCGTGGAGGATGGGGATTGCGAGCGGGTCAAGGCGGGACCAAACAACCAAGCCAGGGCGTCCGGCGCTGGCGAGGGCGAATTCGCAGGTTCCGCGACGGCAACCGCCGCCACGGGGGCGACGGTCCCGAATAAGGCCGCGTCGTAGGCCCGTTTACTGGCCGGCTCCGTCAGGCAAACATAGGCCTGGGCGAGCCGGTTCATGGCTTCCGTGGCCTGTTCGGGATGTTTCATCTGGTAGCCGCGCACCGACTCCAGACGCTGCTGAACGCGCTGCTCGATCAACCTTGGGTCGGATTCGCCCGGCGCCAAGTCGAGCAGACGATAATGGTCGGGCGGCCAGGCTCCGGCCGGCAGTCCCAACCATTCACAAATAAGATCGGGCCTCATGACAACGTCCATCTCCAGGCGCTTATGCGGCGACCCGGCAGGCCATTGGGTTACTGTTTTTAGCGCAACTCTCCACGTCGCGCGTCCACTCCGAGTCCCATCATAAGGATCGCGACCAGGACGTGCTTGGCCGCCATGAGGGCGATGATCGCGGGCCAGACGCCCAGTGTGCAGGCCCAGCCCGTCGCCACGACCGTCACCGATCCAGCCATGACCAGCGTCAAACGCCGGCGGAAGCGGCGCATCCGATCGTCGTCGGCGCTGCCGACGGCCGGCGGAACGGGTGGTGGGGCAATCACGGCCATGCGGCGTCCCCCGCGATAGAAGCAATCCGGTTCGCGGCTTCCGCGAACACTAGTTAGTCTATCACGGGCAAGCCCCGATGGTCTACCTTTATGCGAAATCGGGAAGGTGGCGCGCGGCGGGCGACCATTTTCGGAGTTACGCCAAGCTCCCTCCCCCCTTGCGGGGGAGGGAGCAAGAGATCAATGCAACGTGGTATTACGCGGCCTGATAATGGCGCGTAATAAAATCATTCTGGATCCAGAGGAGTTTTTGAAACGCCCGCAGCGTACGGACCTCCACGTCGCGCTCTAGTCTCATGCCGAAAATGGCGGCCGTCAAGGCGTCGGACACGAAACCCAGCAGCGCGTTCATCTGGACCAGGGGCACGTTGAGTTCGCCGCTGCCCGCCTTGGGCGTGTGAATTTTGCCCACGGAATCCAGGTAGTTCACCATCTTTCCGTCGTAGGGTTTGGTCACCAACGTGGCGAGATACCGGCCCAGGTGTTGCTTGCGGAAGGCGATAAGCGGATGGTCCAGCGTCAGCGTTTCAATACTTTCAGGCGTTGCCCCTTCGTAGCCAGACTGCCGGGGGACGAAATGCCTCTTAGTGGCGTCATAGTCGAACAGCTTAACGTAAACGGCGTCCACCAAGGCCGGGACGAGCGGCGCCAGTCCGGCCGCGGCGCCGTGGACGGCTTCCACATCTTCACGGCCGAAGCCGATGAACTCGGCAAGGTAGCCGAGGCGATATTCGCGATCCGTTTCCAATCGATCTTCCGCGATCCGTTGCATGGGATTCTCCTTGATGACTCTCGCGTCGTTTCGGAAAAGGATAATAGGATCAACTTGTCCTGTTTAGCTCACTATACTCTTGCTATAATGACCGTCAAGTGCTTTTTCATCGGACCAAGCGGGGGGACGCGATGTTTTCGCAGAGAGTCGAGTATGCGTTACGTGCGGTCGTTCATCTGGCGCATAAGGCGCCCGCGGCGCGGACGACGGAACAGATCGCGACGGCGACGCGCGTGCCGCAGGCGTACCTTGCCAAGGTGCTGCAGGGCCTGACGCACGCTGGCGTCGTGCGGTCGCAACGCGGGGTCGGCGGCGGCGTTTCGCTGGTCAAAGATCCGTCTAGTTTGACGCTCTTGGAAGTGGTCAATGCGGTCGATCCGATCCAACGGATCGAGATGTGCCCGTTGGGCCTTGCCTCGCATGGGGTGCGGCTGTGCCCTTTGCATAAGCGATTGGACCACGCGCTGGCGTCGGTCGAGGACGCGTTCCGGCGCACCACTTTGGCCGAGATTTTAGCGGAGCCGACCGAGAGCGTACCGCTGTGCGAGTTCCCAGGATCGATGAGTCTCGTTTGATGGGCGCGAACGGCCGCCGATCTATAAATGAGCGGATCGATTCCATCGGTTCGCGCGTCTCGGTGGTTTACGCGGCCTGCCGCGCGGCCGGATCGGACCCTGCACCGCACTTGCATTCAAGGATAGGGGGTTTACAATCGATATAGGAGCAATGGATGATTAGCCGAAGAAGCTCATAGCGCGTCGTCTCCGCTTCGCATCCCTTCTGAGTGAATGTCGTCATGGTGCAGTACTACACGCTGGAACAGGCCGCCCAAATACTTCAAACCACTCCTGAAAAAGTGAAGGAGATGGCCAAGAAGAACGAGGTGCGCGCCTTTCAAGACCGGGGCAGCCTTCGCTTTCGCGCCCAGGAAATCGACGAGTTGGCTCGCACCCGCGGCCTCGGCAGCGATCCCGCCCTGACCCTCGGCGAGGCGCCGCCCAAGAGTACGCCGCCCTCGTCCGCGCCGCGCCGCAATTCAAAACTGCCGGCCCAAGAGCCAATCGCTTTCATCGAAGACGACACGGACGAAGCCCCGATTGGTAAGGAGCCGGCTTCTACCTTCGGCAAAAGCGGACCCCCCTCATCCAAGAACAAGCTGGCCAGCCCGCCGCTGTCCGCCGGCAAGGGAGTAGCGCCGCCCAAGGTCGGCCGCCGCCCCACGATGGCGCAGCCGTCCGGCCCGAAGTCGCCGCCGCCGCGCAACGCCAGCGACAGCGACGTCCGCCTCGTTCCCGAAGGCAGCGGACTTGACTTCCAAGTCGTGCCCGAGGGACCGAAGTCCTCCAGCGCCGGCAGCTCCCCGTCCGGCAAATCCGGTCCCCCCCGTTCAAACCGTCCGTCGAAGCTCGGCAAACACCCTGACCCGCCTGATAGCGGCGTTCGCATCGTGCCGCTCGACGACGCCAGCGACAGCGACGTGAAGATCACCCCGGATTCCGGCCGCGGCGAATCCGCGTTGAGCGGCCGGTTGACTTCCGCCAAGAAACCGTCCGACAGCGATATTCGGTTGGAAGACTCGGCCAAAGCTGGAATGAAGAGCGCGTCCGATAGCGACATCCGCCTGGAAGATTTGGCCAAACCCGGGAAAAAGGGCGCCGCGTCCCATCCAATCACCGAGGAAATCGACCTTGATGAAGAGGAGCGACGCGCGGATGCGGCCGCCCGGACCCGGTCGGGGGCCGGGAAGGCGCGTCCCAAACCGAACCCGCTCAACCTGCCCACATCGTCGCCGTTTGAGTTGTCCGAAGCCGACATCGACGTGGACAAGCCGGCGGCTCGCAAGGTGCGTCCGTCCAAAATCGCCAAGACCGAACCCGACGAAAGCAGCAGCGATTTCGATTTGACGCCCATTGGTAAGACGGATGCTTCGCCGCTGGAACCGAGTAGTGGAGAAGTGCATGCCCTCCAGGCGGACGACAGCGACGAGGTGAGCCTCGGCGAATTGACGGGACAGGGGGCGGCGCGCAGCGGCATCAACCTCCAAGATCCCGCCGACAGCGGCATTTCCCTGGAACAGGGCGGCAGCGACGAGATGGAGCTGAGTCTGGACGCCGGCGCCACTCCGAAGCCCGGCTCTATTTCCAAGGAAAATTCGTCGAACGAATTTGAATTGGCGCCGGACAGCGCGGAGATTCCATCCGCGGAGGAATCGTCGAGCGAGTTTGAATTGGCGCTGACGGGCGACGACGGCGAAACCGGCGAGGAAGAATCGTCGAGCGAATTCGAGTTGAGCCTTGACGCGGACGGCTCGGCCGTGGCGTCCGAGGCGGACAGTGACAGCGAGTTCGAGTTGACGCTCGACCCGGAGAGCGGTCTGGAGTCGTCCGGCGAAGCCGACGCCTTGGCCGGTGACGACCAGGAAAAGGACATCTTCGAGACCGACTTCGAGGTGCCCGCGCTGGAAGAAGAGGGATCGGGTTCGCAGGCCGTGTCGGTGGATGACGAGGACACGGACCTGGAGACTTCCGACTTCGACCTGGACGTGGAGGAAGGAGCGTCCGAGGAAGACCCGGAAAGCGGCAGCCAGGTGGTGTCGCTGGACGATGAGGGCGACGAAATCGACGAGGGCGCCGAGACGGAAGCCCGGCCGCGTCGCGCTTCCAGGCGGAAAGCGGTGGTCGATGACGACGAGGGCGATTTGGACCTCGAAATCGACCCGACGGCCGAATCCGAAGACGAAGAGGAGGAAACGGCCGTGGGCGCCGCGTCGGTCGCCCCGCCCGCGCGGTGGGGGGCGCTGCCTGCCGTGCTGCTGATCCCGTCGGTGCTGATCCTGTTTGTCGTGGGCCTGTTGACGTTCGAGCTGGCCGGGACCATGTGGAACTACCGTCAGCCCGGCCATACGACAGGCTTCGGCGTCGTTCTGCATCCGATTGCCAAGGTTTTCGATCCTACATTGCCGGATTGACAAGGGGATTCCCTACATCTCCGTTTAGCCGCGACCCGCAGGG
>DHJA01000045.1:27490-39206 GCA_002404095.1 Planctomycetaceae bacterium UBA4732 | reverse complement strand
CCCCGCGCTCCCCTGCGGGTCGCGGCTAAACGACCCCGTTTATTTTGGTTCGTAATCCGCGATCACATGGTAAATGCGCACCGTCATCCGCGGCCCTTCGTGATGCTCTAGGGGGGCGCGGCCGCAGTAGAAACAGGACACCGTTCGCAGCGGCATGGCGTCGTCTAGCGTCAACCGTTTTTCCTCGCGCAGAGCCGGGGAATCGAAATCGATCACCTGCGAACCGACGCGCTCGTCCGGCCGCACTAGCCAATCGCCGCGCCGTAACCGCGGCGTCCTGTCCGGGTCCGACGCCGTGTACGCCGGACTCATACCGCACTTCTCCGCGTAGTATTGAAATCCGTAATGACCGACATACCAGGTGTGGCCGTCGTCCTCTTGGGCGGCGATCCACGCCGCCGACGCCTCGGCGCCCCACTTTTCCGCGTAGGCTTCTCGTGCGTCCAGGGCGAAGTACGCAAGGCCCAACACCGCTCCGCATCCCGTCAACGCCCAGAGGACGCGCCTCCTGTCGGGCGCGGCGCAGGTGAGCGCCGCCAGTCGTGCGGTCAACAACGTCAGCACGATAAGCGGTCCCAGCACACGCCTCGCGGCTGGGAAGGGCGTCAGCGGAAAGTAGGCCAGCGCCTCCAACGCCAGCCATAGCAACAAAAACCACGTGTCGCGCCGTCCGCTCTGGCTCCCTCCCCCCGCAAGAAGGGAGGGAGTAAGAGCCAATAACTTCTTGGCGAGCCGGGGGCGTAAGCCCCCGGAGTTGCATTCCGTCGCTGAGACTATCTCCGGGGGCTTACGCCCCCGGCTCGCCATTGTGTTAGAGCTTCTAATTAGCCGTCGGACTATGAGAATCAACACGGCAACGCCGGCCGCGGCGAAACAGTCAAAAACCATCTCGCTTATCTGAAACGACCAAGGCGGCGTTTCCATCAGGCCGAACAGCTTCGGCGACGGCCGTACCACGCCGGTAAAGTCCGCGTCGATGACGACGATCAGTGCGAAGCCAACTAGCACGACGCCGACCGCCGCCGTCAGCCAGCGCCGACGCGCGCCCAGCGCCGCTAAACCCACCACGATCAGGACCGGCGCCAAGCCCGCGAGGGTGCTGAAGAAAAGCGGCGCCAGGGCCGCCTTCTGAGCCAGCGTTCCGCCGCCGGCCCGCAGGAAATAAAGGAAATGTGACTTGCCGTAGAGCAAAGCGATGAGAAATTCCCAGGAGAAAAACACTTGCGCGGCCGTCACTGCCGCCGCCAGCCACAATCGCCATCGGCCGTTCGTCGCGGCCGCCAGCAGCATCACGGCCGGCGCCAAGGCGCCCGTATACTTCGTCTCCATCGCCACGCCGGCCGCCAAGCCCGCCAGCACGGCCTTGCCATAAGAATTGTGGTCGCAAGCCGTAAGGAACCACTGGATCGAAGTCAACGAAAGGGCCAATGCCGGTAGGTCGAGCATGAGATTCAAGCTGGGTAAAAGCGCCGGCGATAGCACTGTCAGCACCGTCATCGGCAGTTCCACGCCAGGAGCGAAGCGGCGCAGCAAGGCGTACACAGCCCACACTAAGAGCAGGCACCATGGCAGCATTGCCAGTTTCCACAGCCACGGCCGTTCGCCGAACAAGACGCGGCCCAGGGCCACGTAATACGGCAGCACGGGCGGCGCCATGACTTCGTCGGCCGGCTCCGGCTCGTAGTACCACAGCACCTTAAAACCGTATGGATCGAGCGGGTGCGCCACGTCCTGAGCGGAATAGTAGGAGTAAGCGGCGTCGTCGATATGTAGAGGTTTTACGGCACTGAGGCCAGTGAAAACGATGGCGAGCAGACTCAGCAGGATGGCGTGACGGGTAAGCACAGTCATTCTCGTCGGCGATGGCGGCGCGGCCTTGGGTGTTGCAGAATCGCACACTCCGCTTCAAAACCTCACAAGCAGGCCGGCGCGAACGTCTAGCAATTCGCCTTGGTCGAATTCATGCAACTTGTTTCAGGATAGGGGTTTTGCGATCAAAAGGCGAAGCCGAATTATTTTATTTTGGCAGTTGGCGCCGCTTTCGCTGTAGAAGATACGCAAGTTAGGATTCCAATCAGGACGGCACACCGTCAGGATGAAAATCCTAACCCACCCAAGCAACCAGAATGTAAAGTTCGCGCAAATGAAAGCCGATTGAGGGGATAGGCAAGGGCTTGGCCTCTTCTCAAGGTTCAAACGATGTCCTGCAAGAGAGGTCGCGGAGTGGAAACGCTATGGAATATCCGCTATTTTCATTCCAGTTTCCCCCTTTCCTTTTCTTTATGCGAGCGCTATCATTCAATGACCGTAATTGGTTCAAGGAGTTGTTCCGCCGTCCGCCCGTCGCCCGTTCCCGCCCACGTAAATAACGAGCCGTTTTTCCAACCAGCCTCGGCGGCTGTAACGCCGTCGAATTGATACACTCTACGAGGTCTTCAAGATGCCTCTCCGCAAACTGATCACCAAGCTCCAGGAAAAATTGTCCGGCCGCACCGCCTCGCGGCGCGCCCCACGGCTCAAATCGCGCCGGACCCTAGAGCTGGAACTCCTCGAAACGCGCGACCTGATGGCCGTCACCATCGCTCCCAAGATCATCTCGGTCAACCCGCCGGACGGCGCTTCCGTTGTTGAAACGGCGGCGCAGAACGTGATCAAGGTCACGTATTCGGAAGCGATGAACAGCACGGAGGCCGCGAACAAAGCCAATTATCTGCTCTTCGGCCCCACCGGAGACGCCGTCCCCATCACCGCCGTGATGGAGGAAGGAGTGAGCAATACCTATGACGTCACCTTCGGCGCGGGATCGCCCACCGGGGCGTACACGCTCTTCGTCAAGGGCGATCAGGTGCATGAAGTCACCAACATGCTTGCCTTGGCCTCTCCCGGCCAGCTGGTGGTCGCCAATCCCGGCTCGAATACCGTCTCCACGGTTGGCGTCCCCGATGGGTACACCCCCGGCGCCCCCACGACGCTCAACGCGGTTCAGACCTACGCGATAGGCCCCAACGCCGGCGGTTTTGCGACTGCCACTCCGGTCGCCGTGGCGGTGGGCGACTTCAACGGCGACGGCAACCTCGACCTTGCCATCGCCAACAACTTCGGCGGCGGTTTCTTCTCGAATAATGAAGTGGACATTTACACCGGCAAGGCAAGCGGCGGCTTCGATGCGACGCCGGCCGTCCGCCTCCGCCTGCCCGCGACCTCCGGCAACGCCGTGGGTCTAGTGGCGTTCTCTCCCTTCGGCGGCGCGTCCGGCTTCGCCGATTTGGCCGTGCTGGACTCGACGAACAACGTAGACGTATTCACCAACAGCTTCGGCGCCGTCGGCGCCGTTCCTACGTTCAACGCCGTCGCCGTTGACCCCACCACAGCGACCCGTGCGGTCGCTGTGGTGGCTGGCGACTTCAATGGAGACGGTGCAACCGACCTTGCGGTCCTTGACGCCGGAACGACTAAAATCGACTTCCTTCCCGGGACTTTCACCGGTACGTTCGGCGCCGCCACGGTCTTCGCGATTCCGGGCGGTCTGACAAATGCCACGTCGATCGCAGTTGGCTCGCTCAAGACTGCCGGATCACAGGACCTGGCCGTAGGCGGCAGCAACGGCGTACTCACGCTTTTCAACAACGGCACCTTCACCCCGACCACCGGCGCGCTCATCGGCGCCCCGCTGACCAATATCACTTCCGTGGCGATCGGCAATCTGGACGGCGACACCGGCCCCACCGACGCCCAGGACATCGCGGCCCTTTCTGGCGCGTCCGTCGAAGTCCTGGTCAACATGGACGACGGCACCGGCGCGATGAACCCCCTCCTCAGCGCCACGTTCGCCCTCGGCGCCACCGGCAACGCCTTGGCTCTTTCGCCGCAAAGCGCTGGCGGTAAAGCGGACATCGTGGTGGCCAATTCCGCCGCCAATGAAGTGACCGTCCTGCGGAATACATCTGCGGCGGCGGCTCCCACTTTCCTGGCGGCGGCTCATTATGCCGTGGACGTCAATCCCGTCGCGCTGGCGATCGGCAAGCTCAACGGCGACGGCAGCCCGGACATTGTCACCCTCAACAATCCTTTCAGTGGCAACGGCGGCACTTTCTCCGTCTTGCGCAACAACGGCAATGGTACGTATGCCGTCTCCACCACGCTTTCGGCCCCTGGAACGCGGCCCGCCTCCGTCGCGGTCGGCGACCTCAATGGGGACAAGATCCCCGACCTGGTCGTCGCCAACCAAGGCGGCAACACGGTCACGGTCTACCTGGCCAGCAACACGACTCCGGGCGCCTATGCCGCTGGCGTGACCTACTCCACCGTCACCAACAATTTCGGCGGCACCCAAGGACTAGGCCCCCTCAGCGTCACGCTCGCTGACCTGACCGGCACGGGCAAACTGGACATTGTCACCGCCAACATCGACAACACGATCTCCATCCTGGCCAATAACGGCGATGGGACGTTCACGGCCGCGACCACCATCGCCGTCGGCACAAACCCTACGCAGGTCGTGGCGGGCAAGTTCGACAACTCCGGTCACGTCAGCCTTGCGGTCTCGCATACCCCCCCGTTCACGCCGGGCGGCGGCGGCGGCGGCGGCGGCAACCCCTTAACGCGCGGCGTGTCGCTTCTGCTGGGCAACGGGGATCGCACTTTCAAGCCCGTCCAGGAAATCCTGCCGGGCATTAACGCCGTGGCCCTCGTCGCGGGTAATTTCACCTCGGCGGTCGGCGCGCCGCTCGACCTCGTGGTAGCCGACACTTCCAATGGGACCGTGGACCTGCTTCGCAACAACGGCCTAGGCGTCTTCACGCACGTCGCCAGCGACACCTACGGAGTAGGCGCTAGTCCATCCGCCCTCGCCGCGGCCGACTTCAACCGCGACGGCTTCCAGGACGTGGTCGCCGTCAGCAGGGACGCGACCGGCTCCGCTCAGCAAATCGCGGTGTTGCTAAACTCCGGGGGCGGCGGCTTCGCGGCCGCGGTCTTCACTCCGTTGCCGTTCGCCTTCCCGGTCAACTCGGTGGCCGTCACCGACGTCAACGGCGACGCCTACCCTGACCTGGTCGTGGGTCTGACCAGCGCTGCAGGCCAGCGCGCCCCAGCCGACGCGAATTTCTACGTCCTCACCGGCAACGGCGACGGCACATTCAACAACCCCGTGCCCTACCAGGCGGGCGCCACGGGCAGCGAAGCCGCTGTCGCCGTCGCCAGCGATTCCCAGGTGTTTGCCACGACCTTTACGCTCGTCACCAACATCGTCGCCGTGGACCTGATCAAGAACGGGGGTTTCGAGGCCCACGATTTGAACGGTACGGCGGGTAACTTCATTGGTTGGCAGACCGCCCAGACCAAGGACAGCCGCGGCGGATGGTACTTGCAGAGCGGTACGCTCAGTCCGTTAAGTCTCACGGCCGTGCCGCCCCCTTCCGGCGGCAAAGGCGCCAATGTTTTCCGGGCCATGGCCGACCAGTCCAACCTTCAGCCTTTGCAGCCCGCACTGCCCACGCTGCCCCCTCAGCCCCCTCAGCCGCCATTCAATCCCAACGCGGCCTCAACGTATCAGGGCAGCAACTTCCTCTATCAGGACATTACGTTGCCCGCGTCGGCGACGTCGCTCACGTTTTCCCTCGACCTGCTCCTCAATTCCGACGCGCCGTTCACCGACGGTGAAACGTCGCTGTTTTATAACAACCCCGACTTCAGGCCCGACCAGCAGGTCCGCATTGACTTCATCGACCCGAATTCCCCGATCACGACCACCGACACGTCGGTTCCGGGCACGGGCGTCCTTCTGAACCTCTTCCAAACGACCTCAGCCACGCCGCAGGTCGAGAGCGTCACCGTGACGGCAACGCCGGCCCAGCTGGCGACACTGTTGAACGGCACGAACCGAAGGGTTCGTTTACGCATCGCCGTAGTGAACACCCAGGGCCGGCTGACCGTAGGCGTGGACAACGTAAGCCTCAAGACGCAGTACACGGACACGGCGGCGCCCTTCCTTAGCGGGCCGCAGCTGCGAAACCCAGGCTACCAAGTTCCCGGCCCCGTCTCCGGCACCACAATTTCCAGCACCACCGACCCGACGCTCATCGGCTCGGTGAGCGACAACGGCGGCGTTGCCAATATCAAGGAAATCGTGTTCAGCCTATTTACCGCGGCGGTCGATCCCAACTTCACCATGGCCGGCGACACCGTCGTCGGCGCCGTCGGCCTGGACGCCACGGGCCATTTCACGGTGAGCCTGCCGAACCTCGCTCCCAGCCTGAACCCGTACACCATTCGGGCGAAGGTGATTGACAACGCCGGCAATACGTTCGGCGAATCGACCATCACGTTCCTTTACCAAGCCCCCAGCGTCACGAATTGGCAGGCGGTCGGCCCCGGCCCCATCGACGTCCGCGGCGTTAGCGGTGCTCAATTCTCCACGGTGGCCGGCCGGATCAACTCCGTCATCGTGGATCCCACCGACCCCACCGGCAACACCTACCTCACCGCCGGAGACAACGGCGGCATTTGGAGAACGACCGACGGCGGCGTCGATTGGACGCCCACCACCGATTACCTTTTCAATCCGCACACGGGCGCGCCGATCAACGTGCCAATCGGAGCCATGGGCGGTGCCATTAATCACGTTAACAACAGCAACAACTTCGTCGTCTATGCCGGCATGGGCAGCAGCGACCGCCAACCCTCCTCCCGCGCCGGCAACGGCGTTCTGGTCTCAACGAACGGCGGTGTCAGTTGGACGGTGGCCGGCAACAGCGATACGGTCCTGGCCGGCGCGCGAATAAGCAAAGTCGTCGTGGATCCGAATAACACGAACATCGCTTATGTCGCCGTCGAATCGGGCGTTTCCGGGCCGGGCGTGTATAAAACCAGCAATGGCGGCCAGACCTGGGTCAATGTTTTGACGTTGGCCAGCATCCACTTGCCGCCTCCGGCAAACGCCTTCGCCGCAGGCACCGGGTTGGCCTCCGTAACCGACCTGGCCATCAATCCGTTTGACCCGACGGAACTCACCGTCGGCCTGGGCAATATCGGCCTGGTGGCAGCCAGCGCCACCGCCGGCGTTTACAGGACCAATTCCAGCGGCGCCATCTGGAGCGCCGTGACCGGCGGGAGCGCCGGCATCGCCAACGACTCGCTTCCTGGCGGCGTTGACGTTAATGGCAACTTCACCGCGGCGACCAGTCTAAAAATTGGCCGCGTCACCCTGGCATACGCCGCCGGCATCACCAACGACACGTCCACCCTTTACGTCCTGATCGGCGGGCCGCCGGACGCCAACCCGTTGCCCGGCGGCAGCGTGAACTTCGGCACGGGCCAGGCGGGAACCAATGACGAACCGCTTCACGACGCCACGGCCTTCCTCAATAAGCCCAGCGTCATCGGCCTCTACAAGAGCGGCAACCAAATCCTCGGCATCACCGCCTTCACCCACGTCATGGTGCGTGAACAGCAGGGTGGGGGCGCGCCGGATATTTCCCCCTGGAGGGACATCAACTTCACCGGCGTGGACGCCAGCAACGCGGGCACGCTGGTCGTTGACCCGACCGACCCCAACGTGGTCTACGTCGGCGGCTCGGAAGAATATCCGTTTGGCGGCGACAATCACGGCCTGATCCGCGTCGACACCGGCAACATGGTGGACACGAGCTACCTCGATCCGTTAGCTACCAATGAGGGCTTCCTAAATGACGGCGACGACATTACCAAGCGGATCGCCGCCTGGGATTTTACGCCGGGCCCTCCGGAGAATAAATTCGAGTACCCTACGGTAAACGACCAAGGTTACATCGGCGAAGGCGTGTCCTGGCTCGACGTGACCACGAACGCCTTCAACAACGACTTTGGCTTTGGCGGCAACCGCCTGCCGCCGAACATCACGTCCGTGGCGTTCGACTCCCAAAACCGCATCGTCTTCGGTACGGAACAGGGGGTTTATCGGCTTGTCTACCAGGGCACGGGTTACGACTACACCAGCGGCGGGCGCGGCATCCTCGCGCGGGGAGGATTTGACGGCAAGAACCTAACGACGCCTACTGTTCCGACCTCGTTGATCCAGCTCAGCCAGATCAATGGTAACCTTCAGATCTCCGATTTGACCTCGGCGGCCCTCGATCCGACGATTCCCGGCCGCCTCTATATCACGCAGTATAACACCGGCGCGGCGGCCACCAGCGGCGGCCTGACGTTTACTTCGAGCGGCCTTGTGGGCGGTCCCTTTAACGGCGGAGGCTTCTCTGGCATCCCCGACGCCGCCCGAGTGGTGGTCGCGCAGCCCGACCCCACCACCCCCGCGGGCACCGTGAACACCCTCTATGAAATCTTCGCCTTCGGAGACGTAGGCACTCAGCAAAACTTCCAGGTGTTTTCTTCCACGCAAGGCGGCGCTTTTCAATCCATCGCCAACGTGCCGACCGCAGGCCTCGGCCGCGACCGCGCGGGTTACCTGCCGGTTCTCGCGATCGACCCCAACAAGGTTTTGACCTTCATCCAGCCCGACAACAAGTTCGAGTTTGAGGATGTGTTATTGTTGGGCACCGACCGGATCTATGTATCGCGCACCAGCGGCGCCCAGTTTAGTCCGCTAAGCGCCGGCCCCCTGTCGACGAAGGGCGGCGTCATCACCGCGGCCGCTTTCGCGCCGTCCAACGATCAGGTCATCTGGGCCGCGACCGACAAGGGCGAGGTGTTCGTCACCGTCCTCGATCCCGCCAGCGGAGGGTATTCGTTCAAGGAACGCGACACCGGCCTGCCGGTCGGCCAACGCATCAACAGCGTCACCGTCGATCCGAACAACTCGGCGGTCGCCTTTATCACCGAGACAACGGCGGCGGGGCTTGGCCAGGTCTTCAAGACCACCAACGACGGCGTAAGCTGGACCAACATCACCGGCGACCTGCCCGCGGTCAACGTCCACACCTTGGTCACCGACCCGCGGCCGCAGCCCGGCAGCGGCGCCCCCATCGGCCGGCTCTACGTCGGCACCGACGTAGGCGCTTACATTTCCGTGGACGGCGGCGTCCACTGGAAGACCCTCGGCGTCGGCTTGCCTCACGTGCCGGTGATCGATCTTCAGTTCAATCAGAAGTTGGAAACCTTAGTCGCCGCCACCCAGGGCCGCGGCGCCTTCCAGATCTCCACGGATGAAATCGGCGCCCATGTGGTCGCGGTCTCTCCCGCCAACCCGGTCAACCCGGTTGTCAGCGCGCTGAGTTCCGTGACCGTTACCTTCAACAAGTCGATCAGCTTGTTCCCGTTGTCGGCGGTCATCTCCATCACCGGGCCGAACGGCGCCATCACCCCGCTTTCGGTCGCCGACGTCAGCACTTACCCGTCGGGGTTCCCCAACCCGCACAATACGTTCCAGATCACCTTCACGCCGCAGACGACCGATGGGGTTTACACCATCCAGATCGGGCCAAGCCCCGCCGGGCCGGGTCCCCTGGATCAGCTCGGCCACCAGATGGATCAGAACCAGAACGGCGTCAACGGCGAAAATCCGGGCGACGTTTTCACCTTCAACGTCGCGCTCAACAGCACCGACAACGGCCAGTTCGTGACCGGCCAGTACAACGACGCGCTGGGCCGTCCGGCCGACACCAACGGGTTCATCGCCATCCTCGGCCCGGTCGACGCCGCCCGATTCGCCGCGTTGCAGGGCTACGCCTTCGCCTACGTCCGTGACGTGGGCCGGCCCCAGGTGGTACAGGATCTGTATGGGTCCACCCCCAACAACCTCAACATCCGCAGCATCATCGGCGTCGGCGACCTGATCCAGCGCGCCGCCTCACCGGGCGAGGTCGCTTTCTGGCTGGGCCAGTTCCAGAACGGGGTTTCCTATGAGCAGATGATCGTTTCCTTGATCAGCGATCCGTCGTACTTCTCCGAGGCCCGCATCAAAGGTAACGACAGCAATTTCGTCACGGCGATCTACAACGATTTGTTCCACCGGGCGCCAAGTCCTTTCGAGCACGACACGCTGTTTGTACCGCAGTTGTCCAACGCCGAGGCCGCCTCGCGCACCCAGGACGCCCGCACCCTGCTAGGGCAGCAGTCGTACCAGGCGAATTTCGTCCAGACGGTGTACAACCAATTCCTGAACCGGAATGCGTCAGGCGCCGAAGTCAACTTCCAGCTGAACCAGTTCAGTCTGGGCGTTACGCAGGAGCAGATCATCGCCGCCCTCCTTGGCACCCAGGAGTACTACAGCACTGATGCGCCGATAGTGGTGGGCGCGCCGGCCAGCAACGACACGTTAGTCCGGGCGATCTACAAGCAGTTGTTCCCGAACTACACCGGCAGCCAGAGCGGAGTGGACTTCTATGTCCCTCAGCTCAACGCCGGCACGATCACGGCCCAGCAGATCGCCAACATCCTCGATACGACCGGCCTCTACCGCTTCGGCACGTATGACGGCACGATGGCGAGCTTTAACACGGGATCCTACCAAAACGGCTCGGTCGATCGCGCCTATGTCCAGTTCCTGGGCCGTCACGCCGGCCAGAACGAGATCGACCACTGGGTGTTAGTGTACAACACCAACCCGAACTACCGCACGGAAGACCTCTACGCCGCCCTGCTCGGATCGGCGGTATACTTCACCAATAACACGACGCTGAACACGCCGCTGCCGAACCAGGACCAGCAGTTTTTGGACGCGCTCTATACGTCTGTGCTGGGGACGACGCAACCGGTGGCCGAGCGGACCTTCGATCTGCCTTTCCTGGCCAGCGCCGAGTTCAACGCCCGCAATGCCATCGGTCAAGCGATTGTGACCAGCCAGGAGTACATCGACAACCTCACCTCTTACGTCTACCAAACGGACCTCGGCCGCGCTCCAACCCTGGCGGAGCTTAATCTATGGTTCCCCATCGTGGGCCAAAACGGTCAGCCGGGTGGGCCGAACGGCGACGAGCAATTGCTCGACGCGATATTCAGTTCGCAGGAATATTTCCTGCACCAGACGCCGGACGCCAACAACCTGCACACCAACGATACATGGCTGCGTAGCCTTTACTCGAACCTGCACGCGCCGTTTAACGCGGCTCAAGAGGCCGTGAACCTCAACGGCGTGAGCGCCGCTTATGCGGCGGCCCGTTTGACGGCCATCCGGGCGTTTCAGGTAACTCCGGAGTACTTCACTAAGATCACCACGGACGCTTACGGTCTCTACCTGGGTCGGTTGCCGGGCGCGGGCGAGATCGCCTACTGGGTCACGAAGTTCCAGGGAGGCGAGACGCGGGAGCAGCAGATCGCCTCGATCCTCAGCGATGGGGAATACTTCAATCGGACGCCGACGATCCTCAACCTTTCGGTTCAGCCGAGCAACAAGACGTTTGTCGATGCGGCGTACCTACAGTTGTTCCCGGGCTACGCGATCACCCAAGGAGAGGAAGACCATTTTGTGAACTCGCTTAATGCGGGGACCACAACGACGCTCCAGGTGGCCACAACACTCGTCGGCAGCGATCTGTACCGTTTCGGCGACCCCAATGCACCCATTGCCAACAACGGTTTCATCGACCGGGCCTATAAGCAGTATTTGGGTCGGGCGATCACCCAGCCCGAGATCGACTACTGGAAGTCGGTGTACGCGAACAACCCCGCCTTCCGTACGGAGGACTTCCTGGCGACGATCTTCGACTCGACAGAGTATCTGGTGAAGACGCATCAGTTCCCGTAAGAGGCACTAAGAGTGCGAAAAGGGCGGGGGGACCCC
>DHJA01000045.1:25816-27314 GCA_002404095.1 Planctomycetaceae bacterium UBA4732 | reverse complement strand
CCCCGCCCCTACAGCGATTTTCCTGGGTAGGGGCGGGGTCTCCCCGCCCTTTTCGCTGGCGCCATACTCCAGTCGCTTACGCTCCCGGCTCGCCTTCATGGATAGCCGTGCGGCCGTCACGCGGACATTCGCAAGCGGGCGGAGGATCCCAGGGCTTGCCCGATGGTATCGATCACAAAGTCCAGCATGGGGGCCGTGAGGCCGGGATAGACGCCAATCCAAAAAGTATGGTTCATCACGCGGTCGGCGTTGGCCAGGCGGCCGACGACGCGGTGACGGATTCCGTGGTAGGCCGGCTGACACAACAGGTTGCCGCCGAACAGCAGGCGCGTGCCAATTTTGCGGGCGTCCAGCGTGCGGATCAGCTGGTCGCGGCCGACGGGGCTGGCGTCCTTGACGGTGATCGGGAAGCCGAACCACGACGGTGTGCTGTTCGGCGTCGGCTCCGGCAGGAGGAGGGAGTCGGCGAACGGCTCCAACGCGGCTCGCAAATAGGCGAAGTTGGCGCGGCGCGCGTCGATGAAACCCGGCAGCTTGCGCAGTTGGCTGACGCCCACCGCCGCTTGCATATCGGTAACCTTCAGGTTGTAGCCGATATGACTGTAGGTGTACTTGTGGTCGTAGCCGTGCGGCAGGTCGCCGAGCTGCCAGTCATAGCGCTTGCCGCAGGTGTTGTCGCAGCCGGGGTCGCACCAGCAATCGCGGCCCCAATCGCGGAACGATTCGGCCAGCTTCTTTAGCACCGGGCTGTCGGTCAGCACGGCCCCGCCCTCGCCCATCGTGATGTGATGGGCCGGGTAAAAACTGGTCGTCGCCAGGTCGCCGAACGTGCCAACTTTCTTGCCGTCGTACTCGGCGCCGAGTGCATCGCAGCAATCTTCTACCAACCAGAGATCGTTTTTAGCGCAGAAGGCGGCCACGGCCTCAAGATTAAACGGATTGCCGAGGGTATGGGCGATCATGACGGCGCGCGTGCGCTCGGATAGGGCGGCCTCCAAGCGCGTCACGTCCACGTTGTAGGTCGGCAACTCCACGTCAATGAAGACAGGCACACAGCCGTTTTGAATGATCGGATTGATCGTCGTTGGGAAGCCGGTCGCCACGGTGATGACTTCATCGCCCGGCTTAAGGCGCTTGTCGCCGAGTTTGGGAGAAGTAAGAGCCGTAAGGGCGACAAGGTTGGCGCTGGAGCCGGAATTGACCAGTAGGGCGGATCGCAAGCCGAAGACCTTGGCGAACTCCGACTCGAACTGACGGGCGTAGCGGCCGGTGGTGAGCCAGAAGTCGAGCGAGGAGTCCACGAGATGCTGCACGTCCTCGGCGTCGAAGACCTTGCCGCTGACGGGCACGGGGTCCACGCCGGGACGGAACGGACGCTTCGGCCAGGCCTCTGCGTAATGGCCTTCGACTAGCTTCAGGATTTGCTCTCGAACCGACATAGCATTCCTCGGCAAAAAGATTCGCCACAAAGACCCCGCGAGTCCGCAGCGCCAAGCAA
>DHJA01000045.1:19938-25702 GCA_002404095.1 Planctomycetaceae bacterium UBA4732 | reverse complement strand
TTGCTTGGCGCTGCGGACTCGCGGACCTAATGCCCTTCTGGATTTGATTCAAGCGGCGAGCGGCCGAACCGATTGCCTGACCTGCCGCATGATGAGGAAGTCCCGCACCTGCGCCTTCACCGATTCCACATCGAGCTTGTGTTCGCGCATCAGGTAGTCGTAGCTGCCGCAGTAGCGCGAGAAACGGTCCTGCACACCCACACGGCAGATCCATGTCGGCCCGTGCGTCGAGGTGCATTCCGCGACCGCTGAACCGAGACCGCCGTAGACGGAATGTTCCTCCAGCACGACGACCGCCTCATGCCTCCCGCAAACCGCCGCCACGTGTTCAGCGTCGAGCGGCTTGATGCACGGCACGCTCCAGACGGCACTGCCCGGCCAATCGCGCGCCGCCGCTAGAGCGGTTTGCATCATCGACCCGGTCGCCAGCCATACCAGCGGGCCAGCGCCCTTCTGGACCGGAATCATTCGACCCCATTGCAGATCGGGTATGTTCTCATGCACCACGCCCAGGTCGGCTTTGCCCATGCGGACGTAGACCGGCCGCGCCGACGAGAAGGCCAAGTCCATAACCGCCGTCATCTCCGAAGCGTCGGCCGGCGACAGGATTGACATACACGGCACCCCGCGCAGGGCGGCCACGTCCTCCGTACTCTGATGGCTGGTCCCGAGGCTGCTGTAGACGACGCCGGCGCCGTCGCCCATGAAGATCACGGGTAGCGATTCGTAGCAGACGTCCAGCTTGATCTGCTCCAACACGCGCACCGGCACGAACGCGCTCAGGCCGTAAACCACGGGCCGAAAGCCGCCCTTCGCCAGTCCGGCCGCGACTCCGACCATGTTCTGCTCGGCCACGCCGGCGTTGATGTACTGGCCGGGGCAGACGCGACGCATTTCGTCAAAGAGCGCGTAGCCGTGATCGCCCGTGAGCAGCACGACCCGCGGGTCCGACCGGGCGGCCTTCACTAAAGCGGCGGCGAAAGCATTACGCATGGACCTCTCCTCCGCATCCGGCAAGTTCGGCCATGGCCGCCTTGTAAGTTTCGTCGGACAGCCGTGTGTAGTGCCAACGGTTGTCGCCCGCCATGAACGACACGCCCTTGCCTTTCACCGTGTGCGCCACCAAGCCGCGCGGCTTGTCTCCCGGCAGATGGATCAGCTCCGTGAGAACGCGATCCAGGGCGGCCTCGTTGTGGCCGTCCACCTCGCGCGTTTCCAGGCCGAACGCCTTCAGCTTGTCGGCGATGTGCCCCAGGTCCATGACCTCGTGCGTCGTGCCCATCGCTTGAAAACCGTTGGCGTCGATGATCGTGATCAGATTCGATAAGTGAAAATGCGACGCGAACAACAGCGCTTCCCAGATCGCGCCTTCGTTGGCCTCGCCGTCGCCGACGATGGCGAACACCTTCTGATTCGTACCCTTTCGCTTCGCGGCCAGCGCCAGGCCGACGCCTACGGAAAGGCCGTGACCGAGCGAGCCGGACGTGACTTCCAGGCCGGGCACATGGGCGTCGGACAGTCCCTTGAGCTTCGTACCGTCGGCGAAATAACGGTCGATGTCGTCGTCGGTGAGCCAACCGAGTTCGTGCATACAGGCGTATTGAGCCATGACGCCGTGGCCCTTGCTCAGCACCAGGTAGTTGCGGTTCGGGTCGTCCGGCCCGGTTCCCGGCGCGTTGAGGTGCTTGCGGTACAGCACCGCCAGCATTTCGATCAACGAAAAGGCGCAGGCCACGTGAACGGTCGATCCCGCCTTGGACATTCGCAAGACGGTCTGGCGCAGCCGGTGAGAGTCGAAGGTTCGCATATCTTTCTTCCCCTATACGGAGCTTTCTTCTCGCTATATCACGCCGCTGCGTCGTTACGCGGCCGTAAGTCGAGATACGCCGGCGCCTCCACCGTCGGCGGCTTGGCGTCGAGGTTGACCGCCCGGTCGATCAGGAACAACGGCCGCCGTTTCGTCTCGATGTAAATGCGACCGACGTACTCGCCGATGGCGCCGAATCCCAAAAGCATCACGGCCAGGTTCGCCAGCATCAACAGGTAGACGGTGGTCAGGCCGGGCAAGGCATACGAGAACAGCCATCCCCCGAGGTAAACGAGCGCCAGACAAAACGTACAGCCGAAGGCGACGACGCCGGCGACCGAGAACAGTTGCAGCGGCTTAATGGAGAAACAAGTGAGGGCGTTGACGGCGAGGTTGAGCATAAACAACGGCGGCGCCTTGGACTTGCCGGCGGAGCGCGGCAAGCGATCATACACAACGGGGCAGCGTTTGAAGCCGATCCAGTGGGCGAAGCCGCGTAAATAGCGGTTTCGCTCGTCGAACTGGTTGAGGGCGTCGATGGCGCGGCGCGACAGTAGCCGAAAATCGGTGGCGTTGGGCGTAATTTCCACGTCGGCCAGGGCGTTGATGATGCGGTAGAACAGCCGCGCGCCCCAGGCTTTCCAGAAGGAATCGCCCTGCCGATTGCGTACCTGTCCGTATACCACATCGTTGCCTTCCTCCCATTTGCGGAGGAATTCGGGTATGAGATTTACCGGGTCTTGCAAATCGCTGAAGATGACCAGGGCGGCGTCGCCGCGCGCGAAGCGCAGGCCGGCGGCGATGGAGATCTCGACGGAAAAGTTACGGCTGAAGCGGAGGTAGCGCCAGCGGCAGTCGCGCTCCGCGAGGGCGGAAGCCAGACCGCCAGTGTTGTCAGTGCTGGCGTTGTCGATGACCAGGACTTCGTAGTAATAGGGCAGGTCGGCCATCACACGCGTGACTTCTTCATAGGCGCGAGGAAGGTTGTCCTCCTCGTTCATAGCCGGCATGACGAGGGTCAGTAGTTTCCGGCCGCGCGCCTCCCGGCGGATTCGTTCGCTCGTAGCCTTGCCCAGGCGTTCCCCGCCTTGCTGGTCATCTTCCCCCTGGCGATCACCGGAGACGTCCTCCGTGACATGGGCCGGCTTGACCGGCCCGCTACTGAGAGGCGAGGGTTCGCGGCGTTGGCACGGCGTATAGGACATGATCAGATGGAATCGGTCGGGGGCATCCACGTCGTCGTCGGTCAGCGGCGTGTACCAAATACGGTCGCTCGCTTCATGGCGTCGCAGCGGCGTCAGGCGTTCATCGCGAAAGCCGAGGCGGCGGTAAAAGCGGATCGCGTGTTCGTTGTCGGCGAACACCGGCAGGTAAAACCGCTGAGGAGTCGCCGTCTGTTCGGCCCACTCTAGCATCGTTCGCAGCGCCTGCTCCATAATGCCTGGCTCGCCTTCCGGATCGCCGCGCATCACGTTATCGACTTTCATCTCGTGCGCATCATTTAGGGCGTCCGCGAGGCCGAGATGGCCAATCGGGGTTCCGCCGGCGTCGACCACAAGGAATAGGATTCTGCCCGGCGCATCGAGAACCTGGGAGCGCAGCCAGGCGCCCGTCCCTTGCAGGGTTACCTCAAACTGGGTTGGGTAGACCCAAGCGTTCTTCTTGCGCCATTGGGCGAGGACGGCGATCAGCGCGTCGTCCCTCGCATGAAGCTCACACATCGGAACGAGGGAGCCATGCGCCGGCGAGGCCAGCGGAATGCGCCTTTCGTGGAGTTGGTCCGGATCCGCGGTCAGCTTGAGGAACGCGAACGTCCTGAGAACCGCGTGCTGGTACGTATCGGTCGCTGACGTCATGGTCATCGGCCTATGTCTCCTTCGTAACCGCCGCAACGGGATGGGTTAAGCTGCGGCGCGCGCGCCGGTCGCGCGGAACCACGCCCACATCTTTTCGACGCCGGTCCTCAGATCGTAGCGCGGCTGCCAGCCGGTTAGCGCCGTCGTTTCCTCAATGTCCGCTTGCCAGACGGCCGGCTCGTCGGAGCGCGGCGGCTCGGCCCCGTACAGCGGCGCTCTGCCGCCGCAAACGGCGCCGATGGTCTCCACCATGTCGCGGACGGTCTGGCGTTGACCGGTCCCGGCCAGGAGAATGCGTCCGTAAGCGTTCGGTTCGTCGGCCGCCGTTCGCAGCAGGGCGGTCACATCATCGACGTAGATGAAGTCGCGCGGTTGCAAGCCGCTGGTCACGCGCGGCGTCTCGCCGCACACGCAGCATCCCATCACATAGGATGCGATGCGCTTGGAGTCTTCCCACGGGCCGTAGGCGGAGAAGATTCGCACGACGGTGTTCGGCCGGCCGCGGTTCGCGGCGGCCTGACAGAGACGGGCGGAGGCGCCCTTGGCAAGAGCGTAATCGCCGCGCGGCTCAAGACGGTCGTCGGCCCGTATCGGCCGATCCTTGTGGCCGTACTCCGACGAGGAGCCGGTGTAGACCAACGCGCGATAATCCTGTCGTTCCAGCGCTTTTAGTAGGTTCATGGTCCCTAAAACATTGACGGTCAGGATGGCGGCGCGGTCGCATTGGAAGTGAAACGTGCCCGTCGCGGCCAAATGGTAGATCACGTCGGGCCGACTCGCCCGAACGGCGGAACGAACGGCTTCCGGGTCGCGCAGGTCGGCGTCGTGGCGCGTGTATTGGCCCTCGACGGCCGTCAGGCGCCACGTCCGCGACTCCGCCCGGAGCATCAGATGGACGTCACAGCCGGCCGCGATCAATTCGCGGACGAGGCAAGCGCCGATGAAGCCGCTGCCCCCTGTCACCAGCACTCGTTCTCGCGTCGCCATGCGTCTCCCTTACCCGCGAACGCCGTCAGGCGCTGCGTCGCAATCGCAGCTGATCCTCGGTCGCCGTGAAGTAGTCTCCGTACCAAGCAATGGTTTCGCGCAAAGCGTCGTCCACCTGATACGACGGTTCCCAGCGGAGCATACGCTTCGCCTTCTCCGCGGAGAGGAATTGATTCTTTATCTCGTTAGACGCTTCATTGAGGACGCGCGGTTCCAACGGCGAACCCATGAGCCGAAGAATGCGGCCGGCCATCTCCAGCACGTTCATCGGCGTTTCCGTCGAGAAATTGAAGGCGTGACCGTGGATCGACGGGTCTTTGGCCATGCATTCCGCAAGATGCAGGTAAGCGGCCGCGCCGTCCTTGACGTAAAAATAGTCGCGCGTGAAGCTGCCGTCGGAGCGGATCAGCGGCCGTTCGCCGCGGAGTACGGCGCGGATCGTGCCGGGGATGAGGCGGTTCCAGTTCAGGTCGCCGCCGCCGTAGAAATTGCCGCAGCGCGTCACACACACCGGCAACTTGTAGCTGTGGTGGTACGTCAGCGACAAAATGTCGGCGCACGACTTGCTGGCGTCGTAGGGGTGACGGCCTTCCAGCGGCGTGTCTTCGGTGTAGGGCAACACCTTCTGTTCGCCGTAGGCTTTGTCCGAAGAGGCGACCACGATGTGCGGCGGCCGGCCGCAGCGGCGCGCGGCTTCCAGTAGGCTCCATGTTCCCTTAATGTTGGTCTCAAAAGTAGACAATGGGCTTTTGTTGGCGATGCCGACGATGGTCTGGGCGGCGAGATGAAAGACCGTCTGAATCTCATACTCGGCGATGGACCGCTCCATCAGGCGCTCGTCCTCGACGCAGCCGCGTACGATGTCGATGCGACGATCCAGGCCGCCGCGCACTAATTCGGAGCCGTGAACCTGATCGCGCACTAGGCCGACCACGTGAGCGCCTTGGTCCAACAACGCGCGGGTGGTCCAGGCGCCGACCAGCCCGGTGCATCCGGTGATCAGTACGCGGCGGTCGCGCCAGAATCCTTCCGCTTTGCTCATGAATCCTCCTCGCGAGCTTACGAGCCGCGACCGTAAGGGAGCGGGTACTTTCACAAAGTACTCCTCACGCTC
>DHJA01000045.1:19376-19770 GCA_002404095.1 Planctomycetaceae bacterium UBA4732 | reverse complement strand
GTGAGGAGTACTTTGTGAAAGTACTGTTACGGTCGCAGCTCGTAACGCTTTTAGTAGTTCACGCGGCTCGGCGAAGCCGCTCGGCCGACCAGGTGTTCCAGGGCGCCTGGCCGCTGCTCCACAGATTGTTCAGCAAATGGTAATCACGGCTGCTATCCATGCAATGCCAGAATCCGTCGTGAACATAGGCGGCCAGCTCGCCGTCGTGGGCCAGCTTCGTCAGGGGATCGCGTTCCAGGAACAGGTCGTCGCGATCCGGCAGACGTTCGACGAAACGGCGGTTGAAGACGAAGAAACCGCCGCTGATTAGCCCTTGCGTCGCCAACGGCTTTTCCTGAAACTCGATCACACGGCCGTCCTCGATCTCCAGTTCGCCAAAGCGCCCCGGCGGCGT
>DHJA01000045.1:18653-19283 GCA_002404095.1 Planctomycetaceae bacterium UBA4732 | reverse complement strand
TTCGCCAAAGCGCCCCGGCGGCGTGACCGCCGTCACCGTGCCCATTTTGCCGTGCCGATAGTGGTAATCCACGAGGGTGCGGATGTTGAGGTCCGATACGCCGTCGCCGTAGGTCAGAAGAAATTGATCGCCGTCGAGGTATTTCTGAATGCGCTTGACGCGGCCGCCGGTCTGGGTGTCCGGGCCGGTCTCGGCCAGCGTCACTTCCCAGTCTTCGAGGCGATAGGGTTCCTTGACCTTGACGGCGTCCACGCAATCCAGCTCGACGGTCAAATCGGAGTTGGCGAGGGCGTAATTGAGGAAATACTGCTTGATCGACCAGCTCTTGTAGCCGAGGCAGAGAATGAAGCGCTTGAAGCCGTAGTGGGCGTAGCTCTTCATAATGTGCCAGACGATGGGCCGGCCGCCGATGGGGATCATGGGCTTGGGAATGTCCTCGGCCACGTCGCGGATGCGAGTTCCCTGCCCGCCGCAAAGAATGACCACCTGCATGAGTTCGCCCTCATTCCCGCGCCGAGTGTACGCTCCACCATTCGCGGTCGCGGCTATAAGACTAGGATGTCGCGATGTCAAGGCGGTGTCGTCGAAGGGCGCCCTCTTGATTTTGGCGGTAGGGGCGGGGTTTCCCCG
>DHJA01000045.1:15384-18485 GCA_002404095.1 Planctomycetaceae bacterium UBA4732 | reverse complement strand
CCCCTAACGTCGCAGGGCGGGGAAACCCCGCCCCTACGGTTAGCGCAAATGCGATTGATACGACATGCTGAAAAAGGGTATCTCCTATTAGGCAAGAGCCAGGGACAATTTGGAGCGAGCATACGATGGCAAGATGGCTAGGACGGAAACTCTACTGGATGCTCCTTGGCGGCTGTTGTCTCGCGGTGATCGGTATTTGGTTCGGCTGGGACAAACTGAATCTGCCCAGGTTTCGCAGCAATCCCAACTTGATGCGAAACCTGCAACAGGCGCCGCTGCTTAGTATCGGTTCCCCTCCAGCGACCGTGGTCGAATGGCCACAGTGGCGCGGACCAAACCGTGATGGACTGTCATCAGAATCGGGGCTGTTAACGGACTGGCCCGCGACTGGTCCGCCGCTTTTGTGGGAGAAAATGCTTGGGCGCGGGTTCTCCAGCCCGGTTGTGGCTGGCGGCCGCGTATACACGATGGCCCAAGAGAATGCCCAGGAGGACATTGACGGTTCCGCACGGGAAACGTCTTACGAAGCCGTCATATGCTGGGATGCGGCGACTGGTCGAGAGGTGTGGAAGTTTCGTTACTTAGGCCGGTATGAGGAGCGGATGGGCTCTGGACCCCGTTCCACCCCTTCCGTGGACGGCGACTATGTCTACGCCGTGGGGCCGACTGGGATCTTTCATTGTCTCCGCGCCGATACGGGAGAAAAGGTTTGGCGACACGACCTGCTTGAAGAATTTCACGCCAAGGAGCCGCAATACGGTGTTTCCTTCTCACCTTTGGTGGAAGGGGATTTGGTGTATGTTGCTCCAGGCGGACCCAACGGCGGTTCGGTAGCCGCATTTCACAAGCGAAGCGGCGTCCTCGCTTGGCAAGCCCTCGACGATCCAATGGGCTACAGCTCGCCGCTCATGACAACAGCCGCCGGCGTGCGGCAACTCCTCGTGTTCACGAACAACGCCTTGGTGAGCCTCTCGCCCAGCGACGGCACGACCTATTGGCGTTTCGCGTGGGAAACGACAGGTGGATTCAACATCGCGACTCCGATTGCCTTCGACAACTACGTCTTTCTTTCGTCGGCTTACGGTAAAGGCTGTGCGCTACTTGAGATTAGCGGAAACGCCGATGGTTCGTTGGGCGCCAAGTCGGTGTATGAACACAACCGCATGCGAAACTACTTTGCCAGCAGCGTTCGCTATCGAGAACACATCTACGGATTCGACAACAACGATCTGACGTGCATGGACATCCGCACAGGCAACATTCTCTGGCGAGTAAGAGGCGACCGAGGTTTCAAGAAAGGGTCGCTGTTGATCGCGGACGGACATCTGATCCTCCTGGACGAGTCCGGCAAACTGGCGCTTGCGGAGGCGGCGCCGGACGGTTACAGAGAACGGGCTTCCTTTCAGGTTTCGGAGAACAAATGCTGGACCGTCCCAGTTCTCGCGGCAGGCAGGCTCTACATTCGTGATGAAAGCCGTCTTCGGTGCCTGGATCTCAGGAGATAATCAAGACTCCTTCATACTTCCTATCTATTCTCTCTCCGCGACAACCCGATTTCCGTACGCTTTCTGAAGTAGCTCCCGACTTATTCCGTAGCGTTTCCGTTTGCCCTATAAGTCCCATAGGACCTATAAGACCTATAAGACCTATAGGACGTATGGTCAAACGGAGGCACTACTACTTGTTCCCTTTCCGTGATTGAACTCATGCTGCCCACGCGCACAACCGTGTACCTGTTGGCCGCCGGCCTGCTGCTCTTGCTGGCCGGATTCGCCATCGACTTCAGTATTCTCTGGGTCATCCTCGGCTACGACGGCTGCGTCGTGCTGCTGTTCCTCGCCGACGCTGCTTACGCCTGGCGGGCCACACGGTTCGGCCGCCTGTCCGTCCGCAGGGAACGACCGGCCCGCCTTTCGCTTGGCGTGGACAATGAAATCATCGTGGTTCTGGAGAATCATTCGTCCGTTCGGCTGACGCTTACCGTCCGTGATGAAATCCCTCTAGGCTTCCGCGCTGATCCGCTCCAGCTCACCGGCGTCATCCCCGCTCACGGGCAACGTCGCTTGCCGTACCGCCTGTTGCCGACGCAGCGCGGCGACTTCGCCTTCGGCGACGTATCGATCCGCTGTCGGGGGCCGCTCGGCCTTGCGTCCGTTGATCGCCGGGTGCCGGCCGGTGAGGCCGTGCAGGTCTACCCCAACCTCCTGGAAGTGCGCCGCTACGAGGCCATGTTGCGGACCTCGCTCGTCCGCGCCGGCGGTTATCGCCCCAAGCGCATGCCGGGCGCCGGCCGGGAGTTCAGCCACTACCGCGATTACACGCCCGACGACGATTTCCGCCACGTCAGTTGGAAGGCCACCGCGCGACGCAATAAGCCGATAACCGCCGTCTTTGAAAGTGAACACAGCCAGGATTTAATCTTCTGTCTCGACGTCGGCCGTATGATGGCCGCCCGCGTAGGCGCCCTCACCAAGCTCGACCACGCCATTAACGCCGTCCTCATGCTTGCTCACGTCAGTCAGACGTTTCAGGACAACCTTGGCCTCTTGGTCTTCTCCCACAAAGTCCATCTGTATCTGCCGCCGGCCAAGGGCCGCGCCCAACACGCCAAGTTCCTCCAAGCGCTTTATTCCATTCAACCGGAGTATTGCTATGTCAATTACCGCGAAGCCTTCAATACGCTGATCGCGCGCCATCCGAAACGCGCCCTGACGATGGTGTTCACCGACCTACTCGACGCCACGGCGTCGAAGGAATATCTGGAGGCGGCGGCCCTGTTGCGCCGTTTCCACCTGCCGCTGACTGTGGCGGTGGCCGATGTGCCTTTGCAGAAACTCGCCGCCGAGCAGCCGCGCGACGGCGAACATCTCTACAATGTACTTACGGCGCGTGACCTGCTGGCCGGACGGTCGGAAATGCTGCGCGGCCTGGAACGCCAGGGCGCGCTTGTGCTGGACACCGCGCCTGAGAAACTCACCATAGACGCCGTCAACCGCTACTTGGCGTTGAAAACAGGTATGCGGATGTGACACAATGCGTTCTGGACCTAGTGCAACGTCACTCGTGGTTTGATGGGTTGGTGGCACGGGCTTCCAGCCCGT
>DHJA01000045.1:0-15323 GCA_002404095.1 Planctomycetaceae bacterium UBA4732 | reverse complement strand
CTGGAAGCCCGTGCCACCTATCAACCCATGCGTGACAATGCACTAGCCCGCCGACGAGAAGACGATCGCACTCAAGTAAAGACAACGGAAAGCGTTTTCAATGAATAGCACCTCAGCAATCGATGTTCCGATTTCTCCGCCCGAGCCTGGAACGGTTGTCGCCGTGCCGCGCTGGCGACTTCTAGCGGGCTGCCCCGACGCCGCCACTTGTCCTCCCCTGGCGGCTCGGCTTTTGGTTGTCTGGAACGTCTTCCCCGCCTGGCTCACCTACTTGGGCTTGGCGGGCCTGTTCTTTTTCCGGCCGACCGCGACGACCTGGATACTTTTCGCCGTAATGTTGGCGCGCTACATGACCATCACGGTCGGCTACCACCGCTACTTCTCCCACCACGCCTTCCGCACGAGCCGGGTGCTACAGTTCCTGTTGGCGTTCATTGGCTGCACGTGCGGTCAGCGCGGTCCGCTGTGGTGGACCGCCATCCACCGCCAACACCATCATCACACCGACACCGCCCTTGATCCGCATTCACCGTTGATAAGAGGCTTTTGGACGAGCTTCTTCGGTTGGACCATGCAGACGCGCTGGCTCTATCCCGATTGGCGGCTGGTCCGCGATTGGACGCCCTACCCAGAGTTGGTCTGGGTCAACAAATTCTGGGGGATTCCGTGGGCGCTCTGTGTACTGACCTGTTATCTCGTGGACGGCTGGACCGGCGTGTTCTGGGGCTATTGCCTCAGCACGTCCATCATTTTCACCTCGGCGTTCTCCGTGAATTCGTTCGGCCACATGTTCGGGCCGCAGCGCTTCGACACGGCGGATCAGAGCCGGAACAATTTCCTGATGGGCTTTCTCGCAGGCGGCGACGGTTGGCACAATAACCATCACCGTTACCCCGCCTCGGCGCGGCACGGAATGGCCTGGTACGAATTGGACGCCACGTATCGGATGATCCTGATACTCAAGTTCGTGGGCCTGGTCTGGAACGTGCGTAAGGCGCCAGCCGAAGCCATGCGCGCGGCCAATCCTACCCGTCAATTCAAGGAAGAGACGATGAGCGAAGCGACGGCTGAGGCGCCGCATTCCTTGAACTGAGGGACAGGATTTGTTTAGCCGCGACCCGAAGGGAAGCGCGTCCCCGCGCTCCCCTTCGGGTCGCGGCTAAACGCCGCGCGGCTCGCGATACGCCGCGGGAACACGTATATGCCCCCTCTCGATTATCTCGTTATCGCCCCACACCCCGACGACGCCGAATTAGGCGCTGGCGGCGCTATTCTTCTGCTGCAATCGCAAGGCGCCCGCGTCGGCGTCCTCGACCTCACCGATGGCGAGCCGACGCCGTTCGGCAGCCTCGAAATCCGCCGTCGGGAAACCGACGCCGCCACCGCCGTTCTCGGTCTCGCCTGGCGCGGCAACCTCGGCCTTACCAATCGCCGCCTGGAAAACGACCTCACCGCCCGCGCGAAACTTGCCGGCGTCCTGCGTGAACTGCGGCCGCGCGTCCTTTTCGCGCCGTATTGGGAAGACGCTCACCCCGATCACATCGCCGCCACCGCTCTGGTCGAGGCCGCCCGCTTCTGGGCCAAGCTCAGCAAAACCGACCTCCCCGGCGATCCCTTTTATCCGCAACGTATTCTCTACTACTTCAGCGTTCATCTCCGCATTCACCCTCGGCCGTCATTTGTCCTAGACGTGACGCCGCACTTCGAGACGAAGATGCGGGCGGTCGAATGCTATCGGTCGCAGCTCATCGAAGGCCGCGACCCGACGCCGCCCACCGCGCTCGACGATCTCCGCGCCCGCGGCCGTTACTGGGGCTGGGCGATTCAGAGCGGCTACGGCGAACCGTTTGTGTGCCGCGAAGAAGTCGGGTTGCGCGGTCTGCGCGACCTGGCGTGACCGCACTGGAAGAATGGCCGCATGAGGCCGCTGCTCCCATTATGCGTCGTATTTCCGATGCGGGCCGGGCGCGCGGCCGGCCGATACTCCTCCACAGCAACCCACTCTGGCCCTACCGGCGGGAGCAAGCGGAGGTGTGTACTCCGATTTTTGGGTAGGGGCGGGGTCTCCCCGCCCTTAGAGTCGCAGGGCGGGGAAACCCCGCCCCTACCCAAAATCGCAAGGCACGCCTCGGAGCGGAGGCGGTTCATGCGTCGGGAGTTCAACGTCTTGGCGCTCATCAAGGATGAAGAACGCTACGTCTATGTGTACGACGACGAAAGCCGTGAGACGCTGCTCCGGCTTTTGCAGGATCAGGCCGCCGACCCGGTTCTCACGCTGAATTGGTTCGACGCGGCCGTCTTGACACGGAAAGCGCACGAGCAAGCCGCCACGGCGCCGGCGCCGCGATTCTGAATCCATTGTTTAGCCGCGACCCGAAGGGGAGCGCGTGACCCTCGCGCTCCCCTTCGGGTCGCGGCTAAACCTCTGAGGGGAGCAAGAGCAACCCGCAATGCAAGAAGCACTGGCCGAGTTCCTGCACCATCTGTCCCTGGAGAAGAATGCCTCGCCGCATACGGTGAAGTCGTACCGCGAGGATTTGGTGCAGGCGCTAGACTTCTTCCGCACACGGCTCGGCATTTCGGCGCCGCGGCCGGATAAGTTGAACACGCGCCTCGTGCGGGCTTACTTGGCATGGCTACACGAACAGGGCTACGCCAAGAGTACCATTGCCCGCCGGCTGGCCGCGGTGCGGTCGTGGTGCCGCTTCCTGTGCCGGCAGAGCGTCCTCAAGGTCAACCCCGCCGACGGACTGCGTGGGCCGCGCCTCGACCAGAAGTTGCCGCACTTCGTCCAGCGCGAGGACATGCTCCGGCTGTTGGCGACGCCTCCAGCGGAGGAACCGTTGGGCGTGCGCGACCGGGCCATTTTGGAGACGCTATACTCGGCCGGGTTGCGAGTAAGCGAGTTGACCGGGCTGAATGGGGACGACTTGGACCTCGACGACGGCCTCGCCACGGTTCGCGGCAAGGGGCGCCGGGAACGCTTGGCCCTTCTTGGTCCTCCCGCCGTGTTCGCCGTGCGCCTATGGCTCGGCCAGCGCGCCTTGATCGTTGCCCGCCGTCCGCGCGCGGCGACCGCGCTGTTTCTGAACCGCGCCGGCACACGGTTGTCGTCGCGCAGCGTCGGCCGGATGCTGGAAAAGTATCTCGCCGTGGCCGGCCTCGACCCGCGCACGAGTCCGCATACGCTGCGCCACAGCTTCGCCACCCACTTGCTCGACGCGGGCGCCGACATCCGCAGTGTGCAAGAGCTTCTCGGACATCGAAGTCTCGGTACCACGCAGATATACACCCATGTGACCACCAAACGCCTTAGCGATAGCTACCACCAAGCACACCCCCGCGCCTGAGCGCGGCGTCGATTGTGCAACGGAGCCGTTCGTATGAATACCCGCCATTTCTCCTTCCCGCGCCTCCTCGCTTGCTGTCCCCTCGTGTTCCTCGCGCTTAGCGCGGGGGCCGGAAACATCGCCGGGGCGGAGGTCGAATGGCGTACGGATTATGGCAAGGCGCGCAAAGAGGCGCAGGAAAAAGGCCGGCCTCTCGTCATCGATTTCAGCACGGAAAACTGTTATTGGTGCCGGCAACTGGAGCAGCGCACGTTTGTAGAAGCCGCCGTGGTGACGCTGCTCAACGAGCGCTGCATACCTCTGCACATCGACGCGGCCCGCGCTCCCGATCTGATTGAGAAGATGAACATCCAAAACTATCCCACATTGGTATACGCCTCGCCGGACGGCCGCATTCTCGGCTATCAAGAAGGGTTCATTGAGGCGCCCGTTTTCCGCGAGCAAGTGCAGCGGGCCGTCAACACGGTTTCGGCCCCCGAATGGATGACCCGCGATTTCGAGGAAGCGACGAAAGCCGCGAGCCAGAAAGAGTTCGCACGCGCTTTGACGCTTTTGAAGAGCATCGTGGAGGACGGCAAGGAACGGCAAGTGCAGACGAAAGCCCGGCAATTGTTGCAGGAAGTGGAGCAACAGGCGACGGAACAGTTGGCCGCGGCGAAGCAAAAAGCCGACAAAGGCGACACCGCGGAAGCGCTGAAGTCGGCCGGCGAAGTGACGAAGCAATTCGCCGGCGCCCAGGCGGCGCGGGAGGCGACCGAGTGGGTGGCCACGCTTACCAGCCGGACCCAGGAGGGCGGCCAGCAGCGTAAAGACCGCGCCCACGACATGCTGGCCCAGGCCCGTGAGGACTATCGGACGCAACAGTTCTTGTGCTGTCTGGACCGCTGCGAAGTGCTGATCGCCCAGTACGCGGACTTGCCGGAAGGCGCCGAAGCCGCACAATTGACCTCCGACATTAAGAGTAACGCCGAGTGGGCCAAGCTGGCGTGCGAGCAGTTGAGCGACCGGCTGGGCGTGTTGTACCTGGCCCTGGCGGACACTTGTCTGAAAAAAGGCCAGCCGCAGCAGGCGGTCTACTACTTGGAACGAGTGGCGCGGAATTTCCCCACGTCGCGTCACGCCGAGACGGCTCAGGTGCGATTGTCGCAGATTCAAGGTCAGCCGCCGGCGCCGTCGGTGAACTTTAAGAAGTAGGCGCCTGTTCCGATTGGGCGAGGCTCCCACGCATCTACCCATAAAAATCACTGTAGGGGGGGGGGTTCTCCGCCCGAACCCGTCAAAATCGGTAGGCACATCCTCTCCGTATGCTTAGTATCAGAACATCTCCATTCAGGATATACTGACTTTCACTATGTAGTATGGGGGAATTCGCATGGCCGTTTAGTGCTTCGTTGCGACCGGCGCCAACAATTTTTAGGTTTCCCAACCTTTCGCTTCCGCATAGACTGATCTTGCCTACCTGATTCGTCGTAGTCGATCCCAAGCGGAAGGACACACCAGCCGTGCCAGCCATTGCGGAGTGTTTAAGACGAATTTCATTTTCCGTCTTGACCATCGCGGTCTTCGGGGCGGCCTTGCCTACCGGCGCCGCCGACGAGGCTCCGCTAATTCGCTCCGCCCACAGCGGCTCATGGTCGGCCCCCGAAACCTGGGAGGGCGGCAAAATCCCCGGCGCCGGCGCCCGCGTCCAGGTGCGCCAGGGTCACGTCGTCGTCTACGACCGCGTATCGACAGAGGCCGTCCGCGCCGTGTACATCGCCGGCGTGCTGACGTTCGCCCCCGACAAGGACACGCGGCTCGACGTGGGCTTAATCCGAATCCAGGCGGGCGACGACGCGAGCGAGGAAGGTTTCGACTGCGACGCCCATCTCAATGAATCCGTCCAACCGAGGCCGGCACTGGAAGTCGGTGCGCAGGATCGGCCCATCGACGCGAAGCATACCGCGAAGATCCGTCTTGTCTACTTTCCGGGGATGGACAAACAGTCTTTGCCCGCTATCGTCTGCTGCGGCGGGCGCATGGACTTCCACGGCGCCGCGATGAATCGCACGTGGGTCAAACTCGGCGCGACAGCGAAGAAGGGCGATGCGGCCGTGACCTGCGCCGAGGCGGTTGAGGGCTGGCGCCCCGGCGACCACATCCTCGTCACCACGGCGCGGGCCGCCGAAAACGGCGCGTCGCGCCGGCACGGCGGCTCCTTCACCGAAGAGCGCGCCGTCCGCTCCATCGACGGCGCGACCTTTACTCTCGACAAACCGCTGGAATTTGAGCATTTAGGGACGGGCGATTACCGTGGCGAGATCGCCAATCTCAGTCGCAACGTCGTCGTCGAGTCGGCCGACCCGGCCGGCGTGCGCGGCCACACGATGTACCATCGAGGCTCGGCCGGCTCGATTAGCTACGCCGAGTTCCGCCACCTCGGCAAGGAAGGGATGCTCGGCCGTTACAGTCTGCATTACCACCTGTGCGGCGACACCATGCGCGGAAGTTCCGTCGTCGGGGCGTCGATCTGGGACAGCGGTAATCGCTGGTTGACCATCCACGGCACAAACTATTTAGTGGTGCGCGACTGCGTCGGCTATCAGAGCGTCGGCCACGGCTTTTTCATGGAAGACGGCACCGAGGTCTACAACGTCCTCGACCGCAATCTCGCTGTCCAGGTGTTCCGCGGCAAGCGGCTGCCCAAGCAGATGCTGCCCTTCGACCAGAACGAAGGGGCCGGCTTCTGGTGGGCCAATTGTCGCAATACTTTCACGCGCAACGTCTCCTGCGACAACGACCAATATGGTTTCCGCTTCGAGGCCACGCCGACCAGCGAACTTAAGCTCACGCTGCCCGTTATGCAGCCCGACGGCAAGCGCAAGGTAGTAGACATTCGTACTCTACCTTTCGTCCGTTTTGAGGACAACGAATCGCACGGCGAGGGCCTGTACGGCTTCAACCTGGGCGAGGGCGTCAATCGCGTCGGGCCGGACGTCCGGCACCCGTTCATCGTCCGGCGCATGAAGATTTGGGGTACGCACTACGCCTTCCGCCCGGAATCTCCGTCGCTTCTCGTAGACGGCATGAAGATCTGGCAGGCGGGCTACGGCGTCTATCACCCCAACTATGACAATCACGTTTATCGCGATCTCTATATTGCCAAAACGAACACCGAACCGTTCAACCGCGGTCTTGACGATGACAGTATGCAGTACGGCCCTCTCACGGTGGACGGGTTGACGTTCGAGGGCATTCGTTCCGGCGACGAAATGCCGCTCATCCAGATCAGCGACGACAACCCGACCGGCCTCGCCGTTTCGCACTTCCGCAACGTGAAGGTGCTGGACTGGACGGGAACGAAGCATCGGGCGCTGGTGAATCTGGGCGGCGGGCCGCGCCCCACACCGACGACCGCGAAGGGCGTGACGATCTACGTCCACGATTATTTCGGCCTCGGCCGTGACGCCAAAGTGGTGAGTACTAAGACGCGCGAATTGCGCGAGGACGGGCTGGATTACAAAGACGTGCCACTCTTGACCGGCGACGAATCGCGCGCAGCCGAGGTGCATGGCGTTCCGTTCCCCGCGTTGCTCAATCCCGTGGACGACCAGCCGCCGGCCACCGTCATTACTTACGTCTCAGGGATCAAAGAAGGGAAGTTGGTGGTGCGCGGGGTCGCGTCGGACGACGGCGTCATTCGGAAGGTCGTGGTGAACGGCCGCCCCGCGACGGCGACAGCGGCGAACTTCGCGGAGTGGGAGATCGTCCTTAATGAAGTGATGGGAGAGAACAAGATCACGGCCCACGCCGAGGACGCCGCCGGCAACGTCGAGACGCATATTCATGTCGTGGAGCGCTCTCGGCAACCGTAATCTCTTACTCCGGCGGCCATTTCAGCTGCTGTTTCAGAAAGCGGAACGTCCCCACGCCATGAATCTCGTGCGGGCCGTCGAAGTATTCGATCACGGTTCGCTCGGGAATCTTCAGCCGGCTGTACAGCCGCCGCACCTTGGCGTATTCATACGCCACCATCTCGTCGATGCCGACGCCATCGTTGTGCCCGCGCTCCACCATGAACGGACGCGGCGCGATCAACGCCGCCATCTCCGCGTAATTGAACGTATGTCCCAAATTCCACTCCGGCATTTCGTATTCGTTCGTGAACAAATAACTGCCGGCGAAGTCCACCGAGGCGTTCTTGGCGACCCATTCATTGAAGTCGCCGGAGCAGATCGACAGGCAATAGCGCGTCTCCAAAGCCGGCACCCGCATGGCCGTCTTGCCGCCGTAGGAAAGGCCGTAGAACGCGATGCGGTTAGGGTCCACGTTCGGCAATGTGGAAAGCCAGTCGAGCGTCGTGCGATGCTGGCGGACGATAAACGAAAAAAGCGATAGGCCAAGGGGGTTGGCCTTGCGCTGCAGTACGCGGAACTTGTCGTGGCCGATGTAGGGGTTCTGCGGCGCGTAGACGATGTAACCCAATTCGGCCAGCCTCGAACCGAAGGAATGATAGTATTGAGAGTCCTTATTGGGGCATATCACGTCGGTCGGCCGGCCCTCCAAGCCGTGCTGGCAAACGACGACCGGCCGCTTCTCGCCGGGCTTCAAATCCTTCGGCAATGCCAGGATGCCGTAGGCGTATACGCCCGGATAAATGTCGAGCATCACTTCATACGCCCGGTATTTCGGTTCATCGTAGAGCAGGCGCGTGCGCGGGTTCATCGCTTCGGTCGGTTTCGGCAACAGGCCGATTACTTCTTCGTCGAGTTGTTCGCGGAATAGTTTGCAGGACGTCTCATATTTTTCGAGAGAATTTGTATCGAGTTTGGACCAGAAGGTTTCCTGACGGCGCCGTTCAGAGTCGCGCAGGAGCTTTTGTGTGAACTGGACAAGCTGCTCGAATTGGCGATGTTGTCGTGGCGTGGGATCGAAGTCTTTACGGAGGTCTTTAAGCGCAGAAGGTGGGGCGCCGACTCCGTCGGCGCCTTTCTTGGAATCACCACGAACCCGGCTCACAAAACTCAAAACAGCATCGCGTTCACCGGCCGGCCCGTCAGCGGCGACGAGTTCCGCGCCGGCCCCGTGGTCATTCACGAAAAGGGGCGAGGCGGCCTTTAGTTCCCGGCGGACGGCCTCGCGGTCAGACGGAGAGGTAATGCGTCCCGGCGCCGCGCCGGCGCGGCCGTTGCCGGCGGGCGGCGGGCCGGCGACCTCAACGCATTGGTCCATAACGACCGTGAGGCGACGGGGAAGGATGAGCCGAGCGATTCCCGCATCGCCGAACTCGCGCAACTCGTCCCAGACGTTGCGATAAATCGGCTCGTCCCAGACGGACCCGCGCGGGCCGAAATATCCTCCTACTATCGTCTCGTAGATGCGATCATCGACCGCCCCGCTATACAGGGCGATCATGCCTCCTTCGCCGCAGCCGACGACGCCGACAGGGGGATGATCCTTGTCGCGGCAAAACCAATCGACCGCCGCGAGTACCTTCTGCACCTCGTAACCGATGACGTGCCGGCCCATTTCGTAGGCCATGCGATATATAAACTCCCGATGGGGTTGATTCGTCATGTGGCCTAGTACAGGGTTGCCCGACCAGTCGTCTTTGCGGTCGATCAACACCGGCACGATGACGCGGCAGCTGTTTTCGGCAAGAATCCGGGCCGATTGCGCTTCGGCCGGCACTCCCGGCGCCAGGCCGACGAGCATTTCCGGCGTCCAATCCGCGTCGGGGATAGCGACGGCGCACGCCAGCGCCTGGCCCTTGGGTTCTAGCAGCAAACCTTCGCCGTCCACGCCCGGCAGCACCGGCCAGCGCACGGCGAAGACCTTGTAAGCGTCTGTCTCGGCGACCAGCGCAGGCGTTTTCGGGCCGCCGACGTATTCGAGGTCGGCGAACGGCACTCGCGGGTCAACGACGCCGATGATCTTCTTTAGGCGTTGGGGGTTGGGCTGCGCCGACTTCAAAGGTAATTCGAGAGAGGAAAAATCCGGCTTCCAGTATTGCTTGCGTTTCGCGACGGAGGCGGCGATCTCGCGCATGAGGTACTTGTCGATGCCCTCGACCATTTTGGCGGCAAGGTCGCCTTGTTCGGTGAGCGGTTTGGTATCGGGCAACGGCTCGGCCGCGACGACGGGGAGCGCCAGGGCGAACAGCGCGGCGACGTATAGCGAACGGCTTGGCATGGCTGGCCTCGGCATGTCGTCTCCGAACTTCGTATTAGGCGTCAGGCGTGTCAAGAAGCTGCTTCAATCGAACCGACAGTTCCGGCGGTAATTTTGTTAGCAACGACGCATCGATCAGCCCGACGGCGATCATGTCCAGGACGTGAACCTGATCCTTTCGCCGGTTCGACATCAACTTCATTACCACGAGCGTTTCAAGAGCGATCACGGAGAAGTTGGCCGGATCCTTGACGGTCAGAATCTCCGGCGCCGCCAGTAAATGATCGGGGCGAGTTTTTTCCCCCGCGAAGAGAAGATGGACGGCCTCGCTCGGCTTGCCCTCCGCGCCGTCGCGGAACATCACCACGTCGAGCAGTTCGTCGGGGACGAAGCCAGCCTGCTCCAGAGCGGCCGTAATGGCGGGCAAATCACTTCGACGGACCAACAGGTCAACGTCGCGTGTGTTACGAACCGCGCCCTCATCGACGGTCGCCACCCACGAGGCCACGGCGTTGCCGCCGACCACGGCGTAGGGAACGCCGGCCTGGTTCAACGCCGCCGTCGCCCGCAACAGCCTCTCGCGCACGTTCGCCACGGCTCGCTCCATCCTGTCCAGGATATCCACGCTCATGCCGACGGTCTGGGCCGTCCAGCGCGACGCGCTATCCTGGGATTGAGGGGTTGGGGCAGTCATTGTTTATTCCCGCTTCAGAGAATCAACTTGCCGACGAGCCGCTTGGCGGCGAAGTTATCACCCATCGAGCGAACGCCTGCTCAACCTCCTCGCGCGATACGGTTCCGGCCGCGATATCTAAGAACATCGCCACAATATCATCGTTACTCGCAGACAGATGAGCGCCGTTGAGCCGCACGAAAATCTCGGCCACTGCCGCCCCCACGCGCTTATTCCCGTCCACAAAAGGATGGTTCCGCGCCAGGTGGAAGGCGTAAGTAGCCGCGCAAGCCGCCAAGTCCGCCCCCTCGTAGTGTTGCCGATTCGCCGCGGCCAAGAGGGCTGAGTCCAGCAACCCCTCGTCGCGTATGCCGGGAAGTCCCCCAAACTGCTCGAGCAGTTTGCGGTGAATCTCGAACACTTCTTCCTTACGCGGGAACAGCATGGACGCCTCCGCCCTATGCCAACCGCTGATAGGCGTCCCGCCGTTGCTCGAACACCTCGCGCGTGATCTCTTGGACCAACTGCTGACGGGCAATATCTTCCACCGGCCGAAGGATGAGTTGCCGTTCGCCTAGAGTGGCCTCCAACACATCGCCGATGCGCAGGCCGATCAACTCAAGGACTGCGGCGGGAAGGACAACGGCGGCGGAGTTTCCGTGAGGCACGATGGTCAATTGTGGCATGATTACCTCCTTTCCGCTATTCTATCCGAACTCCAACAAGAATCGAATCCTCACCGAACACCAACCGGGGCAGCCCACTCACGCGGAGAAGGCGCAGAAGCTCGACACGCCGGCATCCGCGCGGCTGGACTGCTGGAGCGACTTGGTCGGCGTCTTGTGCCATCTGAGAAGGCGCTATGCAGCTATACCCTACGCTTGAGCCAATTCCAATTGACGCCCGCCTTCCTCGAATGATACCAACTCTCTCCTGGTAATTCGGAACTCGTCATTAACCTTCCAGCGTTTTTCTCTCATAAACGAGGCATACCACGCATAGCCCTCCGCGCCTGAAAGATACAGCATCACACTTCCGGCCGGGTTGGCGACTGTATTTCCGCTGTACCAAACGAAGGCTGCGGATTTCGATATTCTATCGATCATCTGAGCGCACGATGAGCGCCGACCGGGCTGACGAAGGTGAAGAAGCTTTCCTTGACCTGTTAGCGTCCATCGCAAGCTGTTCGCGTCCCAAAGGAAATGCTTCTGTGAGCGGACGCGGTTTGGATTGAAGGGAGGAACGCATAGTTCCTTCAGTTCCCTGTGATCCCCCCAACTCCACCATCCGAGCCACTTGTAATCGAACCAATTGTTGATGTGTACAAGATAGACTTCGTGCATTTGCAGTGCCTCGATGGCGCCGTTAACGATTCGCTGAGCTAGCGATAGGAAGGCCGCATCGTCGTTTTCAGCAGGAACTAGCTCGATCATTGCATTGCCCTGACGGTGTGCCCGGAATCACCAGCCGCCGGCGGCGTTGTAATTCGGTTGCGCATTCTATCCCGGCGGATCCCGCGCCACCCTAACTTATCAAGTCTAAAGCGATGGAAAGAAGTTGTCCAGCAAATGAACGCGCGCCGCGCCGCCGGTTGCCGGGGCGGTGTCCAAGACGGACAATGAACCCATCCGGCCGAGCGCAGGGGTTCCCGACGCCGGCCGGCAGCGCTCATGGGCCGAGGCGTCGCGACGATGACGATTCTGTTAAGTTCGCAGGGTTTAAGCAAGTCTTATGGCCCACGTCCGCTGTTCACGGACGTATCCCTGGACCTTCGCGTCGGCGAGCGCGTCGGCCTGATCGGTCCCAACGGCTCAGGCAAATCAACGCTCCTTAAAATACTCGCCGGCCTGGAAACTCCCGACGGCGGCGTCCTATCGGTGCGGCGGACGGCCCGCCTTAGCTATCTGGCCCAGGAAGCCGCATTTGACCCAATGCAGACCGTGGAAGAAGTCCTTAGCGACGCCCTCAAGGACGATCCCTCGGAGGAACACGAACGCGCGACGCAGGTCGGCGTCATCCTCGGCAAAACCGGGTTTTTGTCCGCGGACCAGAAGGTCGGCGTTCTCTCCGGCGGCTGGCGGAAGCGCTTGGCGGTCGCCCGTGAACTCGTCCCCCGCCCCGATCTACTGCTGCTCGACGAGCCGACAAACCATCTCGACCTCGAAGGCATCCTCTGGCTGGAAGCACTACTTCAGGACGCGCCTTTCGCTTATGTCGTGGTCAGCCACGACCGCTATTTCCTGGAGAATGTGACCAATCAGATTGTGGAACTCGACCGCGTTTATCCCGACGGCTACTTTCGCGCGGCCGGTCCTTATAGCAACTTCCTTACGCTGCGCGAGGACTTTCTCGCCGGCCAGGCGCGACAGGAAGAATCGCTTGCCAGCAAGGTGCGCCGCGAAGTGGAGTGGCTGCAGCGCGGCGCCCAGGCGCGCACGGGAAAATCCGCTTCGCGCATCCGCGAAGCGGGCCGGCTCATCGGCGATCTGAAGGCGATCAAAGCCCGCAACGCACCGGCCAACACCGTCGAAATCGACTTCGCCGCCACCGGACGCAAGAGTACCAAGCTCGTCGCCGTCGAAGGTTTGACCAAGGCGCTCGGCGGCCGGCCGCTCTTCGCCGGTCTGTCGTTCACGCTTTCGCCGGGCGACAAGCTAGGCCTTCTCGGCCCCAATGGCAGCGGCAAAACGACGCTGCTCCGCGTGTTGGCCGGCGAAACGGCGCCGGACGGCGGCACGCTGAAACGGGCCGAGGGTTTGCGCGTCGTCGCCTTCGACCAAGACCGCGGACGACTGGATCGGACGGCACCGCTGCGCCGCGCACTGGCGCCGAACGCCGATGTGGTGATCTACCAGGGCCGGTCGTTCCATGTCACATCTTGGGCCAAGCGTTTCCTCTTCCGCAACGAGCAGCTCGACCTACCCGTCGGCGATCTATCGGGCGGCGAGCAGGCGCGCATCCTCATCGCGCGGCTCATGCTCCAGCCGGCCGACGTGCTGCTGTTGGACGAGCCGACCAACGATCTCGACATCGCTTCGCTGGAAGTGCTGGAAGAGGGCTTGTTGGATTTCCCCGGCGCCCTGGTGTTGGTCACGCACGATCGCTCCTTGCTGGACCGCGTATGCACCGACGTTCTCGGACTTGACGGGCAGGGCGGCAGCAAGGTGTTCGCCGACTATTCACAGTGGGCCGCCGCGCAGCGCGACCTCGGCGCGGCGAAGGTGAAACAGGCCGCGTCGGCGGCGAAAGCGGCGCGGGCGCCGCGGGAGAAGAGCCGCCGCTTAACCTACAAAGAACAGCGCGAATGGGAAGAAATGGAGGGCCGCATCCTGGCCGCGGAGGAAGCCGCGGCCGTTCGCCAAAAGGAAGTGGAAGCGGCGGGGAGCGGCGCCGATCATGTGCGACTTCAGGAGTGTTGTAAGGCGCTGGAAACGGCGCAAGCCGAGGTCGAAAGGCTTTACGGTCGTTGGCAGGAGTTGGAAGCCAAGCAAGCGCCGGGTTGAAATTTGTCCCGCACGTTAGCCCGACGCGCAAGCGAGGTTTCGACGGAATGCCTCGCTTGCGCGTCGGGCTAACGTACTCTATTTCTTCGCCTCATACCCCGCCGCCGGCTTGCCGTCGTCGGTCAGGTGGCCGGTGGACCAGAGTAGGCCGCGCGTGACCAGATCGAGATAGCGGCCGTCGGCCACCGTCTCATTATTGTGGCCGAGCGTGGTAGCGAAGACGCGCGTCTTCTTGTCGTAGGTGTTGGTCCAGACGCAGACGTTGTCGTCCTTGCCCTGCTTGCCCCTGGCCAGCGGCTGGGCGGTGTCGAGGACCTTGCCCGCGATGTTGTTGTAAAGCTCCTCTTGAATGGTCGTCCAATCTTCCAGACCCTTGGTTATGGAGCTTTCCTTGTCCACGAAGGAAACGGCGATGGGCAATTGGGCGCCGTGGCCGGTGGATTGCAAGCCGGTGAACTCGAACCACGGCGTCACGACCTTGGGCCAGCCCTCGGTTCGGTAGCAGTGCATCCCGCAATGCAGCACCACGCCCGGCAGGCCGGCCCGGTGCGGCGCGAGGATGCGCTCCACAAGGTCTTTGTCCTTCACGTCCGAACAGCATTCGTCGTGAATAATCACGTCGTAACCCTTCGCCCAATCCGGATTGTCGTAGACCGGATTTAAGTGTTTCGTGCCTTTGTCGGGGTCGTAGGCGATGGTGATTTCGACATTGGCGCGTGCGGAAATCCCTTTACTGAGGATGTCCTTCTGCTTGGCGTAGTCGTGGCAGCAGCCGCCGAGGACGAGCAAGGCTTTGATGGGCTTGACGGCCGATTTGTCGTCGGCTCTCGCCAGTGGGCTTAGAACGGCGAGGACGGCGGCGCCGGCCAGAAAGAAGCGTTTCATGCGGTTTCTCCAGGGTTGAAAGCGTCGGGGGAGGGTTCGTCTCAGCGACGGCGCACGCGAGGCGCCGGCGGTCGTGCGGTTTGTTCTACTTCATCGGGGGCGGAAACTCAACCGACTCGTCGTGGGCGTCCGTCACTTCTTCGCGGACGGGCCCTTCTTTTTACCCTTCTTCTTCTTGGCGGCTGGCTCCGCCTCCTTGGGCGGGGCTTCCTTCTTTTTGCCGAAAATGGCGTCGTAGCCCTCGGCATAGTTCTTGGTCTCGGCCAGCCCGACTCGAACGATACTCACGGTATTTACCCCTTAATCACTCGGAAATATCACCGCGATCCGCGGCCTTGGCGATGCCAGATACAGTTTAATTCCGAGCGCGGCGTTTGTCACCAGCGCGTCGGCAAGTTCGTTTTGCTTGCGGCGCGGAGGAAACAGGTATAGTATCAGCGGCTAGCAGTCGCGGGAGTTTTCTTTTGTACCGGGAACCATTCCCGACAACGGATACGATTGTAGCTACACAAACACGGTGATAGAAGGCTGATAAGCTTGGTTATCTTGTTTTTGTGGCTATGATCTCAGCATGGCAAGACCCAAAATGCCGGACGGCGAAGCCCGGCAAAACGTGCTTCGCATCCGCCTCACGGACGCCGAACGCGCCGCCCTGGACAAAGAGGCTCAGGCTCGCGGCGAAGATACGTCCACTTGGGCGCGGCGGACGCTGCTTGCTCTCGCACGGCCGTTGCCGACTCGGGTGGACGACACGGTTTGTAA
>DHJA01000245.1:21661-21813 GCA_002404095.1 Planctomycetaceae bacterium UBA4732 | reverse complement strand
AGGATCTCCTCGGCCCGGGCGATGGCCCCGGCCA
Source organism: Planctomycetaceae bacterium UBA4732 (assembly GCA_002404095.1). Lineage (GTDB taxonomy): Bacteria > Planctomycetota > Planctomycetia > Gemmatales > Gemmataceae > UBA4732. The sequence continues at coordinate 21,779 of DHJA01000245.1, read as the reverse complement.
TGCCCTTGTCGCCGGGCGTCAGCACGACCTCGGCCCCCAACGCCTTGAGCAGGCGGCGCCGCTCCAGGCTCATCGTCTCTGGCAGGGTCACGACCAGCCGGTAGCCCTTGGCGGCGCA
>DHJA01000245.1:8070-21431 GCA_002404095.1 Planctomycetaceae bacterium UBA4732 | reverse complement strand
GCCGCTGGTCGGCTCGACGATCAGGGTGTCCTTGTTTATTTTCCCCTCGCTCTCGGCGGCCTCGATCATGGCCACGCCGATGCGGTCCTTGACCGACCATAGGGGGTTAAAGCTCTCCAACTTGGCCGCGACCGTGGCCTTGGCGTCGCCGACCACGCGGCGCAGGCGGACCAGGGGGGTGTGGCCGATAGTCTGCGTTATGTCGTCGTAAATCTTGGCCCGGAAGGGCTGGGGGAACGGCATGGGGAATCCTCCGCTGTCAGGTTGAGGTACGGTCAAACGGAAGAGGGGAACGGTGGGGCGCGGCATTCCGGCCCCGCTCTTCCACAAACAAACGCGGGACGCTCACGGGGCTAATCCCGCTTCGGTTCGTCCGGGCCTTCGTTGGTCCACTGCCGGCCGATGTCGTCCACCGACTTCGGAGGATCGACCTGGGGGACGGGGCCGAGGTAGGCCCGGCGCTTGCGGATCGCCGCCGTCGAAACCTTGAGCCGCTTGTCGCGTCCGCCCAGGGCGTCCTCGGGAATCATGCCGTCCCTGGTGGCCGCCCACATCAGCAGCGGCTCTCCCATCGGCAGGGGCGTGTTCGGGTCGGGCCAGGTGTGCCAGGCCTTGCCCCAGGTGGTGACCAGGTCGGCCATGAACTCCTTCTCGGCGTCCTTCGGCATGTCCGGCGCGAGGAGCAAGCCGGAAATCACCTCGTAGGTGTGCGGGTGGTAATACTTCTTCTCGGCATCAGGCAGACCTTGGTAGAGCTTGTCGCTGATGATGTACTCCACCCCAAGGATGCGGGCGCCCTTGCCGGCGGAGTCGAAGATCACGCACTGGTGGACCCCCTCGCGCAGCATCGAGCAGTAGTGGTGGGCCTCCACCAGGAACTTCGGGTCTTTCTTGGCGATGTGGAACGCGCAGAGGTAGGCGTGGAACTGGTTCACGGGGTTGGCGTCGTGCGCCTCCGCCGCCGCGGCGCTTGGAAGGAGGCTTCCGGCGGCCAGCCCCGCCGCCGTCGCCCCCAGCGCGCCCAGCACGTTTCGTCGGTCCATGCGCATCTTCCTTCTCCTAATACGATTCGGGATGGAGCAAAAAGTCCACAGGGCGCGCCTCGAGCGCCGCGACGGCGCTGGGCGGTCGTTCAATGATCGCGCGGGATTCAGGCCGGCCCGAGCGCCGACGGCGGGGGCGCGAGCCGACGGCACTCCGGCTTTCGCCGAATGTGGTGAAAGGAGGTAGGTTAAATGACGAGGTGCTGGAGGGTGATGACGAGATCGGGCGGTGGGAGAGCCGGGCGGTCGTGCCAGGAGAGAAAGCGCCGGGGCGTGACCGGCACGTAGGAGGCAAGCGCGAGCGGGCAGAGGGGGGCGGGGAAGCCGTCCGTCAGGCTGAGTTTGGCGGTTTCCCTTGCCGTTGTCACTGCAACAAAGCCGTCTTGGGTCAAGGTCTTCTTGCAGCAGGGCGCGCCTAGCTGGCTTCCTTCACTGGATCCGTCGTGGTTCGGCGGCCGTTGACTCCGGCAGCAACAGCTTTTCTTCGAGTCCTTGCCCGGTTCAGAACGCCGGCAGCAGCACTTGCCCCCTGAACAGGATGAGCAACACGCGCCGCAGCAGCAGCAGCCGTTATGTGGAGCGGACAGGCCGAGGCAGAATGGCTTATGGTCGCCGTTCGGGCAGACGCAATCAAAATGAGGCGCGCCGGCGATCAACGTCATGATCGCCGTCAGCAAGACGGAACCAACCTGTGCGTTTCTCCAGGCGGATTTCATGCTGCTATTTGTAGGCGGTCGCGCCTGCCATTACCAGCCCCCTGCGGAGATTGTTGAAAACGGCCGACTTCGCTCAAGACGATGCAGGAGGTCACTCACGCCGGCAGCACCGTCACCGTGCCGCGGCCGCCGTCGATGCGCAGACGCTGGCCGGTGTGCAGTCGTCGTACCACGTCCGGTATCCCCGCCACGGCCGGCAGGCCGAACTCCCGCGCCACGATGGCCCCATGCGACAGGACGCCGCCCGTCTCCATGACCAGTCCCTTGGCGCGCACGAACAATGGAACCCACGCCGGATCGGTTGAGGGGCAAACCAGGATATACGACTCCGCCGGGAGGTCATTCGTGCGCGGCTGGTCCAGCACCAGCGCCGGCCCTTCCGCGACGCCGGACGACAGCGGTGAGCCGTGCATCTCCTCGGCGCCCTCCACGGCAGCGGCCGGTCGACCCAACGCTTCGAGGTCGTCGCTGAACAACACCGGCGGCGCCTCCAGGCTCAGCGCCGTCGCCCGCCGCTGGCGTCTCTGAGCGATCAAGTCCGTCAAATCTTCGCCCTTCGTCAGGCGCGGCAGTTCCTCGGGCGTCAGGTAGAACACCCCGCCCTGCAAGCGATAACGCCGATCCAGTTCCAGCAAAATACGGCGGATGAGAGCGTAGCCGCGCATCAAGTAATGCTTGGCCGTCTCGCGCAAAGCCAAGTAATTATGCAAGGCGAGTACGTCCGGTTGCAGCGCTTGCAATTCTTCAGGCGTGAACTTCCCCTCCGCGATGAGCGCATGCCATTCCTTCGCGGCTGCTTGGCCCGAAGCCTCCGGGTCGCGCCCTCCCGTCGGTCGCGCCGTCATCTGGTCGAGCGCGGCGGGATCCTCCGACCAACGCGGCTGGGCCAGTTCCATTTCCTGACTGCCGCGCCAGCCGAAGTGTCGCAGGAAGACGGCTCGGTCCAGGCGCCCCGCCGCCAACTCGTTCATGGCGCCGGCGAGGTCGGCTTCTGGGTCGGGGCGCACGCCGGTCGTCAGGGCGCCGACGGCGGCCGGCGTCCTGCCCGCGCCGAGCTTGGCCCGCAGCTTGGTTTCCACGTCGCGCATGGCGATGGCTGCAAGGGCCGTTGGCTTGAGGCTGTCGCGCGCGAAGTCCACCAGCGTCCGCCGCGTCCAATGTTCCAGCCGTTCCAGCAACGTCGGTGCGTCGAGCTTGGCGAGGTCTTCGGCCTCGCCATTGGCAGTCTCCGCGGCGAAGGTGGGTAGCACCTCCCGGCGGAAGCGTTCGGCGAACGTGCGCGTGAGCCGCGACAGTTTCAGGCCCGACGCCAGCGATTGCACCGCGAGAAACGGCAGCCGTGCCGGCATCGTGAGCCAGAACAAGGGGCCGAAACGCGCGACGTTGAGCGAAGGCGTCGGATAAAGCGCCTTTTGTGGGTCTTTTTTAAGGACATTAAAGGAATGTTCATAGGGCAGCCAGCCGGCGTAAAAGCGCGGCTCACGGCTGAGGTTGCAGTACGGCCGGCCGGCCACAAGGTCGTATGGCCCGTCGTCGTCCACCGAAGGATGCGGCGTAAAGCCCATATCGCGGTACATCTGGCCGTAACCGCCGCGGCCGGACATGAAACGGCGGATGATCGCCCAGGTCATCGGCGTTGGTTCCGGCAGCGACTCCGACAGGTTGAAGCGGCTCCAGACGGTGCCGTTCGGCTCGGCTCGCGCCACCAGGGCCGCGATCTCCTCACGGCGAACCTGCTCGCGCTCGGCCGCGCCCGCCGTGGTGATCGGCCGCGCTTGCAACAGCCAGAATCGTCCCTCTCCCCACGACCATTCCAGGTCGCGCGCGTCGCCGTAAAACTGCTCGACGCGCCGGCCCAACTCCGCTAATTCCCCCAGTCGCGCATCGTCAAGGCAAGGTTGATTCTGCTTTTCGGCCGCGACGGGCCGCGTCCCTTCGGCCGTCGTCTCGGTCGTCTTGCTATGGATGTGTCGTTCGAGGACGGCGCCGGTGTCGTGGTCGATGTGGAAACGATCCGGCGTGACGCGGCCGGACACCACGCTCTCGCCAAGCCCCCACGACGCTTCGACCAACATGCGTCGGCCCTCGGCGTCGAGCGGATCGCGCGTGAACAGCACCCCTGCGACTTCCGCCGGCGCCAGGCGTTGAACGACCACGGCCATCGCCAAGCCCTCGTCGCTGACGCCTTGACGGAGACGATAGGCGACGGCGCGTTCGGTGTCGAGCGAAGCCCAGCAGCGGCCGACGGCTGCGCAAACGTCGTCGTCGCCTTGAACGCCGAGAAAGGTTTCTTGCTGTCCGGCGAAGCTGGTCACGGCGCCGTCCTCGGCGGTGGCGGACGAGCGCACGGCGACAAGTCCGCCGCCGAGAACGCGGTAGGCGGCGGCGATGTGACGCGCGAGGTCGTGGCCGTTGGTAAGTGATTGGCCGCGACAGCGGCGAAAGGCGGCGCTGGTGACGCAGAAGCCCGGCGGCACGGGCAAGCCGGCGGCGGCCATGAGGCCGAGGCTGAGACCCTTGCCGCCCACGGCGTCGGCGTCGGCAGGGGTGATTTGGTCGAAGGTGCGGAGGTCAGTCATGCGTCTGTTGTTGGTCCAGAGTTTGTCGGTTCAATCTGCGATCCCGTTCACTTCGCCGTGATCGGCCGTTCCATCACGTCCTCGACGCAATACAGGGCGCCGCGCCGGAAAAAGTTAAAGCCGCTGCCGAAATAGACGCGCCGGTGTTCGCCGTCCGCTTCCCGGCTGACCGCGACGGCCGGCGATGAGAACAGCGTCGGATCCTTCTGTCCTTTTCCCAGATCCAATGTCCACTCCGCTTCTCCCGTGGCTGGGTCAAGACAGTAAACCTGCCCTTCGCTGGCCACGACGTAGAGGCCGACGCTACAGCCGCACCCCGGCGACCCGTCAAGCCGCAGCAGTTCCGGCGACGCCACTACCGGACTCCCCAGGTCTTTTTTCCAAAGGGGCTTGCCGTCGGAGCGTTTGAGGCAGTAGCAATAATGATCGCGCGAGCCGAAGTAAACCCGGTCCCGGTCCACCGCAAGGCGCACGTGAACGCCGTCGGCCACGTCATAGCGCCAAATGCGCTCTCCATTGGCGGCATCGTAGCACTGCACCGCGCCGGCGGGCTTCTCGTCGCTGTCCATGAAATTGCCGTTGCCCAGGCCGACGTAGAGCCGGCCGCCGGCCAACGCCGCTTCGCCCCATATCGGCAGGTCGGTCGGCTTGCGCCAGATTTCCTTGCCGTCCGCGGCGTCGAGGCAGAAGACGCAGGTTTCCTGGTAGGCGTCGCCGACGCCGCTGCCGCAGAAAACGCGCCCGCCCACGACCAGCGGATCGGCGTCCACGTGCAGCCCTTTCGCCTCGTGCCAGACGGGCGAGCCGTCCGCCGCGTTCACGCAATACAAGCCGTCGTCGCCGGCCCCGAAAAAGACCTTGCCGTCCACGACGCACGGCGAGGACTCCGTATGACTGCCTGTGCGCACCTCCCAGAGTTTGGCGCCTGTGTCGGCGTTGAGGCAGTAGAACTTGCAATCGCGATGCTGATGAAAACCCTCTCCGGTGTAAAGCCGGCCATTTACCACGCACGGCGACGAGAAGACGTTTTTCATCTTGCCACCGTCGTTGAAGGTCCAGCGCACGGCGCCGGTCGTCCGATCCAGACAATAAATCGCTCCCGATTGGTACTGTTCGCCATGGACGGCGCCGACGTAGATGCGATCGCCGTCCACAAGCGGCGACGAGGCGATCCACGAAGACGGCGCCGGCTTGAACAGCTCGCGCACTTGTACGGATCGCGCGCCGTGTTCGCTGGCGATTTTCACTTCCTTCGGTTGATCGGCGCCCCTGCCTTCCGGCGTCATCGTAAATGCGAGGGCGACGCAGAGGACCAGCATGGCGCCAAGCAGTACGCCCTCGCCTGGCAGTCCGGGCCGCGGCGCGGGGCGGCGGGCAACCACCCAACGCAGATAGCAAGCGTGAAGCGTCGCCGCCCAGACGCCGACGTTAAACATCACCACGGTCTTTTCCATCGGGCCGAACTCCTCGAACGATCGCGGCAGGAAAAACGCCGTCGCCAGACAAAACAAACTCAACGCCCCCAGCGTGAACAGTTCGCCCTTGTGCGGCGGCTCGAAGCGCAGGAGCGCGGGCGGCGGAAAGAAGTCCACCGTGCGCGCCATCGGCCGGCTCCAGGTGAATTGCGTCGAGGCAACAGGCAAGCCGGGAGCGTTAGTGTTGGCGAACCGGGTCGCGTAAGCGCCCGGAGTAGCGAGTCGCGCGGCGTGTTTCCGCCACGCCCACAGCGTTCCCCATACCGTCACCAGCGACATGGCCAGCCACAAAGCCGCTGGCGTACCCCACCAGGACGTAATGAGGTAGGCTCCGAACCAGTTCTGAAGAAAGAGCAACAGGCTGTTAACGCTGAGGACGCCGAGCGCCGTCGTCCAGCGTTTCAGCACCAACATCAGGCCGCCGAACACCGCGGGAAACAACATTGCCAGCAGCGCCAGCGGCCCCACCACCAGCATCGGAATGACGCCAAACACGGGACCACGAGCAAGATTAGGTCGAAACGACTCTTCTTTATTCTTATTGTTCGGCGGATTCGGCGATTCCACCTCCGGCCCGAGGCCGGCCTTTGCTTTCTTGTCCGGGTCGGGCGGCTCCGCCTTGCCAGAAAGTCCTTCCACGGCGATCTGTTTCAGCTCCGCGGTCGTTCCCTTGAAGGTGCGGCGCAGGAATGGCTCGAAGTGCGTGAACGGCAGGCGCAGCACGTCGCCGTCGTCGTCGGCTCGGACGCCGGCCATTTGGAACCAGGTGCCGTTACTGTAGGCGAACGCGGTGAAGTCCTTATCGTTTTGGCGGACGAAGAGGAGCACCGATAGCTTTGGCGCCACGCGCTTGAGGAGCAGTGGCGTCTCTTTTTTCTTCTGCGAATAGGCGTCGCCGGTGAGGTTGACGGCCAGCTTCTTGAACGGCGGTTTGCCCTTGAGAACCTCGTCCACTGTCAGCACCATGCCCGGCTTGTCGGGGTCGATCCGCTCGACCAAGGCCATGCAAATGAACTGATTCTCTTTCAGCACACCGGTCAATGGCGTCAGCTCCGTAATCAGCGCCCACGCCGGCGCCGCCGTCAGCAGAATTTGCAGACCGCCCAATAAGATCGCGATTCGCCGCATGTCAGACACCCCGCGTAAGAATGTTCGTTCCGACGGCTTTTCCTCAAGCAGCGCACCGCCCATCTTAACGGCGTCTTCACGCGGCGCGAAGTCGGTGGAAGATCATTAAACAGAAACCGGGAGGGTTTTCAGCGGCGACGGAGACGGGTCGAGGTGCGATTGCTCCGACTGGAACTCTTCGCTAAGATGCCTGAGTTGACGACGCCGGCCCCTTAGCCAAGCGGTAAGGCAGCGGATTGCAAATCCGCCATCCCCGGTTCAAATCCGGGAGGGGCCTCTCACGGTTCAAGTCTCGTAAGCCACGCGGCCGATACAACAAGCGTCGTTGCTACGACGGCCCCTTCGCCAAGCGGTAAGGCAGCGGATTGCAAATCCGCCACCCCCGGTTCGAATCCGGGAGGGGCCTTTTCGACATTTCCTACAGGTTTTCTTACCTTTCGCTCGACCATAGCAAATCATCGCCATTTGCCATAGCAAATGCCTAGATTAACGCCTTGACCCCGCCCCTCGGAATTGCCAGAATGATAGAAGATCAGCCCACCCCCGCAAATCATTGATCGTGCGCGATTGAGGCAGCACGTACCCCCGATTCTTTCCCCGCCGAGCGGATTGACCACCAATCCGCATCACTTATTTAGATGAAACGACCTCTCCGATGAGTAACCGTCGCGTCGGCTTGTGGCTAATTGGTTCTTTCGGCGGCGTCGCCTCGACCGCCACCCTTGGACTTGCGGCCCTGAGCCGCGGCCTGACCGACGGCACCTCGCTCGTCACGGCTTTGCCCCTGTTCGCGGACCTCGACCTTGATGAGCCGTCCGCCTTCATCGTCGGCGGTCACGAGATCCGGCGCGGCGGCTTTCGTAAGACCGTTCGAGAATTCCAGGAACGCGCCAACGTCTTCGACCGCGATCTAACGGCCGCTTGCGAGCCGGACTTGGAGAAATGGGAAGCCAACGTCCGCCCCGGCGTCGCCCTCAACTCTGGCCCGGCCATCCTGCGCTTGGCCGATTGGCCGGAAGCCTCGAAAGCAGAGACGCCGCGCGCCGCCGTTGAACAGATTCAAGCCGACCTGCGATCTTTTAAGGAGACGAACCGCCTCGACCAAGTGGTGGTAATCAACGTCACCTCGACCGAGGCGCCGTTTGAGACGGGCGACGCCCATGCCTCGCCGGATAAGCTGACGGCCGCGTTGGAACACAAAGGGCCGACTCTGCCGGCCAGCGGTCTCTATGCCTGGGCTGCGCTCGATCTGGGGTTTCCCTATATCAATTTCACGCCGTCGCTCGGCACCTCCTTTCCGGCCGCCGAGGAATTGGCCGTCCAACGCGGCGTCCCTCACGGCGGTAAGGACGGCAAGACGGGCGAGACCCTTCTCAAGACGGTATTGGCGCCCATGTTCGCTATGCGAAATTGGCGTATTCTGAGCTGGGTGGGCCATAATATTTTCGGCAACCGCGACGGCATCGTCCTCGACGACCCCGCGAACAAGGCGTCCAAGGTCCGCACCAAGGAACAGGTGGTGTCCAGTATCGTCGGCTATAAGCCGCAGACGCTCGTCTCCATCGAGTACGTCGAGTCGCTCGACGACTGGAAGACCGCCTGGGACCATATCCATTTTCGCGGCTTTCTCGGCGTCAAGATGATGATGCAATTCACCTGGCAGGGCTGCGATTCGGTCCTGGCGGGGCCGCTGGTGTTGGACCTGGCGCGACTGGCGCTGCTGGCCCAGCGCCGCGGCGAACGCGGGGTTATGCCGCATCTGGCCTGTTTCTTCAAGAATCCGATGGGCGTTGAGGAACACGACTTCTTCAAACAATTCGCCATGTTGGAAGCCTATGTCCGGCAAGCGTCGGCGAGGGGGTAACAGATGGGGCAAGCCTACCGGCCTGGGTGTGCCCGGTAAACGCGCGAGTATAAACAGGATGGCGTCCTCGCACCCCGGACTCGTGAGTACACTTCGCCCGGGGCTTTATCTGGAACGCCCTACGGACTCAGGCCGTGCACAGTATCTGTCTTGGAGCCCCTTGGGCGACTGAGATAAAGCCCCGGGCGAAGTGTACTCACGAGTCCGGGGTGCGAGGACCGTCTAATTCCGAAGACACCCCTTTCTTAGCCGCCAGTCCCGAAAACCTTCATCCCACTACCCGTCCAACGCCGAAGATTGCTCTGGCATCGTCCGCTCCTAAGCCTTATAGACAAGGCTGTCGGCCTGCCAACTGGTTGGGCTGAATTCTAGAAGGGGCGACGTTCCCCCACCGTGTTGCCGCACCCTTTGATGGCGCCCTTCCGGGTAGGTACGATCCATCTCCTGTGACACGGACGTCGTCATGGTGATCTCACAATCCGCTCGCATCCATCCCACCGCTCTCCTCGATCCCGAAGTCATAATCGGGGAGGAAGTCGTCATCGGGCCCTACGTGGTCGTTGAGGGCAAGGTGAGCATCGGCGATTGCTGCACTCTGCGGCCCGGCGTCCATGTCATTGGCCCTTTGAGCATGGGTCGCAACAACACGGTGTACAGTCACGCGGTCCTCGGCGAACGGCCGCAGCACCTTAAGTACGACAACGAAGCGACGCGGGTGGAAATCGGCGACAACAACATCTTCCGTGAGCACGCGACCGTCCACCGCGGCACGACGCAATCGTGGGTCACGCGCATCGGCAGCTACAATTTCTTGATGGCCAACTCCCACGTCGCCCACGACTGCGTAGTTGGCAACAACTGCATCCTGGCCAACGGGTCTTTGCTTGGCGGCCACTGCGTCCTGGAAGACGGCGTTTTCATGTCCGGAAACTCCGCGCTCCATCAATACGTCCGCGCGGGCCGGCTCGCCCTGCTGAGCGGCTGCTCGGCCTCGACGCTCGATATCCCTCCGTTCATCATTCAGCAGCGCATCAACTGCGTCGTCGGCGTCAACGTGGTCGGCATGCGCCGAGCCGGCGTACCGACCGAACACATCGACGCCGTTCGCCGCACCTTCCACATTCTCTATCTCGAACACATGGTGTTGCCGGCCGCCCTGGAAAAGATCGAGCGAGAGTTAGGGACGGTGGCCGAAGTCGCCGAAATGACCGCCTTCATCCGCGCGTCCAAGCGCGGCATCAACCTCATGGGCCATCGCGAAGCCGCCTGATCGCATGACCAAAATGCGAATCACGAAAGCACGAAAGACGAAAACACGAAAACAAGAAAAACGCCAGGAGAGGGTTGTCTTCCATTTCTCCTTCCGTTTCGTGTTTTCGTCTTTCGTGCTTTCGTGATTCGTATTTCGACGGTTCAAGTCGGCGGATGTTGGACCGGGGTGTCGCTTTGGCCGCTTCCGTGCTGGCGGAGCTTGCGGCGACGCCTCCACCAGCGTTCCACGACATGAAAATAGCCGAGGACCAGCCAAGCCATAACCACGCCAATGAAGGCCGGCCACACCAGGCCGACGCCCACGGCAAGTCCGATCGCCGCCGTCAGCCAAATTCCGGCCGCCGTGGTCAGACCCTTTGGCTCGTTCTCGCTACTCACTTTAATGATGGCGCCCGCTCCCAGGAAGCCAACGCCCGCCGCCACTCCCTGAATGACTTTGGTCAGTTCCTTCGTGTCGGCGTTGAGTTCCAACGAGGTCAGTGCAAACAGCGCCGCCCCTAACGACACCATCATGTGCGTGCGGACGCCGGCAGACTTGCCTTCGATCTGCCGTTCCCAGCCGATCGCCCCGCCCAGGATTATGGAAGCGGCCAGCCGAATGGAAATGCGGAGAAAAGCCTGTCCGTCCAGGATGTTGGGAAAAACGTCATTGAGGAAATCTTGCACGGGCGCCGCGACCTCCAGCGGGATGGGGAAAAAGGATCACCGTAACCGACAGCGTTCGACGGCGGCCGAGTGAAGCAAGCCGTTGGAACCTAACAGCCCTCGCCGCTGCCACGCGCCTGGCGTGCCGTAGACGATCGGCTCGCCGCCCAGCCCTGTGACAACGCCGCCGGCCTCTTCGACGAGAATCTGCCCAGCGCAAATGTCCCAATCGTGGAACGCCTCATAAGAGTTGACGTAATAGTCCGCATCTCCGCGCGCGACCAGCGCCAACTTGATCCCCGCCGAATACGTTTCACGGATGAGCTTAGGCTGTAAAGCCTGGACCAACGGCGACCGTTCGCCGGCCTTCCGCGAACGGCTCTGCGTGAGCGTGGCCTCGTTCAGCTCGCGCGTCGTCGTGACGCGGCAGGCCGTCGGCCCGGCGTCTCCATCCCGCCGCCAGCAGCCGCTGCCGCGCACCGCGTAGGTCAGCCGATGGGACGCGGGTTCCAGCACGACGCCGACGGCCGGGCGGCCCTCAATGAGCAGGGCAATCATCACGGAGTATTCGCCGTTCTTTTGGGCGAAACCGCGCGTGCCGTCAATCGGATCGACGACCCACATGCGAGACCCGGAATGCACGGCCGCGGCCAGCGTCGGCGTCGCCTCCTCGGCACAAAGCGCGTCGGTCGGGAAGCGTTGGCTTAGATACTGGAGAATGGTTTCCTGCGACTGGCGATCCACTTCCGTCGTGATGTCGGCGCGGGCGTCGGGTATGGCGACGAAGCTCTCGTAGGCGGCGAGGATCAGACCGCCGGCGCGGTGTGCGGCTTCCAAGGCGGCTTCGAGGTCCGAATCGTGAGGCATGATTCCTTTCCAGATACAAAGGCGAGCCGGGTCGCGTAAGCGCCCGGAGTTGGATACAGCGATCGCCTTTACCCTTTAACGTAGGTCTCCTCATCGGCCGTCACGACATAAACGCCTTCGGCGGTAATCGCCAGCGTGTGTTCGACGTGGACGCTCGGCAAGCCGTCGCGCGTCACCACCGTCCACTGGTCGCGCAGCACGTTCGTGCCCGCCTTGCCCATGTTCACCATCGGCTCGACGGCTAGTACCAAACCCTCTTCGAGCCTAAAATCGTGTTTTTTAATCTCTTTATCCACGAAGTTCGGCACTTGCGGCGCCTCGTGCATCACCCGGCCGATGCCGTGGCCGACATAGGCCGTCACCACGCTGTAGCCGGCCGACTCGGCGGCCCTTTGCATTGCCAACGCCACCTCGGACCACATGCGCCGCCTGCTCATCTCCAGGATCGCCAGCCGCAGCACTTCCTCGGCCACCGCGAGCAGCCGTTTTTTAGCCGGACTAACTTCACCGATGGGAAGCGTGATCGCCGCGTCAGCGCACCAGCCGTTGAGCTTGCAAGCTGTGTCGATTTTCAGCAAGTCACCCTCGCGGATCACCCGCTGGCCTGGGATGCCGTGAACCACCTGTTCGTTAAGAGAGAGGCACGTCACGGCTGGGAACGGGATCTTGGACGAACCCGGATAGCCCTTGAACAGCGGCACGGCGCCGCGTGAGGTATAAAGATCCTCCACCGCCCTGTCGATTTCCACGGTTTTGACGCCGGGCTTGGCAATGCTCCGGCACAGGCGCAGCGCCTCGGCCACCAACAGGCCAGACTGACGCATGAGACCGATTTCCCGCGGCGATTTGAGTTCCGGCTTGGGTTCCGGTTTTTTGGGGTCGCGCGACCTGAATCTGTCGAGGAATTTCACGGCCTACCCGCCTGTGCGTTCAACGCCTTCATAACTCCCTGATACACCTGTTCGATCGCTCCTTCGCCGGCCGCCTCGCAAAGCAATCCCTGAGCGCGGTAATGAGGGACCAACTCTTCCGTGTTCTTATGGTAGACGATCAGCCGCGCCCGCACCGTGTTTTCGTGGTCGTCGTCGCGTTGCACCAATAAGGTGCCGCAATTGTCGCACATACCCTCGACGCGCGGCGGGTTGCTTATGGTATGGTAGGTGGCTTTGCAGCCTTGTTGCGGACAACTCCAACGCCCGCTTAGCCGCCTTACGATTTCGACGTCGCTCACCGTCAGCAATACCACTCCCGTCAGGTCGAGGAATTGCTGCCGTAGCACCTGATCGAAAGACGCCGCCTGCGCCAGCGTGCGCGGGTAGCCGTCCATGACAAATCGTTCCGGTCGGTCTTCGCGGTGGAAGCGTTCGGCGATGAGGTCGTTCACCAAGTCGTCGGGCACAAGGCGGCCAGCTTCGACGAAAGGACGCGCCCGCTCTCCGCAGGCGGTGTGTTCGCGGATGGCCTGCCGCAGAAGGTCGCCCGTGCCGATGTGCTCCAGCCGATTGCGTCGGCATAAGAGCGCGGCCTGGGTGCCTTTGCCGCATCCCGGCGGCCCCAGAAGGATGAGACGCATGGCAGGCCCGTTTCCCAAGTGCGAGGGCCGGGACGATTTGCCCCGGTCTTCAGTTCCTCACGATTCATTCTCGGAAACGACAAGGCCGCTTGCAAGGGGGAGGGCGCGGGCGGGGAACCCCCGCCCCTACGGAATCGGTAGGGGCGGGGTTTCCCCGCCCGCATTGTTGTCGAGCCAGAGGGCGGGGAGACCCCGCCCC
>DHJA01000245.1:0-8054 GCA_002404095.1 Planctomycetaceae bacterium UBA4732 | reverse complement strand
GGGTTTCCCCCGCCCGCAAGGTGCAGCGATGTCATGCGCCTTGTGGGCATTCGCGCTCAATCCTCGGTCAGGCCGGGGTAATTTCTCATAACCAGATGGCTATTGATCTTCTGCACCAGATCGAGGGCCACGCTGATGACGATCAGCAAGCCGGTGCCGCCGTAGAAGCTGGCCACCATGTAATTGATATTGAGCGTCCCGGTGATGATCGTCGGGATCACCGCAACGGCCGCCAAGAACGCGGCCCCGACGTAGGTGATGCGCATCATCACCCGTTCGAGGTATTCGGATGTCCGTTTGCCGGGTCGATAACCGGGAATGAAGCTGCCGTAGTCTTTCAGGTTGTTGGCCATGTCCTTCGGATTGAAGATGATGGCCGTCCAGAAATAGCAGAAGACGTAGATCAGGATAATGAACAACAAGGTGTACCACCACCCTTGCCTCGTAAAAATTTCCTGGATGAATATGGCCCAGCCCCAGCGGAAGTTGGTGGCAATGGCTCCGAACACGAAGAACGGCAACACCAAAAGGCTGCTGGCGAAGATAATCGGCATGACGCCGGCCTGATTCACTTTCAGCGGCAGGAACTGCCGCGTGCCGCCGAACACACGCCGGCCGCGGACGTGCTTGGCCGATTGCGTGGGAATGCGCCGTTGGCCCTTCGTAATGGCCACGATCGCCAGCACGACTGCGATGAACAATACGACCAGGGTAAGAATCTTCTCGAAGCTGATTTCGCCGCTCGTGCCTCCTAGCGTCAGGGTCTGCCAATTAAACTTGCCGGCCTCGAAGAACAACGACGCCGTGGCCGACGGCATTCGGGCGATGATGCCGCACATGATGATGAGACTGATGCCGTTGCCGATGCCGTAGGCGTCGATTTGTTCGCCGATCCACATCAAAAAGATGGTGCCGGTGGTCATGGTGATGACCATAGTCGGAAAAGTCAGCCAGGTGTTATAGCCAGGCAACGCCATCCCGGCGCCACTCCCTCCCGAAGTTCCCATGATGTACTGGATGTACATGAACGCCTGGAAGAAGCAAATAAGCACCGTGACGTATCGGGTATATTCGTTAATCTTCTTCTGGCCGCTCTCGCCCTCTTTTTGCAGCTTTTCGAGCGGCGGGTAGACGGCGCCGAGTAACTGGAAAATGATGGACGCGGAGATGTACGGCATGATGCCGAGGCCGAAGACGGTGGTCTGGCTGAGATTGCCGCCGCTGAACATGGACACAAAGTCGAGGACGTTGCCGAGCGGACCGCCGCCGCCGACGCCTTTGTAGAGCTGGCGCTGATCGACGAAGGGCATGGGGATGGAATAGCCGATGCGATAAATGGCGAGGAGGAGCAGCGTGAAGAAAATCTTCTGCCGCAACTCCGGAATGGCGAAAATGGCCTTGAGCCTACCCATGACCCGCTCCTCGGGATGACGGACGAACCTATTGAACCGCCAAGACGCCAAGAAGACAAATTCCGTTTGAAATGCCTTTGTCTTCTTGGCGTCCTTGGCGTCTTGGCGGTTAGTTTCCTTATTTCTGCTTCGGCGGCCGGGGCTTCATCTTGTTGCGCACCGGCTTCTTGGGCGGCGGGATGACTTCCGCCGTGCCACCCTTGGCGACGATCTTCTCGGCGGCCGACTTCGTAAAGTGGTGCGCCTTGATGACCAACCGCTTGGTCAACTCGCCTGTTCCGAGTATTCGTACCCCATCGGCGGGTCCGTTGGCCAGCCCAACTTTCTTCAACGTCTCTTGATCGACCGTTTCGCCTTCCTGAAAATGGGCGTCGAGGTCGCCGACGTTGACGACGTGAAAGGTACGGTCCCAGGTGGCGTGGCTGAAACCGCGCTTGGGAATGCGGCGGAACAGCTGCATCTGGCCGCCTTCAAACAGGCTCGTCGGTTTCTTAGCGCCGGCGCTCGCCCATTGGCCCTTGGCGCCGCGCGACGCGGTTTTGCCGTGACCGCTGCCGACGCCTCGGCCGACGCGCTTCTTCTTTTTCAGCTTATTAACGCCGATGTGGACAGTGGATAGGTCCATTACAGAGTCACTCCTCGCAGGCGGGCCACGTCTTCGCGCGTCCGCAGTTCCAACAATCCCTGGATCGTCGCCTTGACCAAGTTGATCGGGTTGGAACTGCCGTGGACCTTGGTTAAGATGTTGTGGATGCCGCATGCCGTCAGCACGTCGCGCACACCAGGGCCGGCCTTGACGCCCGTGCCTGGACCCGCCGGCACCATGATCACCCGACTGCTGCCGTACCGGCCAATAACGCGGTGCGGGATGGTGTCGCCGCGGAGCGAGATGCGTTTCTGACGCTTCAACCGCGCCTCGGCGTCCTTGTTGGCTTTCTCCACGGCCGGCGGAACTTCGTTCGCCTTGCCGTAACCGTAAGCCACCCGGCCGCGCGTGTCGCCGACGACGACCAGCGCATTGAAACTGAAACGCCGGCCGCCTTTCACCACGGCAGCGCAGCGGCGGATCTTGACGACGTGTTCCTGCATTCCATCCTGGCGCGAATCGCGATCTCTAGCCATGATTCACTTCTATTCTGGATCGGTGAAGAGGGTTTATCTGCAAGCGCTCAGTCCTACTCCGACTTCTTTTCCGCCTTTTCGTGCTTCTCTTTCTTCTCTTTCTTTTCCTTCTTCTCCTTCTTAGGAGCGGCGTCTTTCACTGCCACCGGCCCCGCGGCGGCCGCGGCCGCCAGCTTCGCCTTCTTCCGCTCCTTCGGCTCGCAGCACAACAAACCGGCGGCGTTGGCCGCCTCGGCCAGCGCCTTGACGCGGCCGTGGAACTTGTAATGGCCGCGGTCAAAGGCCGCCTTTTCGATGCCGGCTTGCTTGGCCGTCTCGGCCAGCTTCTGGCCAACGGTCTGCGCCGCCTTGATGTTGCCGCCGTAGGCCATGTCCTTGCGCACATCCGGCGCCAGGCTGCTGGCGGTCGCCAGCGTGACGCCCGCGAGGTCGTCGATCAGCTGGGCGTAAATATGCTTGGAACTGCGGAACACCGTCAAGCGCGGGCGTTCGGGTGTGCCCCGGACGCCGGTGCGCACGTGATTGCGCCGGCGGAGCTGACGCGCATGTTTGGACTTTTGATGATTCATAGTCGCCTCGATCAGCCGCCGCTCGCGAAGGATTTGCCTTCCTTACGACGAACCTTCTCGTCCTCGTAGCGGATGCCCTTGCCCTTGTACGGTTCCGGCGGACGGACGTGGCGAATCTCCGCCGCGAACTGGCCCACCTTCTGCTTGTCCCAGCCTTTGACGAGGATCGTCGTCGCGTCCGGCAACTCCACCGTGATGTTTTCCGGCGGGTCGAGCTTCACCGCGTTGGCGTAACCGACCGTCAACACGATGGCCTTCTTTTCCATACGCGCCTGGTAGCCGATGCCCTCGATCTTCAGGCGGCGCTCGTAGCCCTTGGTCACGCCCTGGACCATGTTGGCGATCAAACTGCGCGTCAGGCCGTGCAGCGAACGATTCTCCCGGCCGTCGTCGGGCCGGATGACGTTGATCGCCTTGGCGTTTTCGTCGAACTCAATGCGCATATTACGGTGAACGGCCTGTTCGAGCTTGGCGCCCTTGGGGCCTTCCACGAATACTTTACCGTCCGCGATGCGCACCTTGACGCCGGCGGGGACGGCCACGGGTTGTCGGCCAATACGGGACATCTCCGCCCCTCCTAGTGATCTGTCACGGCCAAATTGCCGGATGGTTGGTGTGCCACGGCTGTGTCAGCCGTGTTGGACGGGTCAAACACGGCTGACACAGCCGTGGCACACGCTACTAATACACGGTACACAACAATTCGCCGCCGACCTTCTGGGCCTTGGCCCGGCGGTTGCTCATCACGCCGCGGCTCGTGCTAAGAATGCTGATTCCCAGCCCGTCCAGCACCGGCTTGATGTCCCGCGTATGCCGGTACAAACGCCGACCGGGACGGCTGGCCCGATCAATCCGGCGGATGACGCGCTCGCCTTCCGGGCCGTACTTCAGGAACACTCGCAAGACCGCCTTCGGCTTGCTCATGTCGTTTTCCAGCTCGAAGGTCGGGGCGCCCTTCGCGTCCACACCGGCCCGGCCGACCTGATACTCCAGGATGAAACCTTCCTCCTTGAGAACCTGGGCGACGGCCGCTTTTAGTTTGGTGGCCGGCATATCGACGGCCGGGCGCTCAATGCGGTTGGCGTTGCGAATGCGGGTGAGCATGTCGGCCAACGGATCAGTCATCATGGTTGAGTCCTCACCAGCTGGCCTTTTTCACGCCCGGAATCAGCCCGTCGCTCGCCATATCGCGGAAGCAGATACGGCAGATGCCAAATTTACGATAAACGGCCCGCGGCCGGCCGCACAGCTTACAGCGAAGCCGGATGCGGATGCGCTCACGCGGCGGCATCTTGACCTTGTCCGGCGTGCGCCTGCTGGCTTCCAGCTTGGCCAACTGCTTGCGAAACTTTACGTTTTTCGCTGTGGTTGCCATGATTCCTCTGGTCTTCCTCGCGCTCCCCTTCGGGTCGCGGCTAAACAGATGCCTTTTACGCCTCGCGGAAAGGCATGCCGAAGCCGCGAAGCAATTCGCGGGCCTCGTCGTCCTTGTTCGTACTCGTCACGAAAGTCACGTCCATGCCTTGGACGAATGTCACCTTATCCGGATCGATTTCGGGGAACACCTGTTGCTCCGCCAAGCCCATGCTGTAGTTGCCGTGGCCGTCAAAGCTCTTCGGGTTGATGCCGCGAAAGTCGCGGATACGAGGTAGTGCGATGCTAATCAGCCGGTCGAGGAATTCGTACATCCGGCTGCCCCGGAGCGTGACGCGACAACCGATTTCGTTGTTTTCCCGCAGGCGGAAGCCGCTGACCGCCACGCGTGCCTGCCGCACCTGAGCCTTTTGACCCGCAAGCTGCGTTAGCTGGTCGGCCGCCTGCCCCATGCGGTTCTTGTCTTGGAGCGCCTTGCCGACGCCCATGTTGACGACGATCTTCTCCAGGTGCGGCAAGCTGTGGACGTTCTTGCGGCCCAGCTTGGTCGCCAGGGCCGGCAGGATCTCTGTTTTGTACTTTTCTAACAACCGAGCCATGTCTTCACTCAGCGGTACGAACTACAGGACTTCTGGACCCCACAATCTCTCCTGGTTCCCACGCTCCGCGTGGGAACGAAGGCCGGACGCTCTGCGTCCCGAACCCGCGAGAGACTGCACCGAACTGGACGCAACGCAGAGCGTCGCACCCGTGGGTTCCCACGCGGAGCGTGGGAACCAGGAGGACTTTACGAAGCCGGCTTGGCGTACTTCGCGCGCGGCTTGCTAATGGCGCCGAGGTTGGCGCCGCACTTCTTGCAGAAACGGACCTTCGCCCCATTGGCTTCATAACGGCGCCCAATGCGCACGCCACGGCGACAGGTGGGGCAGAACAACAGCACGTTGGAAGCGTCGATCGGCATCTCTTTCGAGAGCCGGCCGCCTTGCGGGCTGCGCTGACTAGGCTTCACGTGCTTGTAAACGCGGTTGATCCCTTCAACGACGACCTTACCAACGTCGGGAAGGACGCGCAGAACTTTGTGCGCTTTGCCCTTCACCGCGTCGTCGCCGGCGATCACTTGCACCATGTCGTCCTTGCGGACGTGAACCTTGGAACTCATCGGTCGAAACTCCGTCGTTCAGCGCTTGCACTCATCTCCGGGCGCTTACGCGACCCGGCTCGCCTCAGACCACCTCGTTCGCCAGGCTGACAATCTTGGCGTAACCCTTTTCGCGCAGTTCGCGCGCCACCGCGCCGAAGATGCGCGTACCGCGCGGGTTCTGATCGGCGTCGATCAGCACCAGGGCGTTGCGGTCAAAGCGGACGTAACTGCCGTCGTTGCGCCGCGTTGGCTGCTTGACGCGCACCACGACGGCGCGCACCACTTCGCCGGGCTTCACTTCGCCGCCGGGGATCGCCTTTTTAATGCTGGCGATGATAACATCGCCGAGACCGGCGTAACGCCGGCGCGTGCCGCCCAGCACCTTGATGCACATACATTCCTTGGCGCCGGTGTTGTCCGCGACGTCCAAGTACGAATACATCTGAATCATGTTCTAACCTTTTGATTCCGCCCGTTAGTTTATCCCATAAGTCCCATAGGTCTTATAGGACTTATAAGACCTATGGGACTTATGGGACAAACCAATGCCTTCCAACGAGGTCATGTCGCGGGGGGCGGCGACGCTTCAGGTACACCCGCCGCGACAATAGGCGCCAGGGCCGACTTGCGCACCACGCGCATCAGCCGCCAATTCTTCGTCTTGGAAATCGGCCGCGTTTCCATGATCTCGACGGTGTCGCCGATGTGCGAGTCGTTGTTTTCATCGTGGACCTTGCAGACCGTCCGGCGCTTGATGTATTTACCATAGCGCGGGTGCTTGACGAGGCGGGGGATTTCCACGCGCCTTGTTTTGTCCATCTTATCGCTGGTGACGACGCCGGTTTCGACGCGGCGCCGCCCGCGTTGTTCCTGCTTCACCATCGGTTGGGCCGGCTGCTGATCCATTGCTTACTTCGCCCCTTGGGTCGCCGCGCCGCTCAGGGCGGCGAGTTCGCGCTCACGTTGAATCGTTTTGATGCGAGCGATTTCCTGCTTGGCTTTGTGGATCTCGCTCGGCGTTTCCAGCCGCTCCGTGGCGGACTGGAACCGCAGTTGGAACAGATGCTTGACCGTATCCTTGAGGGTCAACATTAGCTGTTCATCGCTCATTGCCCGACATTCGGCCGGTTTCATCTCTCTAATCTCCCACGATGCTTCTCAGCCGACGCTCGGCCGGCGCGTCACAAAGCGGCACCGGAACGGCATCTTGTATGCCACGCGAGCCAGGGCGTCGCGAGCCGCCGCTTCGGGCAGGCCGCCGATTTCGTACAAAATCATGCCCGGCTTGACGACCGCCGCCCAATACTCCGGCTCGCCCTTGCCCTTACCCATGCGCGTCTCGGCCGGGATGGCCGTGATCGACTTATGCGGGAAGACGCGGATGAATAGCCGGCCTTCGCCGCGAACCGAATGCGTGGCGGTGATGCGGCCGGCCTCGATGGACTCCGCACTCAGCCAGCCGCTTTCTAGCGATTGCAAGCCGAATTCGCCGTAACTGACCGTGTTACCGCGATGGGCGTTGCCGCGCAGGACGCCGCGGGCGCTCTTGCGGAACTTCACTCGTTTAGGCATCAACGGCATGGTCGTTCTCCTTATCGCCTAGCGGCGCGGCCCGCGGCCCCGGCCTCGCGGCGCGATGTTGTTGTCTGGCACCGGTTCCGGGTCCAGATAATCGCCGTTGTTGATCCACACCTTGACGCCGATGTTACCCTGGGCCGTTTTCGCCTCGGTGAATCCGTATTCCACCTTCGCCCGCAGGGTGGACAGCGGAATGCTGCCGGCCATGCCGCCTTCGCTGCGGGCCATTTCCGACCCGCCGAGCCGGCCGGCCATTAGCACCTTGATGCCCTTGGCCCCGGCCTCCATCGTCTGGTCGATGTGCTTCTTCATAGTGCGGCGGAAACTGGAGCGCTTCGCCAGCTGCTCCGCGATGCTCTCCGCCACCAACTGCGGGTCCACCTCAGGGCGGTTGACCTCGACCGTCTTGACTTCGATGTGACGGTGAGTGAGATCTTCCAGCTCCTTGGTGAGCTTATCGACCTCGGCGCCCTTCTTGCCGATAATCATGCCGACGCGGCCGGAGTGGACGAAAACCACAACCTTCTCACGCGTCCGGTGGATGCGAATCTTAGAAATCTGCGCTCCGCCGTAGCGTTTCTTGACGTACTTGCGGATCTTGAAATCTTCCACGAGCAGATCGGAAAAGTCCTGCTTGTTGGCGTACCAGGTACTCAGCCAATCGACGAAGATTCCGGTGCGAAAGCCGGTCGGCCTGACTTTTTGACCCATAAAAATCAACTCGCTTCCGCTTAGTTCTCCGGGCGCTTTCCAGTAGTTCCACAAAGTACTCCTCACGCTCCGCGTGAGGGACAACGAACGCCCAGAATGTACTCCGCACGCTCTGCTCGCCGTTCCTCACGCTCCGCGTGAGGGACA
>DHJA01000120.1:21771-38343 GCA_002404095.1 Planctomycetaceae bacterium UBA4732 | reverse complement strand
GTTCTACTTCGCGGGCCTGGCCAGCGAAGAGGAACTACAGGAGCACATCGACAAGCTGCACCGACAAGAATCCTGAAAACCGTTGGCCTGTTTCGCCCAAGGCTCGGCGGCGTTTGACCCTGCGCGCTGCGGAACTTGGTCACTTCTCTCGACCCACTCCTCCACCGGCCTAACCTTGGGCAACCCCGCTGCGCCTACGCGCTCCGGTCGTCGGCAGCGGCACAGCAACAGGTGAGCCGAACACTATTGCCGGCAGCCCCTATTTCTCATTATGCCGATTGGAAGTCTGCTCGGCATTGCGAACGTCTTGAAGCCAGTCGATCGGCGAAGCGCTCGGCGCGACCGAGGAGTCGGGGCTTCCATCCGCGACGTTGGCCAACTCGCTGAGCCAAGACGGAGCAGACGCCGAGGGTGGGAGCGGCGCTGACGCGACCGGCATCGCCAGTGGCGGAGACTCCTCAACGGGGGGCGGCGTCGGCTCGCCGCCGGCCAGGAAGAATATGAGGTGCCGCCCTGCCCGCACCGCGTCCTTGGGGCTGGCCTCTACTCGCCAGATTAGATCCTTGGCGTCCAGCCCTCCGGTTTCGGCCAGCTCATTCAACTCGTCGGGCGTGACGGGACCGCACATCTTTCCCTGATGGATGTAGAACCATTTATCGAACATGGACGGCCCTCAAGGCTTATCGAGCGGGTTGACCGTGAACGATTTCACTTCCAAGGTTTGGTCGCCGGCCAATAGCTGGATCGTTCGAGGCTTGGAAAGGTCGTTCTTGTTTACATCGAAAAAGTAAGGCTTGCCGTCCACGAGACAATCCATTTTCGCGTCCTGAAGTTTACAAGTATACGTAACCCAGACATTCGGGCTGAACTTGAAGTTGGTATTCCCCCATGTGCCGATGCCGGATCGGCTTTTGCCCACACGGCGACCCGTCACGCCCGTATAGCCGACCTGCCACGCCACAATGGGTTCTTTTCCCTTCAAAAACTCAAAACTCGGCGGCGCCTTGGCCGTGCGTGCCACGAGGACGATTTCGATGCCCCCGTCCACCGGCTGCTTGGTCGAAAGCATCTGACCCGTCTTCATCCGCAGATAAGTGTTGCCGACCGCTTCCACTTTGGAAACGTCGAGGTTTTCCCAGGCCGCCAAAACGTCCGGGAATTGTTTAGTCAACTCCATCACCTGCGCTTTGACCCGCTCCTCTTCCTTATCGCTCAGGTTCGGCAGCGCTTTGGAATACCAATCGTAAGCCCGCCGCTGCGTCCCTAGACGGCTGCCAAGGGCGGCGTTATTCGCCAGCTTCATCCAAGCGTCAGCGAGGGACGCCTGCTCCGAGGCGTCCGTGGGGGCGTCCACGTCCTTGGTCGCCGCTGTCGCCAGGGCGAGGTTTCCCGATTTGACAAGATAAGGATCGCCCTTATCCCAATCCTGCTTCTGGAAAGAGTAGAATTTGCCCGCCGCCAGGTTCGCCTCGGCGTCGTCTGGCTTATCTTTGAGAGTTTGCAGGTCTTTTTTGACGGCCTCATACTCTTTTTGAAGCTTCTCCAACGACGCGGCGGTTTTGGCCATGTCGGCGTCGTGTGCTTCGGTGGACGCCTTGCGAACGGCCGGCAGCAGCGGGGCGACGCGGTCATAATCGTCGTCAGCTCGCGCCTGTCGCAACAGCGGGGCCGCCTCGGCGAGGTATGCCTTGGCGGCGGCTTTGGTGCTGAACGTCGCGCCCGCCGTTAACAAAGCAGCCTCCTTGGCCTCTTTAGGGTCGATCGCGAAGGTCATCGCGGTTTCGTCGATGATCCGCTGACTGGCCGCGAGGTCTTCACCGCGCGCCGCCAGGTCGCGGGCCTCAATGAGGAGCGCATATTGGCGATCCGGCTTGTCCTTGGCGGCGAACGCCTCCGTACGTAGCTTGTCGGCCAAGTCGCTCTTGTCTTTGGGAGTATTCAGCTTGTCATAGTCGGCTTTGTACTCTTGTTTGACGGCGTCACGCGCTTTGACAAGGTCGTCGCTCGTCGGCGGCTTGCGTAAATCCTTTTCAGCGGCGGCGGGCCTCACCGCTACGCCCGCCTTGTCGGCCGTCAGTTTGAAGGCGTCGTAGAGCGGCCGGAACGGCGCCGCCGAGGACGTGCCGGCCGTCAAGCCGACTTTCACGATGGGCGGAAGCGGAACGCCCATCGACGGCAGAGCGTTCCACTTTACACCGTCTTGGCTGTTTGAGGCTAATAACTGACTGCTCCTACGCTGTAGTCGCAGATATGCCGGCCCGTCCTCCGGGATCGGCGGCGTGGCCCCATTAATCGGCCTCAGTTTTCCATCAATCCGCCATTCCATGTTGGCGTAAGGCGATGCCTTGCCGGCGCTGGCGAAAACGGCGGCGGCTCGTTCCACTCGCAAATAGGTGCGGTCGTCAATCATCAGCACTAGCCCGGCGCCCACGAAGGGAATATGCCCTGCCGCGGTCGATGGTCCTACCGGACGAAAGTCGCCGCTAACGCGCACCTGCACCGTGAAATCGCCTTCCACATCGCGGAGCAAACGGGGCGAGTTCATCACGCCGCGCTCCGCGCCCAGGTCGTGGTCCTTACCGGGCAGTTCAATCGTCAGCGTGTTCTTGCCGGCAAGAAACTTGCAATCGCCGTCGGGGTCAACTTGCTTGTCCCAGCCGCTGTCGAACGGCAGGGCCGCCGACGGTTGGTCGGCCGCCTTCACCACCGCCGTCTTGTCGGCTGGCGACAGGCGCCACATCCGCGCCAATTTATCAGTACCGGCGGAAAAGCCGTAACGGCCGTCCGGGGAGAATGCCACGGTCCGGATTTGTCCGGGCTGGCGCTGGAATCGGTACAGCTCCTTGGCGGTCGCCGCGTCCCAGAGGCGAACTTCCGCATCGACGCCGCCGGTGAGAACCCGCTGTCCGTTGGAGGAAATGGCCGCGCCGTATAACACCCCCATATTCTGGTCAAAACGGCGCACTTCACGCCCGTCCTCCACATTCCAAAGGCGAGCGGTTTTGTCCAGGCCGCAGGACAGCGCCAACCGGCCGTCCGAGGAGAAGGCCAGGCGATAGACCAAGCCCGCGTGGCCGGTAAATCGACGCACTTCCGTGCCGGTTTCGACGTTCCAAAGTCGGATTAGCCCTTGCATGGCGCCGGTGGCGAGAAGCTTCCCATCCGGTGAAAACGCCAAGCTCTCGGTTCCTCCTTTTTCGTTCCCTTCAAGACGGCGCACTTCCTTGCCGGTTTCCACGTTCCAGAGAAACACCGCGTCCTCCCGGCCACAGGAGGCGGCGATTTGGCCGTCCCGGGTGACGGCGACCATGTACGCCGGCTGGGCATGGCCCGAGAACGAGCGGATCTCATGACCGTCCTTAAGGTTCCAAAGGCGGACGGTTTTGTCGTCACTAGCGGAGAGCGCCCGGACGCCGTCGGGCAGGAAGACCACACCATGCACCTTTTCGGTGTGCCCTTCACATCTCTGTAATTCTCGGCCGGTCGCCACGTCCCACAAGCGGACGGTTTTGTCAAAGCTCGCCGTGAGGAGCTGTTTGCCGTCGGGCGAGACGGCCAGTCCGCGAATCTCGCCGGTGTGTCCCTCGAATTGGCGGACCTCGCCAATCGGCCCCTTGGGATCGGCGTCAACCTCTTCGTTTGGTTTGACGGCCGGCTCCGGACCTGGCCCGTCGTCCACGGGTTTCTCCGAGTTGCTCTTGTCCGGCTTCAGGCCGTGGTCGCCGACGGGCTTGACGGCTTCCTTGTCCGAATCATCGATCTGCCGGCTTTGGACGACCGCCAGTTCCGCAGGCGGTTTGGCGGGCGGTTTGTCCTTGGGGCTTCCCCTCGTCAGGAAGAACGCCCCCGCCGCCCCGCCGATGACCACGATCACCCCCACGGCCGCCGCGACCAAAAGTCCGACCGGCATTCCGGCCGCTTTTTTCGTCGCGGGCTTCCTCTTGATCCGCGTCGAATGTGGGCCGGCTTCGTCGAAGGCAAACGTCTTCTCCGTCTTTGGCGGCGGCGCCACGACCGGCGCCGCCATTGGGGCAGTCTTGGTAAAACCTGCGCCTGACGGCGGCCCGGCAACGAGTCTCGACGGGCGCGCGGAGGACGTCGGCGCCTTCGCCTCGGGCATCACATCTTCGAGAAGCGCCGCCGATTCGAGGCTCCCCTTCAAGGCCGCGCGCACCTGCGCCGCCAGCATCACCAAACCGGGGTCCGGCAGCGACGCCAACTCCTCGAACAAGGCCGACTGGCCCGGCGCCACCAAATCGGACTCCTTGAACAAGAGGTTGTCGCCGTTGTCGTACTTGGCCCACAAGCTTTTGTCGGCTTTCAAGGCGCGCATGGCCGTGGCTACCAGCAGAAGAGGGAAGCGGTCCACCTCCAGGCTGTACGTCCCCTCGCGCAGACGACGCGGATGCTGGAAGTTGGCGTGGCCGACTTCGCCTGATTTGGTCTTCGCCAACGACGGTATCCACATACCGTCGTAGTCGATCAACTTCAACGCCAGCGCATTGGGCGTGGACCCCGGCACCAGCAGGACGTTGCCGTGCTGCAAATCGCAATGGCCGACCTGCGCCGCCCGTAGGTACTTGCCCATCTTCGCCCAAAGCTGGAGCAGCGCTTCCAGCATGGCCGGCTTGTCCAGGTACTGGGCGACGAATTGGTTGAGCGTCAGCCCCTCGACCCATTGCATCTTGAGGATGGGATGCCATTTACCCGCGATGCGAATGCCCTGTTCCAGATAGCTAAAGTCCACTGTGAAGGGCAATTTGGCTTTGCGCAGCCAGGAGCTAATTTCCTGATAGCGTTCGCGCAGGCCGGGCGCTTCGCGCGTGAAGCATTTGACGGCCCAGCGCGAACCGTCGGGACAGCGCACCTGATAAACGTCGGCGAAGTTGCCGGAGTACGGCATCGGGATGCCGAGGGCGTTGGTCGCCGCCTCGCCCTTTTTGAGATCGGCATCGGTGAAATTGGTCGCGGGCGATTGGATCGCTTCGTTGTAATCCTGCGAGAGGGGCCAGGACATTATGCTCACTCCCTGGGTGCGGAGGCAAGTTCGATGAAGAGGATTATACCAGCGCCGTCCTAGGATTTCACCGGAATCGCCCCAAGGGAGATCGGTTGGCCCTGTGAGATCGCAGAATTGCCAAACGACTCCCGTCCGGAATGGCACTTACTCCTGAGTAACGCGTTTTGCCAAATACACTTGCGGCGATGGCTCTCCCGGCGGTTTGGCGAATTCATCAACCGCGAGCAGCGAATTTCCAAGGATTTCGCAGCTTACCGTCCCCCAACCGCATCACTGCCAAGGAACGTAAGATGTTGGAGACATTGACCTTGCTTCAAAAGTAAGTGCCATTCACGCCCGTCCCTTTTTCCGTTCCGTCCCCTTTTTCCTTTTCTTCAGATCGCGATCACCTCGCGGCCCACTCGATCTGGCACTGCGGCAACGCCTTCTTCAACTCCTCGATCTTCGCAGCGGTGACCTTCGTGCCGCTCAGGGTGAGGGCGGTCAGGCTCTTGCAGTCCTTGAAGTGGGCCAGCCCCGCATCGCTCACCCGCGTGCCGCTCAGGTGGAGGGTCGTCAGGTTCTTGCAGCCCTTGAAGTGGGCCAGCCCCGCATCGCTCACCCGCGTGCGGCACAGATTGAGGTGCGTCAGGTTCTTGCAGTCCTTGAAGTGGGCCAGCCCCGCGTCGCTCACCTGCGTGTCGCCCAGGAAGAGTTGTACCAGGTTCTTGCAGCCCTCGAAGTGGGCCAACCCCGCGTCGCTCGCCTGCGCATTTTGCAGCCAAAGTACTGTCAGGTTCTTGCAGCCCTCGAAGGGGATCAGCCCCGCATCGCTCACCTGCGTGTCGTCCAGGAGGGACAGGAACGTCAGGTTTTTGCAGTCCTGGAAGTTGGCCAGCCCCGCATCGCTCACCCGCGTCCTGCTCAGGTCGAGGCTCGTCAGGTTCTTGCAGTCCTTGAAGTGGGCCAGCCCCGCGTCGCTCACCTGCGTGCTTCCCAACCAGAGGGCCGTCAGGTTCTTGCAGTCCTGGAAGTGAGCCAGGCCCGCGTCGCTCACCTGCGAGCCGCCCAGGTTGAGGTACGTCAGGCTCTTGCAGCCCTCGAAGTGGGCCAGGCCCGCATCGCTCACCTGCTTGTTCCAATTCAACAATACTTCCGTGAGCCGGAACGCCTGTGGGGGCAGGTCGGCGGCTGCCTTGATTTCCCGGACCCGTTCGTTCACCTTTACCGTCCCGCCGATGAACAGCACCCACTCGGCGGCCTGGCGGTCGGGGTCGAGGCTCTTCGCCACCGCCCGGGGGTCCACCGTCACGCGGACTCCGTCCTCGACTGACACGGCCTGCCCGGCGCCTTTTAACTTCTCCTGTTCCTTCTTGGTCGCGTCGTCCTTGGCGTCCAGCGGATCGACCTTAAAGGGATTGATCTTGGGCGGCTCGGCCTTGGGGGCGTCGGGCGTTTTCCCGTTCTTGGACACGGCTCCTGGCGTGGCCGCTACCACCACGTCGGAAGAAGGGGCGGCCTTCTTCTGGCTCACGACATAGACCAGCCAGCCGACGCTGCCGACCATTAGCAAGATCAACACAAGTAAACCCAGTACGCCGCCCACCGACCAGCCTTCCCGCTCCTCGGCCCCGTTGACCGTGGCCACGACCGGCACGTCGTCCGTCTTCCCGTCCATTCGGGAAGCTCTCCGCAATGGCCCAGGAATCAAGGGCGATCCGGCCCTCTCCGCCCGTACCACGTCCGGCAACCAGCGGGGGATCGGCCCAGCCGGCGGTGGATCGGAGGGCGCGGTCGCGGCGCTGGAAGCTGCCTGGGACGACTGTTGAGGGACACTCACAGATACCGGTGTCGTGTGGGCCGGGGGTTGCACGGTATGGCTGACAAGCCCCTCTGGAAATACTTCCTCCAGTAATGGCGTTTCGTCCAATCGCTTCTGGGCGGTGGCCATTAGCTGGGCGGCGACGGAGCGAGCTTCCGGGTCGTTCAGAGTCAGCAGTTCGGCGAAAAGCGGCGATTGGTGCGGCGACGAGAAGTCAGCTTCTGTAAAGAGGAGGTTGTCGCCGTTGTCATAACGATCCCATAACCGTCGGCCGCCGACCTGCAGGCAGCGCAGCGGCCACGACTAGCAGCGGGAACCGGTCCACGTCCAGGCTGTACGTCCCCTCACGCAGCCGCTGCGGGTGCTGGTACGACGGGTGGCCGACCTCGCCCGACTTCTTCCACGCCAGCGCCGGCACCCACATGCCGTCGTAGTCGATCAGCTTCAACGCCAGCGCGCCGGGCGTCGAACCCGGCACCAGCAGGACGTTGCCATGCTGCAGGTCGCAATGGCCGACCTCGGCGTCCCGCAGGTATTTCCCCATGCGCACCCACAGCTGCAGCAACGCCTCCAGCATGGCCGGCTTGTCGAGATGCTGGGCGACGAATTGGTTGAGCGTCAGCCCCTCGACCCACTGCATCTTGAGGACCGGATGCCATTTGCCGGCCACGCGAATGCCCTGTTCCAGATAGCTGAAGTCCACCGTGAACGGCAGCTTCGCCCGGCGGAGCCACGCGCTGATTTCCTGGTAGCGTTCGCGCAAGCCGACGGCCTCGCGCGTGAAGCATTTGACGGCCCAGCGTGAGCCGTCGGGACAGCGCACCTGATAAACATCAGCGAAATTGCCGGAGCAGGGCATCGGGATGCCGAGAGCGTTGGCGACCGTCTCACCTTTTTGGAGATCGGCGTCGGTGAAATTGGTCGCGGGAGACTGGATCGCCTCGTTGTAATCTTGCGAGAGGGGCCAGGGCATGAGCGTCATTCCTCGGGTGCGGAGTCAGGTTCGATGGAGAAGATTATACCATCGCCGTTGTGCGGCAGAGGCGCAAATCGTTGCCAATAAGCGCCGTCAGGGTGTCACACTCCGCGAGTGACACCCTGACGGCGCTAATTGCCGGATCTGGCTGCAAGGTCGGTCCATATGCCGCTATCCAGTTCCATTTGTTCGGCGAGTTTTGAAATGCCGTCAACCACTTCGGCCGAAACGAGCTTGTTTTCCGTACTCAGCGTCCAACAGAGCGTCTCCAAGGCGATCCCGTACTCGCCGGCGTCAAGAAACGCCTCCACTTCGTTGGTTTCCTCTGGGCTTAACACCGCCCGCAGTTTAGCAAGGAGCGCCCTTATGCTCTCTTCAAGGCCTCTGTAGTAGTCAACTGTTCTCATGGGTTTCTCGGCAGGTTGAGTGGGAATCCGGTGACGATGCGGCCCCCTTTGGAAACAGGCTCGACGATAACTCGAATATCGACGCCGCCCCTTGTGCCTTCCACGACTTGACGTCCTCCTCCGCCAGGCCTTACTGCGGAAGCAGGATCTGTTGCGACATCTAATATCGCTTTAATGATTTTATCATCACTCCACCCGGCAGGGAACTCGCATTTTCCAGGCATTCCAGTCCCTGACCGATGGCCGCCGCCCGAAGCGTCCCCATCCAGGATGTGTTTGCGGGCTTTGGCGTCGATCAAGTCGGCCTTCTCATGCGGCGCGCCTCCGTTGTCGTTGTGCATCAGGACGCTGTCCAGCCCAACGGAATAGTAGGCGAGTTCGGCGACCTGGAAATTGTACACCAGGCCGCGGTACGGGGCAACGACGACGGGATCGCTTCGTTGGCGTCCTACACCAGTGACCAGCTCAGAGCGGTCACTCCGTAGGTTCCGAACCGGGTTCGATGGCAAGCAGCGTCACATCGTCATTGCGCAGGTCGTCGCGGCCGCGCAGTTCCGCGATCCAGTCGGCGAAGGCGGCCTCCGGTTCCGCCGCCGACAGCACCGGCGCGACGGCTTCCCAGGGGTCGGCGCCGCCTTCGTGGGTTTGCAAAAACCACTGCGCCAGCGCATCGGTCATCATCACCAGGCGGTCGCCGGCCTCAAGCGTACCGCGGCCCAAATCGGGCCTAGAATCGACGCCGCGCGAGCCGATCAAGCGAGGCTGATTGCCGAATTCCGACGATTTTTGCACCGGAAAGGAGTGGACGCATCGTCCGTCCCGAATCTGCATCAAGCAGGTGTCGCCGACGGCCACCGCCCGCCAGCCGCCGGGGCGTTTTGCAGTCGGCGCTCGCAAACCCAAACCGAGAAACGTGGCGAACGCCCCCTGTTCGCGCTTGATCTCCGCATACCAGGGCAATTCCAGGCTGTTTACCTCCTCCAACCAGAGGCGGCGTTGGCTGGCCAGCCACTCGGGGAGAGCCGCCGGACGCGCCGCCGCGATAAACCCTTCGGTCAACAATTGCGCCCACCGCGCGGCGAACGAGGTTTCGGACGCGCCGTCGGCGACGGCGAAACGGCCCGTGACCGCATCGACGGCCCAGGCGTCTTCGTATTCGGCGTCCGTGTTGCCGTGCTTGGGGAGTCGCAGCACGCTCCAACGCAGCGGCGGATTGGCGGATTGCATCGGTTAGCGCACCGATTGGGCCACGCGGGTGCCGATGTCCAGGAAGCGGATAACCGCCACGAGGTCGGCGTTAAAGACGAAGCCGCGCGATTTCGGTCCCACCGGGAAACGGTCGTTTTTGGCCGCTTCCAGCAACCGCGGCGGCAGCTCGCTCGACATGCGAAACAATAACTTGGCGAAGTCGTCCGGCAGCCCCGCTTCGTCCGAGGGGAACTCGATCGGCCGATTCTGCTTGTCGGAAAGGTGGGCGTTGAACATCAGCACGTTGCCGTCCTTGGACGCCAGGCCGCGCAGATCCTTGGCCGCCTCGCGCGGGTCGCCGTCGGTCGGATGGCCGTCGGTGATGTTAATGACCAATGGCGGATAGCAATTGGGCTGAACGCCGAGGAACGCCTTCAAATACTCCTTCGCTTTGCCGAGCGCCTCGCACATCGGCGTCCGGCCGGTTGGCCGGGCCTCGAACCAGACGGGGAACTTGAACTGTTGATCCGTCAATCCGCCGGCGCCGTCGTCCACTTTGCGCGTGCGAGCCTCAACGCGCAGCGGGTTGTTGGCGATCTTGCTAACGGGTGCGAGGGTCAGGCCGGCGAGGGCGCCGCCGAAGGCGGAATTGACACGGCCGCCGTAGCTAATCATGCCGACGTGGAAGAAGTCGCGGATGCCGTCGGCTTTCGCGCACTTGAGGACGATATTTTGTAGCAGACGGTTGAGGGCGTCGGCGACGCCTTCGGCTTTGCTCTTGCCGGGTTGGCCGCCGAACGGTTCCAACATGGAACTGGATTGGTCCAAGAGGAAGAGGAGGGCGGTCGGGTTGGTGCGGCTGATCTCGGCGGAGTAGGGCAAGGGATTGCTCCTTGGTTCGAGGCGCGGATGCGATCAGTTTATCAAGTGGGCCGATTGGGGAAAGTCGCCGAGGTCCTCGCACCCCGGACTCAGGAGTACCTTCGCCCGGGGTGCGAGGACTTGTCATACTCGTCCGAATGATTACGATACTCCGCGGGTAGACGACGCGCCGGCTTTCGCTTCTGCCGGCCGCCATTCCTCCTGTCCGGCAAGGGAACTTGTCATGTTGTCACGGCGACTCTGGGCTGTCGGCGCGCTATTTCTGGCCCTCACCATGTCGGCAGGGGCCGCCCCCAAAAAGAGCGACAAGACGCCGCCTTCCAAACCTTCAAAAGAAGATGTCAATGATCTGAGCATGGAAGTCGCCGCGCTGCAAACTATTCACCAGCTGAAGCTGGACAAGGCCCAGCTCGAAGCGCTCGGCAAGCTCGCACGCGAAATCACGCCGCACGCCCAGGAACGCGAAGCCGCCAAGGTCAGCGACAAATACCGCAAAGCGCTTCTGGCCGTGCGTGACGCTCTCACGGCCAATGACGACGCCCGCATTGAAGGGCGCTCCACGGCGCTGGACGAATTGCGTACTAAAGAGAGTCCTGAAGTGGAGGAAGGCGTTGAACTCACCGCCGCCGCGCGGATCAAGGCGGGCGAGGTCTTGGCCCTTCTCAAATCCCAACAAATCGCCTCGTATCTCGGCGCCCAGGAAGACGACGACCTGGCAGGCCCGGCCGATAGGCTATCGGCCGCCTTCGAGGAATCGCGCAAGAAGAGCGGCGAAGAATGGGACGAGGCCCGCGACGCGGCCGCGGAGGCGGTGGGCTGGCTGGTCGCCGGCCTCGACGCCGACGCCTCGGCCAAGATGGCGGATCAAGCGAAAACGCTGCTCGAAAGCGGTCATTTGCTGAGCGAAGCGGACTTCAAGGCGCAGCGCAAGGAACTCGATACGGCCGCGGGGAAACTCGCTGGCGACCTCAGTTCGATGGAAGTACTTCGTCGCGTGGTGGAACACGGCCTCGCGGAACTGCTGTCCAACCCGCGCCTGGGGGCGGCGGTGGAAGCGCGGCTCAAAACGATGAAATAATATCTCCGAGCGTCACGCCGAGGCCGATTGGACGACTTCCGCTACGCGCTCTTCCGAAACCGCGCCCTGCTGAGTCGGATGAAGCAACGGCGCGATGAAGTAGCGGAAATCGCGGAAGTGAATCGTCACGACAAGGCCGCTGCTGATTAGGATCGAATGCGAGAAGACGCCGGGGCAAACCACGTCGATTTCATCATAAAGCCAAGTCGGCTGCACCTCGGAAAAGACCTTAGCTTGCACCGGCCTCTCGAACACGGGGGCGGAGGTTATTGTGTATTGCAAGATCGCAAAAGTGTTTAAAAACTCAGGGATAAGCGTGTTCTCCTGACACGCGATAATCATGATTTCCTGCGAGTTGCAGGGAAAAGTACACCCAGGCAACCGCGCGATGCCATTCCAGTCGGCGTCGTGGAGGCATTGTTCGGCGCAGAACTTGCGCAGGGCTTCGGGTAGTTGGGCCTCGATCTTTTTGTAATGGCGGCGGGAGCGCTTGTTGCGCCGTTCCCATTCGTCATGTGCTGCCAAGGCGACATCCTCATCCCCGGAATTGATTTGTGCGTAAAGGTCGAGTGTAAACAGTTTCATGGGTTTCTCGCCGCTTTGCGGTTGTCAGTTTCGTATGAGTCGCTACTAGGAGGCGAGCCGCCGGGCTTGTCCCGGCGGGGATAAACCCCCGCCGCTCGCTTTGGGTTAGCGCCCATAGCTCGCTTTTCCGCAAAATCAAGCATCGCGCAGCTTAAAGCTGACATACTTCGTCTCTAAATACGCCTCCATTCCCTCATGGGCCAGTTCACGTCCCAAGCCGCTCTCCTTCATGCCGCCGAACGGACACTGCACCGCCGCCGGCACCGGGTCGTTGATGCCGATGATGCCCGCCTCGATCCCTTCCGCCATCCGCCACGCAATCGACAGGTCGTTGGTGAACACATACGCCGCCAGTCCGTACCGTGTGTTATTGGCCGCCCGGATCACATCGTCGATATTGTTGAACTCCAATAGCGGCATCACCGGTGCAAACGGCTCTTCCGTCATCATGCGGGCGTCCGGCGACAGGCCTGACACGACCGTCGGCTCGAAAAAGAAACCCTTCGGGAAGCGGTCGCTATGCTTGCCGCCGGTCAAGACCTTCGCCCCAGTCTTGCGGGCGTCTTCGACCAACTCCATCGTCTTTTGCAACGCGCGCTTTTCGATCATCGGCCCGACCTCGACGCCCGCATCTAAGCCATTGCCCATCTTCAAACTCTTCGTCAACTCGACGGCCGCCTCGGTGAACTTCTTTTGCACGTCTTTATGGACGTAAAAACGGCTCGGCGCGATGCAGACTTGGCCGTTGTTGCGGAACTTGCCGGTCACGGCCACCTTGGCGCCGGCTTCCGGGTCGGCGTCGGGAAAGACGATGAACGGCGCGTGTCCGCCCAGCTCTAGGCTGACGCGCTTGACCTGTTCGGCGCAGCCGCGCATCAGGTGCTTGCCGACCGCGGTCGAGCCGGTGAACGAGATTTTGCGACAAATGGGGTTCTCAAGGAATTCATCGCCGATCTCCTGCGGCGGCCCGACGATGAGGTTGGCGACGCCGGCGGGCAGGCCGGCCTCCTCCATGCACTGATAGACCTGCATCAGGCAGAGCGGCGTCTGGTGGGCCGGCTTGCAGACGACGGTGCAGCCAGCGGTCAGGGCCGGGGCGATCTTACGGGCCGCCAGCGTGACCGGGAAGTTCCAAGGCGTGATGGCGCCGACGACGCCGACGGGGTGCTTGAGGGTGATATGGCGCTTGCCTGGCGCCGAGTTGGGGATAACCTGGCCGTAGGCGCGTTTGCCCTCTTCGGCGAACCATTCAAAGGTGTCGGCCGCGTTGATCACTTCGCCCCGCGCCTCGACCAGCGGCTTGCCCTGTTCCAGGGTCATCGTGCGGGCGATGGCGTCGGCCCGCTCGCGTATCAGATCGGCCGTCTTCTTGAGGATTTTGGCCCGGTCCCACGCGGTCAGTTTCATCCAGGCGGGCATGGCTCGCTGAGCGGCCTCCAGGGCGCGGCGCGTCTCCGCCCGTCCGCCCCAGGCGACCTCGGCGACCACTTCCTCGGTGGCAGGGTTGACGACGGCGTGCGTTTGGCCGCTGTCGGCATCGCACCATTTGCCGTCGATGAAAAGGCGAGTCTGGGCCGCGGTCGCGGTGGTCATATTTAGCTCCGTGCGGTATTTCAGAGAATAAACTTACTCAAATCCTCATTCTGGATAATATCGTCCAGGCGTCGGCGGACGTAGGGGCCGTCGATCACCACGCGCTTGTCGCTGACGTCGGGGCTGTCAAAGCTGATCTCCTCGACGACGCGCTCCAGGATGGTGTGCAACCGTCGGGCGCCGATGTTCTGCGTCGTGCGGTTGACCTCGAAGGCCACGTCCGCCAACGCCTCCACGCCGTCCGGTGTGAACTCCAACGACACGCCTTCCGTGGACAGCAGGCCGGCGTACTGCTTGGTCAACGAATGCTTCGGTTCCGTCAGGATGCGCAGGAAGTCCTCGCGATTGAGGTCCGTCAGCTCCACGCGGATCGGAAAGCGGCCTTGTAACTCCGGCATCAGGTCGGAAGGCTTGGAGGTATGAAACGCCCCGGCCGCGATGAATAGGATATGGTCGGTGCGCACCGGGCCGTACCGTGTGTTGACCGTTGTGCCTTCGACGACCGGCAGCAGGTCGCGCTGTACGCCCTGGCGCGACACATCCGGGCCGTTGGTGGACGCGGGGCCGCAGATCTTGTCCAACTCGTCCACGAAGATCATGCCTTGATTCTCGACCAGTTCGACCGCTTTTTCCGTGACGACCTGGCGGTCGATAAGAGCTTCGGTTTCCTGTTCGAGCAGGAAGCGGCGCGCCTCCTTCAACGGAATCTGGCGATTCTGGGCCTGTTTCGGCATGATGCGCTCGAACATGCTCTGGAAATCGACGTCCATCTGCTCCATGCCCAGGTTGGAAAAGATCTGCACCGGCACGGCTTTCTGTTCGAGGTTCAACTCGACCTGACGGTCTTCCAGCTCTCCCGCTTCCAGGCGAGCCTTCATCTTTTCGCGCGTCCGTTGGTTGCGCTCGTTCTCCTCCTGGTTTTCCGGATCCCAGGTGTTCGACTTGGGCAAAAGCAAGTCAAGAAGCCGTTCGGTGACGCGATCCTTGGCCTGCGTCTCAACGTGCGTGCGCTGCTCCTGGCGAACCATGCCGACGGCAATTTCGGTCAAATCGCGGATCATGCTTTCCACGTCGCGGCCGTGGTAGCCGACCTCGGTGTACTTGGTGGCCTCGATCTTTAGGAATGGGGCGCCGACGAGCTGGGCGAGGCGGCGCGCAATCTCCGTTTTGCCGACGCCGGTGGGGCCAATCATGATGATGTTTTTGGGCGTAACGTCCTTGCGCAGCTCGGGGGGCAGCTGCTGACGGCGCCAGCGGTTGCGGATAGCGACTGCCACGGCGCGTTTGGCGGCGCCCTGGCCAACGATGTAACGGTCCAGTTCGGTCACGATCTGACGCGGCGTCATGTCTGCCACGAGTTACCTCCAAAGAAGATGAACCGCCAAGACGCCAAGAGCGCCAAGAATACAATGCGTTTGCTCTCGTCTTCTTGGCGCTCTTGGCGTCTTGGCGGTTCATCTTCTTATAATTCTTCGATTTCGATATTCCGGTTGGTGTAGATGCACAGATCACCCGCGATCTCAAGACCGGCGCGGACGATCTGGGCGGCCGTCAGTTCCGTATGAACGATCAGCGCTCGGGCCGCCGCGAGAGCGTAGGGTCCGCCCGAGCCGATGGCGACGACGCCGTCCGTTGGCTGGATCACGTCGCCGGTACCGCTCACGAGCAGTAAATGTTCGCGGTCGGCCGCGACGAGCATCGCCTCCAGCCGGCGCAACATGCGGTCCATGCGCCAGTCCTTGGCCAACTCCGTGGCGGCGCGCGGCACGTTGCCCTGGTAATCCTTGAGCTTGGCCTCGAAGCGTTCGAGCAGGGAGAAGGCGTCGGCCGCCGCGCCCGCGAAACCGGCAAGTACCTTGCCGTTGTACAACCGGCGAACCTTGTGCGCGTCGCTCTTCATGACCACTTGGCCGAGCGTTACCTGGCCGTCGCCGCCAACCGCCACGCCGCCGCGGTGACGCATCGCCAGGATCGTCGTAGATCGTAATCGGGGCACCTCGTCCTCCTTCTGGCTCGCTCATTCGGCCTCGGCCTGTTCCGCAAGGCCGTCAACCGTCATAATATGAAGAGGAAGCGGTTGCGGGTTCAATAACCGTTGGAACCTCGGGTTTCCGGTTCGCGCGATCCTCCTTCAGGAGCCGAAGTCATGACGCTCCCTTCTTTATTTTTGCTCGCCATCGTGGGCGCGTCCACCGGCGCCGACGGCGCCGCGCCCGCCATTCGGGACGATGCTGGCCTTTTCAGCCGCGAGACTGGCCAGAAGGCCGATGAGGAAATCGCCGCCCTCCGGGACGTATACCATCTGGATATTGTCGTCGAGACGGCCGCCTTGCCTCCCGTGGAGTTGCACAAGAAGATCGCCGGAATGAAGCCGGCATATGCCGCGCCGCTCCTACACGAGTGGGCGGTGGAGGGAGCGGATCAAGCGGTAAATAAGGGCGTTTATATCCTGATTTGTAAGGAACCGGGCTACGTGGATGTGGTCGTTTCGCCCGAAGTGCTTCAGCACGATTTCACGGGTTACGATGCGAATCGGCTGCGTTCGCTTCTGAAAAACATGAAGGCCGGCCCTAGTCACGTCACCCAACGCGACAAGAGATTGCTAGAGGCCGTGGTCCAGATCCGCGAGGCGGTGCGCTATAATCTGCGGCCGCCCTTCCCCTGGCTGCAAGTAAGCGGCGTCCTCGTGGGCGTCCTGGGGCTATGGGGCGTCCTTAGCTTGGCGCGCCAGCGTTTGCGATCTGCGGAACCGTCGGAACCGCTGCGGTTGAACCTGTTCAATGCTCTGCTCGGCGGCATGTTCGGGACCGTCGCGGCTCATTGGATAATTGACACCCTGTTTGTCACCGCTTCCCGTTCTTCCGCCTCTCTGGAAGAAGGACTGTTGCGGCTGCCCGTGGTACAGCCGCCGCAAACCGCGTCCGACGGCGAAACGGTTGAACCGGCGCCGGAAACGCAGCCCGACCGGCTTGATCTTGCCGCGCGCGATGAGCCGGTGGATGAACTGAGAGTCTGATCTGATCGTTTAGCCGCGACCCGAAG
>DHJA01000120.1:15002-21640 GCA_002404095.1 Planctomycetaceae bacterium UBA4732 | reverse complement strand
TTCGGGTCGCGGCTAAACGATCCACGGGGAGATTTGCGGTTCTAAATCATGAACGTGAACCCTACCCACTGTCCGCTCTGTCGCAAACTGACCGACCTCGACGCCCTCCCGGCCGAGGAAGTCGTCTGGCGCTTTCCTCACAGCGTCGCCCTCCTGGGGCCGTGGCAGTATTACTACGGCTATTGTCTGCTGATTTCACGCCGGCACGCCACGGAATTGAACGGCTTGGAAGCGGATGAACGGCGGGCGTATCTCGCGGAGATGTGTCTACTGGCGCGAGCGCTCGAAGAGTGTTTCCGCCCGCGTAAGTTGAACTACGAGCTACTCGGCAATCAGGTTCCACATTTGCACTGGCATTTATTTCCGCGCTACGACGCGGACCCCGACGCGCTCAAGCCGGTGTGGCTGGCTCTGGATCGGGCCGAGCGCGACGCCGAGGAACGACGACGATTGGAATCAGGGCAGCGTAGCCGTGTGGCCACGGCCGGCGAAATCCGCCAACGATTGCAGCTTTTGGGCGCACCCACGTTATGATTCTTCCCCTTCGCATCGGCACGCGCGGCAGTCCCTTGGCCCTCTGGCAAGCGGAGTACGTCGCAGGACGCCTTCAGCCGTTGACCGCGCCGCGTCCCATTGAGTTGGTTCAAATTGAAACGTCAGGCGACGTGGTGCGCGACCTACCACTGTCGCAAATTGGCGGCGACGGCGTGTTCACCAAGGAGATTCAACGCGCCCTCCTGAGCAACGTCGTCGATGTGGCCGTGCATAGTCTGAAGGACCTGCCGACCACGCATGTTGAAGGTCTGACATTGGGAGCGGTCCCGCCGCGCGGGGCGACGGGCGACGTTTTCGTGTCGCGGCGCCACGCCCGCTTCGACGATTTGCCGCAGGGCGCCGTCGTCGCCACCGGCAGTCTACGCCGGCGGGCGCAGGCGTTACACCGTCGGCCCGACCTGAAGCTGACGGCGATTCGCGGCAACGTAGGAACACGGCTGCATAAGCTCGATGAGCAGAACCTCGACGCTATCATTCTGGCACAAGCGGGGCTGGAGCGCCTGGGCCTGTCATCGAATATTACAGAGATATTGGACCCGTTATGGATGCTTCCGGCTGTCGGCCAAGGCGCCCTTGGGTTGGAGTGCCGCAGCGACGACCGAACGACCCTAACCGTGCTGGAGTTGTTGAACGACGCGCCGACGCGGCAAGCGGTATTGGCCGAACGCGCTTTGTTGCGCGGCCTAGGCGGCGGTTGCCTTGTGCCAATTGGTGCGCGGGCTGTGATCGATGGATACCGGCTGACACTTCACGCCGCGGTGTTGGCGCCGGACGGGTCGCGGCGCGTGGCGGATGAGGCGGAGGGGCCGGCCGTCGATGCCGAGCAAATCGGCCAAGCTTTGGCGGAGCGGATGTTGGAACAGGGAGCGCGGGAATTGCTGGCGATGCAAAGGTGACGAGAACCCATCGCCTTGGTTTTGTATCCTCTCCTCATAGAGGAATGACTTCGCGCCCCCGACCCTTGCCAACGGCTTTTCATGGTTGACAACGCACCGTACCTGTCTTGCCAGCACGCCGGCCTGACCATTGAAGGCTATTCGCGCGCCGCGGTGCAATCCTACTGGCGCATCCCCGAATTAAAGATCGGCTTCGACCTCGGCGCCCACCCGTGGGACTTCATGGGCACGCCGACATGGCTGCTCACCCACACGCACCTCGATCACATCGCCGCCCTGCCGGTCTACGTCGCCCGCCGCCGTATGATGCGCATGGCGCCGCCCGACATCTACCTGCCGGCCTACGCCCTGGAGGATGTCCGTCGCTTGCTGCTGATCTTTCACCGCCTCGACCGCGGCCGGATGATCTGCAACCTTCACGGCGTCACCCCCGGCGAGGAAATTCCATTGTCGCGCGAGCATGTGGTCGTGCCCTTCGCCACGACGCATACGATTCCGTCGGTTGGTTATGTGGTGTGGGAACGGCGTTTCAAGCTCAAGGAGGAGTACCAAGGTTGGCCCGGTGAGAAGATCCGCGACCTTCGGCTTTCCGGTACGCCGGTGACGCATGAGGTACGCACGCCAATCTTGGCCTACACCGGCGACACTAGCCCGGCCGGCATGGACGCGCATCCGTCGGTGTACCAGGCCAAAATCCTGATAACAGAGATGAGTTTTGTCCGGCCGAATCATCGGCGCGAGAAGATCCACAAGTTCGGCCACATGCACCTGGACGACTTCATCGAACGCGCCGACCGCTTCGAGAACGAGCTGATTATCTGCGCCCATTTCAGCACTCGCTATCATCCGCAAGAGGTGCGTCGCGTCGTCGAGGCCAAGTTGCCGCAGCGGTTGCTCGATAAGGTGCGGTTGTGGCTATGACCCGAATTGTGATCGTCGGCGGCGGCATTTCGGGCCTGACGCTGGCTTATCGTCTGGAACAACGCCTGCCGACTGCTGAGGTCGTGGTCCTCGAACAGCAGCCGCGGCTCGGCGGCACTGTTAACACGCTTCACCGCGACGGTTTCTGCGTGGAGGCCGGCCCCAACGGCTTTCTCGACACGAACCCCGCCACTCTCGATCTCTGCCGCGAACTTGGCCTCGGCGACCGCCTGACCGCCGCCAGCGAAGCGGCCGGACGCAACCGCTTTTTACTGGTCAAAGGCCGGCTGCGCCTGTTGCCCGGCAGCATGTGGTCGTTTCTGGGTAGCGGCGTCCTCAGCTGGCGAGGCAAGTTCAATCTCTTGGCCGAGCGCTTCCGTCCGCCGCGCCGCGACGACGCCGATGAATCCATCGACGCCTTTGTGCGCCGCCGCGCTGGCAGCGAAGTCGCCGAGACGCTGGCCGACGCCTTCGTCACCGGAATCTACGCCGGCGATCCGACGCTCCTCAGCGTGCGCGCGGCGTTTCCTCGGCTCGTGCGTATGGAACGCGAACACGGCAGCGTCCGCAACGGCTTCGTCGCCGCCGCGCGCAAGCGAAGATCTGAGGCAGCGGCACAAGGCCAACCGCCGGGACGGGCCGGCCGCATGTGGTCCTTCCGAGAGGGGCTTAGTCTCTTGATCGAGACGCTGTGCGGCCGGCTACGGACGCCGCCTGTCATGGGCGTTGCCGTCCAATCGGTGCGACGATCTCAGGAAAGCGGTTGGCAAGTGCGGGCCGAGGGCCGCGACGCCTGGAAGGCCGACGCCGTGGCGCTGACTTGCCCCGCCTATCAGCAAGCGGCCCTCCTTGCCGACGAGGACGCCGAGCTAGCGGCGAAGATCGACGGCATCACCTACAACCGTGTGGCTGTGGTCGCGCTGGGCTATCGGCTCAGTGACATGCCGATGTCACTAGAAGGCTTCGGCTACCTGTCGCCGCAGCGTGAACGCCGCGACGTGCTGGGCGTACAGTGGTGTTCCTCCATCTTTCCCGACCGCTCGCCGGCGGATGCGGTACTGCTGCGGGCGATGTGCGGCGGCTGGAACCGGCCGGAAATCGTGGACTGGGACGATGATCGCCTGCTTACGGCCGTGCGCGGCGAGTTGCGGCAGTCGATGGGCGTGGAGGCGGCGCCGGTGTTTCATCAGATCGTCCGCTGGGACAGGGCGATCCCCCAATATCACCTCGGCCATCTGGAGCGCGTTGCCTGGATTGAAGAGCGCGCGGCGCGGCATGCGGGTTTGTTCCTGGGTGGCAATGCCTATCGCGGCGTGGCCCTCAACGATTGCGTGGAACAGGCGGGCCGCCTCGCGGTGCAGGCGAGTGAATTGACGAAAGGTAAGCTAGAGAAGTAACATCCACACAAGACTTTCACCGGAGGAGCGAGCCGTGCCAGACTCAAGCAGGCGGGAAATGTCCGTGTGGAACTTGCTTGTCAAACTCGTCATCGCATTTTGCTGGGGGCTGCTCACCGAAGCCGCATTCTTCGGGATTGGTATGGCCTACGGTGCTTTGTCTTATACTGGACTGCGTGACGGATGGACTGTCTTCGTGATTGTCGTTTCAGGTTACATCGCCGCACTGATCGGGCTGCCTTTTAGTCTTTCCATTTTCCTGTGGCGGCTGTGGCGAATGCTACCGGATTGACTATAGTCCGCGATCGCGCTGGGTTTCTCCGCCATCGCTTAAAAGAGCGGACAAGGTTGACGGATACTCTTACCCGGCGCCGTTCTGCGGCGGAGTAGCGGCCGCTTGCAATGGTTCCAGGCGGATGACGTGCAACAGGTCCACGTAAACCGACCGCTCGTAAAAGGTCTGGCCGGGTTGACCCGTCAAACCGACTTGAGCGGTACGCTGCCCCACCCATAACAGGTCAGGGTGGCGGATCTCGTAGCCCACCCCATCCGTCATAACCAAACGAAACGGCTGGAACGGTTGGCGTTTGATGGCGTCGCGGAGTTCGTCGGGTGCCATTTGCATGTCCTCGCGTGCATAAGGATTACTCTTCGATTATAATAACCGGCGGCGGCGAATACAAACGATTCGATCTATCCGTTAGATCGCGAGCAGCTTGACAGGATACGCGCGCACTCCGTCGTCCACCGTGGCGAGGGTCAGGTCGTGTTGGAGCGCCTGAGCGATTAAGATTCGGTCAAACGGATCGCGATGCAGCAGCGGCAGTTTGGCGAGATCGATGAACGTCGCTTCGTTGATAGGGAGGCTTGCGATCTGGTGCCGCTCACGCTGGCGGGGCAGGTAATCCTGCGGCGGCGCTGGGAGGTAATTTACCGATTCCAAACTTGATGACCGCTTCCCAAACGGACGCCACACTCAGATACACCTCGTTGGCCGAGTTCTGAATGGGTCCGCGGAATGCGGCCGGCAGGCGTGGATCGCCGGCGATATACCAGAGAAAGACATGCGTATCAAGCAAGAGCCTCATTGGCCCTCGAACTCCTTCAGAATGCTTTCGGGCAGCGATTCATCGAAGTCGGTGGGGACGGTAAACTCTCCAGCGCACAGCCCGAAGGGTCGCGGCTGGTCGGCTTGGATCGGCATGGGCTTGATCTCCGCCACGGCCTGTTCGTCCCGCACAACGACGAGCGTTTCTCCCGCCTCAACCCGGCGGAGGCAACCGAGGGGATCGCGCTGCATTTCAT
This sequence comes from Planctomycetaceae bacterium UBA4732, assembly GCA_002404095.1. Taxonomy (GTDB): domain Bacteria; phylum Planctomycetota; class Planctomycetia; order Gemmatales; family Gemmataceae; genus UBA4732. Next base: position 16,566 of record DHJA01000120.1, on the reverse strand, counting down.
GAACGCTGATTGTAGTCATGTAGACACTATACCATTTCCACAGGCTGAATACGGCGCCTCTACAGTCCCACCTCGAACTACACAAACTTACGGAATCCTCTTTCCCCTCGCGCGTCAAGGTATGATAACATACCTCCATCGCTCGGCTTCCGACCACGCGATCCGATCCTGAAGGCGCCATGCGCGCGGGGTTTCGCCATGAACAACGTCCTTAGCCTCATCCTCGGCGGCGGCCGCGGCACCCGCCTTTATCCGCTCACCCAGCTCCGCAGCAAGCCGGCCGTGCCCGTCGCCGGCAAGTATCGCCTCATCGACATCCCCATCAGTAACTGCATCAACAGCGGCTGCAATCGCATCTACGTTCTCACGCAGTTCCTCAGCGTCAGCCTTCACCGCCATATCGCCAACACCTACAAATTCGATCCGTTCGGCGGCGGCTTCGTCGAGGTGCTGGCCGCCCAGCAGACCAACGACTCCGCCGACTGGTATCAGGGCACCGCCGACGCCGTCCGTCAACAGATCCGCTATGTCGTCGAAGACAGTTCCGCCGAAATCCTCATCCTGTCCGGCGATCAGCTCTACCGCATGGACTTCCGCCAGCTGGTCAAGACGCATAAAGAAAATCAGGCCGACGTGACCATCGCCGTGCTGCCCGTGGCCCGCGAGCAGGTCGCCGGCTGCGGCATCGTCCGTCTCGACGACGCCGGCCGCGTCGTCGGCTTTGTCGAGAAGCCGCAGACCGACGAGGCGGCCGATCCGCTGCGCACCCCAGAAGAATGGATCGAGCGCCGCGGCATCCGCTGCAACGGCCGGCCTTTCCTGGCCAGCATGGGCATTTACCTTTTCTCTCGCAAAGCCTTGCTCGATCTGCTCAACGCCCGGCCGCTCGCCACGGATTTCGGCAAGGAAATCTTTCCGCGCAGCATCCGGTCGCACACCGTCGTCGCCCACCTTTTCGATGGGTACTGGGAAGACGTCGGCACCATCAAAGCCTACCATGAGGCCAATCTCGCCCTGGCCGGCGACGACCCGCCTTTCGACTTCCACAGCCCCGAAGGCGTCATTTATACGCGCATGCGATTTCTGCCCGCGTCGCGCGTCAGCGGCGCCTGCAAGATGAAGCACGTACTCATCAGCGATGGTTGTGTGATCCATCCCGGCGCCGACCTGGAGAATTGCGTCCTCGGCGTCCGCAGTCGCCTCGGCCGGAACGTCACGCTGCGCGACGTAATCATGCTGGGCGCCGACAAGTTCGAGACCGACGCCGAACGCGCCGCCAACAAGACGCGCGGCTTACCCGATTTGGTGATCGGCGACGACGTGGTGATTGAAAGAGCTATTTTGGATAAGGAATGTCGTATTGGTCACGGCGTCCGGATCGTCAACCGCCGCGGCGTCGCCAACGACGAAGGCGATAACTTTGTCATCCGCGACGGCGTGGTGGTGATTCCGCGCGGCGCCGTCGTGCCGGACGGGGCGGTCCTCTAAAAATCATTTCTGTTGTGAAAGCCGTTTAGCCGCGACCCGAAGGGGAGCGCGAGGGAGACGCGCTCCCCTTCGGGTC
>DHJA01000120.1:12111-14938 GCA_002404095.1 Planctomycetaceae bacterium UBA4732 | reverse complement strand
GGGTCGCGGCTAAACGGCTTTCGCAACAAACATTTACTTATCCTTGCTCTCCTTGGCGTCCGGTTTGTGAGCCTTTTCGATTAGTTCTTCCGTCACTTTGAGATTGATTTTGACGCTGTTCTCTTCCGTGGTGATCTTGATGTTATCGACCACCTCGCTGAGGACCGGGGCGGCTTCCTCACCGGCGCTCTGGGCTCCCAGGGTCAAGAGCGGCTTGACTTGGTTTAAGAGCTTCTTCACGTCGGTTGCCGCCTTGGCGTCCGTAGTATGAATGACCACATTGGTTTGCACGTCGTTGGCCACGTTGATCGCGCCGGTCACGGCATCCAACTTCGGCGCCAAGTCTTTCGCCCAATTCATCGACGCCAGCTGCTTCTTCATCTCTTTCGTGATGATCGCCGCCAACCAGATGCTTTCCTTGCCCCCGACTTTGCTCAAAGCGTCCTGCATTTCCTTGCCCGGACCCGCCGATTTGTTGGCGATTGCCGTCATCAGATAATCCCTTTCCGTAGACGCCAATACGGTGTTGCCGTTCGGATCGAGGTAGGCGAAGAACTCCTTGCCGTCGCTGCCTTTGCCTTCGTAGATGGTCTTGCCGTCTTTGGCGGCGATCTTCAACTCGTCCGGTTTATCTTTTGCCGCCTTCTCGGCGCCCGCCTTGATCTTGTCCACGTCAAACTTGCCGTAAGCGACGAACAGCACCTTGGGCTTCTCGGTGCCGGCGCTGGTAATCAATAGCTTGTGAATGTCCGTGAGGGGGTTCAGGCCGACGTCTGTCAGTTCCTTCTTGACACTCGGGGTCAGAAGGAGCTTCTCAAGTTCATCCTTGGCGAACTTTTTGTATATGTCCGAAGCGAGGATCTGGCTGACGTCGATGGAAACGACCAGTTCGGCGTCGGCGGGAGTGCGGTTGTCGGGACTAACGGCCCGGGCCGTCGCGGCCAGGCAGAGGGCGACGAGGCCCGCGCCGAGAAGAGGCAGCCAGGTCTTGGCGGAAATACGCATGGGATACGGTCCTTTCCAATGAGAGACGGCGCGGCCCCGCGGTGTGCGGTCCGCGCACCTGCGACGAAAGTCCTACCCGGCCATGGGGGCTCGGGTTTCGCCTGCCGGCGTTCTCTACAGATTACATAAGGCAAGGCGGGAAAGCGAGAGCGACTTAGGCCGTATATACTAAGGAAACGCCCGCTCCCGCCGTCTGGACCCCACGGATGAAGCACGCCGCCCCCTGGAAATTGGCACTGGCCCTCGGTCTGGTCTATCTCTCCTGGGGTACGACGTACCTCGCCATCCAAGAAGGCGTCAAAACGCTGCCGCCCGCCCTTTTTGCCGGCTCGCGCGTTTGCCTCGCCGGCCTATTGGTGCTGGCATTTCTGCGGCTGAGCGGTGGGACCGTCCGCCTGTCGTGGCGCGACGCTTTGTTGGCGTTTCTTTCCGGCGGCCTGATGTTCGTCGTCGGCAACGGCCTTCTCACCTTCGCCGAAAAGACCGTCCCGTCCGGGGCGGCCGCCGTGCTGGCTGCTACCGCCCCTTTGTGGATGGCGCTTCTGGAAGCGGCATGGCCGCACGGCGAACGCCTGGCGTGGCTCGGCTGGCTCGGCCTGCTGATGGGCCTTGCCGGGGTCGCCGTACTCTTTTCCGAAAAGTGGGTGAATCAGTCGGCGCCAATGCTCACTGGCGCGGGGCCTTTCATGGTACTCGGATCGGCGGCGGGGTGGGCACTCGGCTCGGCCCTGCACCGTCACGGCCGGTCGCGCGCCCCTCACCTGACGGCGGCCGCTTATCAGATGCTTTTTGGCGGCGGCAGTCTCGCCGTGATGGGTCTGGCCATGGGCGAGACGCGCGACCTGGCGCCCGCCTGTATGACACCGGTGGCAATAGGAGCCTTTTTCTATCTGTTAGTGGTTGGTTCCATCGTCGGTTTCATCGCCTTCAACTGGCTGCTCGGCCACGCCTCCGTCGCCCTCACCGGCACCTACGCCTATGTCAATCCGGTTGTGGCCCTGTTGGTCGGCTGGCTTCTGGCTAACGAAACACCGACCGTGGCCGTCGTAGCGGGCATTGTCGTGATCCTCTCGGGGGTGGCGTTGGTTCGCCTTGGAGGTGTGCGCCGGCCGGGCCTATTCTTTCATCCGGCCGGTTCGCCGAGCAAGCCGGTCAAGCCGGCGCGGCCCATGGGGATGGCCGAACCACCCACTTCGATTTGGAACAAGTCGTCGAGGGGTTGATGACCGACGATGTGAACGACCGCGCCGGGCGTTAGGCCAAGGGCGCGCCAGCGGCGCAACCGTTCGGGGTCGTCGTCCTGGACCTCCCGGATGACGACGTGGTCGCCGGGTTGGAAGTCGCAGAGCGGCCGCAGTTTTCGTTGTTCGAGGACGCCATCGCGCGTCGGAATGGGATGGCCGTGCGGGTCTTCAAGGGGTTCGCCAAGAAAAGCGGCCAACGCCTGCTCCACACGAAGCGAGACGGCGTGTTCTAGCGCCTCGGCCTCCGCGTCCACCTCGCTCCAGTCGAGACCGAGTACGCGCGTCAGCAATAATTCCACGAGGCGATGGCGGCGAATCACGCGCCGCGCTTCCGCGACGCCGGCCTCCGTGAGACGGGCGCCGCGGCCAGGTTCGTAGTCGATCCACTCGGCTTCGGCGAGGCGTTTGAGCATTCCGGTGACGGAGGGGGCGCGGACGCCGAGACGGGCCGCGATGTCGGCCGGCGACGCCTGTTCGTCGGCGCCGCCGAGACGGTGAATGGCCTTGAGATAATCCTGCTCGGCCTTGGTCGGTTGGTCGGGCATGAACGCGGCTCCCGATTCGGCGAGGCGAGCGGC
>DHJA01000120.1:3369-11982 GCA_002404095.1 Planctomycetaceae bacterium UBA4732 | reverse complement strand
CGGCTTGCCGCCGTCGATCATCGGCGTCGGCCGGCCGCTGGGGTCGTTGTAGTGCAAATCCTGCGGCATACCCAATACGTGGAAGACGGTCGCCATCAGATCCTGCGGTGTGATGGGCGTAGTCTTGGGCGTTTCGGCCTTGGCCGTCGATTCGCCAACTATTTGTCCCATTCTAAGACCGCCGCCGGCGAAGGCCAGTGTGGACAGCGGCGCCCAATGGTCACGGCCGGCGCCGGCGTTGACGCGAGGCGTTCGGCCGAACTCGCCGGTGACGACCAACAATATGTCCTGATCGATGCCGCGATCGATCGTGTCATCAATGAAGGCGCTAACGGCGTGATCGACCTGCGGGCCGAGGTTCTTCATGGCGGGGGCGATGCCGCCGTGCATGTCCCAACCGCCGAAGTGGACGCTGACGAAGCCGACGCCGGATTCGCACAGCCGTCGCGCCAGCAAGAGCTTTTCGCCAAGGCCTTTGCCGAAACGGTCGCGCACGCGCGGGTCTTCGCGCTGTACGTCGAAGGCGTCACGGGCCTTGCCAAGTACGAGGTCGAAAGCCTGGGCGTCGAAGCTGTCGAGACCTTGGACGGCGCCGCTTCGGTCAATGCTACGATTGAGATCGTCAAAGCCTTTGAGCAGCGATCGGCGGTCGGCCAGGTTGTCGAGGGCGACCTTGAGGTTCATGTCGTTTTGAGCGCTGCCGCCCACGTCGAACGGGGCGAACGGGGCGCCGAGCCAGGAAGGACCGTCGCCAAGAGTGGCGCCGGAGCGGGCATAGGTGGGCAAGCCGCTGACCGGGTTGTTGGCGCCGCGAAAGCGCGAGACGACGGCGCCGATGCCGGGCTTGTTCTGGCCGCCGCCGTTGTCGGCCTGCGGGAAGTTGTAGCCGGTCATAACCCAGTGCGTGCCGCCGCCGTGGCCGCTGTTGCTGTGGGCGAACGAGCGCACCACGGCCAACTTGTCGGCGTTCTGGGCCATCTTCGGAAAGACGCCGCCGAACTGGACGCCCGGCAGACAAGTGGCGACGTGGCCGACGGTGCTGCGGAACTCGACGGGCGCGTCCGGCTTGGGGTCGAAGGTTTCGACCTGCGTGGGGCCGCCTCCGAGCCAGAGCCAGACGACAGAGGTATTGCGTGTGGGTTTTCCCTGCGCCACGGCGGCGGCGCGGGCGCGAAGGAGGTCGGGCAGCATAAAGCCGCCGAGTCCGAGCGCGCCGACTTTGAGGAAGTCGCGGCGGCTGGCGCCGTCGCAGTTGGTCCCGTTGCGAGACCCGGTCAGATGGAACATGGATCGATCCTTTTTCACTGGCCCGCGCGAAACTCACTGCGATGAGCCGAAAGGTGGGAAGGCTGGCAATAAGCGGCGGGCGCCCCCCGGTAGGAACTACACATCTGTAAGGCTATGCGGTTTTTGAATGCGCGTCAATTCAAAAGCAACGGAAAGGGGAGCGAAGACGGCCTGTAGAGAACCCTGGTTCCCACGCTCTGCGTGGGAACCCACGGGTGCGACGCTCTGCGTCGCGTCCGGCAAGGTTCAGCGTCTCGCGGGTTCGGGACGCAGAGCGTCCGGGCTTCGTTCCCACGCAGAGCGTGGGAACCAGGAGTCGTGTTCGTAAGGTAAACTTCAGAGTTGGTGTATGTCTCCCGTGCGCGGCAAGTCGTCCAAACTACGCAAATGAAAAGCGCTCAGAAAGCGCGGCGTCGTATGGTACAGCGCCTCGGGCTGATCCGCGTCGCCCCGTTGAACCGCCGCCAAACCGAGACGCACCAGCTGACGCAGCGCCGTCGCCGATTCGCCGCCGCGAAGGCTGTCGATTTCGCTTTTACCCACCGGCTGCCGGTACGCCACCAACGCCAACACCTCCAGCGCGGCCGGCGCCAGCCGGGCCTCGCGAGTCGCCCCATAAAGACGCTCTAGTACGCCGCGGAAGCGCGGCCGTAGGACCAACTCATATCCGTGGTCGCGCGGCTGGATTCGATACGGCCGTCCTTGGCGCCGGTAATCGAGGTTGAGTCCTTCGAGAAGTCGGCTGAAGAGCGCCGGCGTCAGGCCGCGCACGGCCTCACAAGCCGCCGTTGCGGTAAGCGGCGCGCCGCCGACGAACAGCATGGCCTCCACAATGCGCGGCAACGGCGGCGGCGGCGCAGCGGAACCGTCTTCAAGGCCGCTTGCAGTCTCGCGCTCTTCGGACATCGCCATCCCCTTTGCAACGAAAGCGGCGACGCGCCGCAACCCCGATCCGCCATCTTAACAAGCCGTCGTGTTTGACACCGCCTGAATCAGAGCTAGGCTTGAGCCGACTGCGTTTTGTGATTTGTAACACAAGGCTCTCGCCTCATTTGCGTCACGACAGGAAAATTAGCGCCGCAACGGAAATTGCCATGACCCAAGGAGCCGACCGTGGATAAGACCGGATGCTGGAAGGTTGAGGAATCGACCTATAAGGCGAATGGCCACTCCGCTCGGCCCCAAGGGCGCTACCCGCCGTTGGATCGCTTTCTGGAAACGCTGGTCGAAAGCCGGCTGATGGACACGCCGCAGCTCAAGGGGTTCCTAGCGGAGCGGCCCGGACTGCGCACGCAGGACACCAGCATTGTGGTGGAGGCGCTGGTGGCACAAGGTCTGCTGACCTGTTACCAGCTGCAATGGCTGTTGGCGGGCGAGCCGTTCGGACTGGTCATCGGCAACTACCGCGTTTTGGACTGGCTGGGCAGCGGCGGCATGGGCGTCGTCTACAAGGCCGAACACATCCACATGAAACGGCCGGTCGCCCTCAAGGTGTTGGCCGCCGAGATCGAGGGCAACGCCGTCTTTTTGGAGCGCTTTACTAGCGAAATGCAGGCGCTCGCCACGCTGCGCCATCCCAACATCGTCGAAGCCTTCGACGCCGGCGAAGTGGCCGTGCCCAGCGAGCCGGGCAAGTCGCTGCGCTATTTGGTCATGGAGTACGTCCAGGGCTTTGACCTGGAGCGTTACGTCACCGATCACGGGCCGCTGCCCATTGCCGTGGCCTGCGACTACATCCGTCAGGCGGCCAACGGCCTACGGCACGCTCACGAACGCGGCATGGTTCACCGCGACGTCAAGCCGTCGAACCTGCTAGTGATGGACATGCCGGCCGACCTCGAATCGTCAGCCGGATCGCCGTGGCCCCACGGCCAGCTGAAGATACTCGACTTCGGCTTGGCCCGCTTGTATGGACGGCGTTACACGGAAGCCTTCACCGTCCTCGGCACGATCGACTACATGGCGCCGGAGCAGGCGCGCGACGCGCGCTCGGTGGATGTGCGCGCGGACATTTACGGTCTGGGAGGTACTTTATACTGGCTGTTGACCGGCCAACGGCCGTTTCCTGGCGACCGGTCGGTGGTGCAGGAATTGCTGGCCCGACAGCACGAGAGTCCGGCGTCTGTGCGCAGCCTGCGCCACGAAATCCCGCTGGAACTGGAGTCGGTCGTCTGCCAGATGATGGCGCTGGACCCCAACGACCGCTATCCGACGCCGTTGGCCGTCGTCGCCGCCCTCAATCAATTCCTGGAACCGACGCATCGCCCCGACAGCGACGTGACGACAGCCGACATGGCCGGACCCGAATCGCCCGAGCGCGCGGCCCATTCCTTGTCGGCGGCCGGGATCGTTAACCTCCACGTCGGAGATCACGCCCGTCGTGTGCTGATCCTTTCGCCGCGAACCGCTTACCGTTCCGTCGTCCGGGAGACTTTGGAAAAGCATGGGATGTCGTGCGCCGAGGCGGACGGAGACGGCGACCTCTCGGACCTGCTCAAGCGCTTCCCCGCCGACGTGGCCTTGATTGACGCCCATTTGAACAAGGAATCGGGGCTTGAGGTCTGCCGTCGGTTGCGCGCCCGAGGGATGGTTGCCCATCAAAAGTTGGTGCTGCTGACGGATGAGGAATCGACCGCGGCCGCGTCGGAGTTCGACGGCGTTTGCGACGACCAGGCGCGAGGCGACGCCTCGGCGACAGTCGTCCTGGGTCGGGTCCGGCTGGCGTTGCGGCTCAAGGAGGCCGAGGAGCGCTCCGACCGACTGGTCAACGGTTTGCTCTCGACCAATTCGCAACTGGAGCAGGCGATGGAACAGCGCGACTCCACAGCTCACCAGGCGCAGGATGTGTTGATTTACGCGATGGCCAAGATGGCGGAACTGCGCGGCCAAGAGACGAACGGCCACCTGATGCGTATGCAGAAGTACGTGCGCGTTCTGGCCGAAGCGTCTCGGCGGCTGCCCGCCTTGGGTTCGTGCATGGACGACGCCTGGGTGCGGATGTTGGAACGGTGCGTATTGCTGCATGACATCGGCAAGGTGGCAATCCCCGACCACATCCTGCTCAAGCCGGGCAAGCTCGAACCGGAAGAGCGGTCGATCATGGAATCGCACACCGTTCTGGGGGCCGACATTCTGGAAGCGGTGGCCCGACAACAGGGCGTGTGCCTGGCGTTTCTGCAATTGGCGATAGACATTGCCCGTTATCATCACGAGCGCTACGACGGCGCCGGCTACCCGGAAGGGTTGACGGGCGACGCCATTCCGCTGGCGGCTCGCATCACCGCGCTCGCGGATGTGTACGACGCGATGCGGTCGAAACTGGTGTATAAACCTGGCCTGGCGCACGCGGCGGTACGGCGGCTGTTGCTGCAGGCGGATCAGACGCAGTTCGATCCCGCGTTGATGGTCGCCTTCCGCGAATGCGAAACGGCTTTCGAGCAGATTTTCGCGGGGACGCCGGATTGACGCCGATCATTTGGCGCTGCTAGGGAAAGGCGTTACGGCTAGAATGACCTTAGCCCCTAGGAGTACCGCACATGAACCCAATTCGCATCCGCACAGTCGTTAACTCTAATATATTGTATCTGCCGCAACTCAAGCCGCTCATCGGCAAGTGGGCCCGGATTACCATCGAAGAAGAACCTGTCCCGCCAGTTCGGGATGAGTTTTGGGCCGAGGCGTCGCGCGTCCCAGAAACCGAAGAAGAGCTTGAGGCGCAGAAAGTGATCTTTCGGGCTTGGAGATGCGATCCGCGCTTTGAGCCGTATTGGCAAGTTCTCGACGGCTTCATCGAGACGGATCTCGCGCATATCCGAAAATGGGTGGCTATTGAGTCTCTGTTGCCTATAGAGGACTATGATGACGACGCCCGCCGCGCTCAAGAAGAATGCGACATGGAGGACGCCCAGCGGCGTATGTTATGATCGTAATCGATTCCAGCGTACTTATCGATTATGCTCGTAAGGAAGTGAAACTTCTACGACTATTCCGCAAGTTGAAATTAGCGGTATGCGGCGTTGCGCGTGCGGAGTTGCTGGCAGGTTCGCGTTCCGTTGTGGAACGCGCCAAGTACATCACGATTCTCAATAACTTAGCCCAGGTTGCTACTCCAGAGTCCCTCTGGGGCGTCGTCGGCGACTACGCGGCCTTACTCGGGTCTAACGGAGTGACGATCCCCTTGTCAGACGTAATTATCGCCGCCGTCGCGATTGCCACCGGCCTCGAACTCTGGACCCGCGACAAGCACTTTAAGCTGATTCAACTCTTTCTGACCGCTCTGAAGCTCTTTCAGGAACCGCCCTAGCATCCTATTTCTTACGCCGCGGCCGGCGTTCTGCCGGGGCGGTCCACGGGTCTTCCGGCCAAGCATGTTTAGGATAACGGCCGCGCAGCTCTTTGCGAATTTGCGGATAGGTATTAGACCAAAAACTCGCCAAATCGTCGGTGACTTGCTGCGGCCGATGGTTCGGCGCTAACAAGTGCAGCACGACGCGCACCCGTCCGCCGGCTACACGCGGCGTATCCTGCAAGCCAAACATCTCTTGAATGCGCGCCGCCAACACCGGCGCTCTCCCCGGCTCATAACGCAATGTGATACGGCTGCCGCTCGGCACAGGCAATCGCTCCGGGGCTTCGCGCTCCACCGCCTGACGCTGAATGTGCGTTAGCCGGCCTTGCAGGGCCGACAGCCAGTCGGCCGCGCGCAGATCAGCGAATGAACGGCGCCCGACACATAGCCATGATAAAAGGTCGCGTAAGTCGTTTTCATCAAAGGGCGGCAGTTCCAATTCGGGCATCCACTCGCGCAACCAGCGGACGCGCGTACGATACAGGCCGGCCGGTGAATCCGCCGGCGGCAGGACGCGATCTAGCTGTTTCAAGGCCGCGGCAGTCAGCACACCCGCCGTTTCCGCGTCGTCCGGCAAGGCCGTATGCGCCTCTTCCAGCACCAAATCCTCGAAGCGGACGCGCCGCCGCGCTGACACCCGTTCCGTCGCGGCGTCGAACGCGACTTCGATGGCGCTGGTCAGTCGCTCCGGCGGCAGCCATTCGCGCTGGACCGCCGACGCTTGGCGAACTAGCGTTTCCGTCCGGCTGGCGTCCACGTCGATGCAGAGGAACAACTCCGATTCGGTCACGCCGCTTGTGGGCGCCAGGCGGACGCCGCGGCCGCCCACCATCACGCCGCGCCGGCTCCCCGCCTCACGGCGCCGGGCCAATCGATCCGGGAACGCCGCCAATAGGGGCCGCAACACCGCCTCGTCGGCCGCTCGATTCTCGGATAATTCGGACCCGCGAATCTCATAGCGCAAGGAGCGAAGTAGTTGATCGCGGGCGCGGAGCGTGAACCGGGCCGCGCCGCGATTTAGCGTTCCCAAGGGCGAGTCGATGCGGCCGGTGCGCGCAAATTCCTCTAACGCCTCCACACGGTCCAGCACATCGGAGACGGCGCCGTGACCCAAATGTTTAGCCGCGACCCGAAAGGGGAGCGCGACATCGCGAGCGAACGGGTCGCGCTCCGCCAACAAGGCGGCGGTCAGGGCCGCTCGCTCCGGCCGGCCCCAGCGCGGCCCCTCGACAAGCAATCTGGCCAGCCGTGGATGGACCGGCAGCCGTGCCAACGTCCGCCCCAGTTCGGTCGCGCCCTGAGCATCGACCGCACCCAGGCGCTGGCGACGCCTTCGACCGTGATCGACGTTTCCGCCACGTTTGGTGGCCAATACGATCTTGCGCCGGTCCCACGGCGCCAACGCGGCGTCCTGTTGCTCCGCGGGCAGATCGCCGTGCAGCGGCAACACGGCCAGCTTGCGTTTCGCGGCCGCGTCTTCAAGATGGCGCGCAGTCTGACGGATTTCCTGCATTCCGGGCAGGAATACGAGTAAATCGCCGTCCGTCTGGTCGAGCAGTCGTTCCGCCGCCAACGCGGCGGCGGCCGGCCAGGACTGATGTTCCGGCCGAGGCTCGTACCGCACTTCCACCGGATACTGCCGGCCCTCGCTGGACGCGACGGGACAATCGCCGAGGTAAGCGGAGAGTTGTTCGACCGCCACTGTAGCCGACATGACGACGACGCGCAGGTCTGGGCGAACGGTTTGCTGGAGCAAACGGACCATGCCGAGGGCGAGGTCGCTGTCCAGGCCGCGCTCATGGAACTCGTCGAAGACGACGACGCCGGCTGATTCGAGAAACGGGTCGTCTTGCAGCAGGCGGAGCAGGACGCCGGGCGTTATGACGAGGATGCGCGTCCGCGGGCCGTACTGACGGTCGAAGCGGACCTGATAGCCGACTTCATCACCGAGCCGGCCGCCGCGTTCCAGGGCCATGCGGCGGGCGGCGGCGCGAGCCGCCACGCGGCGCGGTTCCAGCACAAGGATGCGCCGGTTGGCCGCGATGCCGGCGTCTAAAAGGGCCGGCGGTACGCGCGTCGTTTTGCCGGCGCCGGTCGGGGCGCGCACCACCACGCACGGCCCCCGACGGAGAGCGGCCACGATGTCCGGGAGGATCAAGTCGATCGGCAGCGGAACCAACGCCAGGAAGCCTCGGGAACATTACGCCGGTTGGGTCTCTTTCTGGGCTGGAAAGACATGCAAGCTCAGCGCGTACAACCCAAAGAACAGGCCCGAGAACGCCAGGTCTCCGCCGAGCGTGGCGCTGAAGAACGGCAGAGCCATGTAATAACAATGCGCTAAGCCGGCCAGGCTCATAGCGTAAGTCTCGCCATCGCCGCCGGCCCAGCAAGCGAAATTCGTCAGGAGATAAAACTGCAGCGCCCCCAGGAATGCGGCGCCGCCGATCCACAACGGCGACGACGAGCCACGAATAAGGCGGCCAATCAGCGCGTAGGCCATGAAGCTTCCGTAGAGGATCGGCGTCATCCAACTGAAAGTCGGATAACCTTTCGCCGCCAGGAAAGGCCACATCAAAAGGTGCGATACCAGCATCACCGCAACGGGGGTCAGTAGGGCGAAGCGCGAGCGCCAGCGGACCCCGGCGAACAGGCCGACCGCACCGACAGGGGCGAAGTTCCACGCGAAGCGCGCCTCCTGCCCCAGGTCGAACAGATACGGAATCAGCCGGTGCAGCACCGCCAGCGCCGCGAACGCCGCCACCCAGAGGCCCGCCCGGCTGCTCACGTTCGTGTTCGTCCCGTCGCTCATGGAGATGCGCCCTTCCCGTCTGGTCAGTTTGGTACTGATGCTTATCGTAAACGGTTCCCCACCCTTTCGGCAAGCGTCCGCCCCTTCTTCCATCAAATTCACGTCCCAATTGAAAAGCGTGACCTACAGTTGTTGTGTGTTCCTAAGGCGCTAACAGAATGAACTACAA
>DHJA01000120.1:2006-3250 GCA_002404095.1 Planctomycetaceae bacterium UBA4732 | reverse complement strand
AAGCGACGGGTTTAGTCGAAACCCGTCGCTTGCGCTGCGGGCTTGTAGGCAAAAAGTTACTGCCTCTAAATCAACGAGGACTCCCCGGCCATGAGCTTGACTCCGAGCGTCGCCATCATCGGCGCCGGCCCCGCGGGGCTGACCGCCGCCTACCAACTCTGTAAGGCCAACGCTGGCGTCACCGTGTTGGAGGCCGATCCCGTCTACGTCGGCGGCATCTCGCGCACCGCCAAGTACAAGGGCTTCCACTTCGACATCGGCGGTCATCGTTTCTTTTCCAAGTCCAAGGAAGTCGAAGACTTCTGGACGGAGATCCTTCCCGACGACATGCTCGACCGGCCGCGCTCTTCGCGGATCTTTTATAACGGTAAATTCTTCGCCTACCCGCTCAAGGCGGCCGAGGCGCTGTTCAAACTCGGCGTGTTCGAGGCGACGCGCTGCGTATGGTCATACCTCAAGGCGCGGGCGTACCCCATCAAGAATCCGCGTAACTTCGAGGAGTGGGTGACGAATCAGTTCGGCTCCCGGCTCTTCAACATCTTCTTCAAGACCTATACGGAAAAAGTATGGGGCATGAGCTGCAAGGAAATTTCCGCCGACTGGGCGGCCCAGCGCATCAAGGGGCTGTCCCTATCCACGGCCATCCTCAACGCCTTGTGGAAGCCGAAGCCGAAGAACAAAGGCGAGGTCATCAAATCGCTAATCGGCTCGTTTCGCTATCCGCGCAAGGGGCCGGGCATGATGTGGGAAGCGTGCGCCGAAAAGGTCAAGCAAATGGGCGGCGTCATCCGCCTGGGTTGCAAGGTGGTCGGCTGTCATTGGGACGCCGACTCCGGCCTATGGCAAATCACCTATGAAGATGCGGAAAAGCGCCGATTCGTCACGCAGGCCCAGCACGTCATCTCGTCGGCGCCGATGCGTCAGCTGGCGCACGGCGTCACGCCGGCCCTGTCGAACGAGGCGCGCCGCGCGGCCGACGCGCTGAAGTACCGCGACTTCCTTACGGTGATGCTGATTCTCAAGGATAAAAAGGTCTTCGACGACAACTGGATCTACATCCACGACCCGAGTGTGCAAGTCGGCCGCGTGCAGAACTTCAAATCGTGGTCGCCGGAGATGGTCCCGGACCCCTCGATGAACTGCTATGGAATGGAGTATTTCTGCTTCGAGGGTGACGGCCTCTGGTCGTCCACCGACGAACAGCTGATCGAGCAAGCCAAGCGCGAGATGGAGCAAATCGGCCT
>DHJA01000120.1:470-1857 GCA_002404095.1 Planctomycetaceae bacterium UBA4732 | reverse complement strand
AATCTCACCGCAGAGAACGCAGAGAGCGCGGAGAAAGACAAGAGAGTAATTTGCTTCTGTTTTTCTCTGCGTTCTCTGCGTTCTCTGCGTTCTCTGCGGTGAGATTATGTGTGTGTTGACCGATTCTTCATAATTTCCTGGTTATAGTGGACCCCGAAAACTGGACCACCGAGTAAGCTACTCGGATGGCCCAGGAAAGGGGAACGGATGATGGGGAAACGGAAGCAACACACGGCGGCGTTCAAGGCCCAGGTCGCCCTGGCGGCGGTCAAAGGCGACCGGACCATCAACGAACTGGCCGGGCACTACGGCGTCCACCCGACGTTGATCCACGGTTGGAAGAAGCACTTGCTCACCGGGGCCGAGGCGGTGTTCGCCAGCGGGGCCAAGGCCAGCGGCCCGGCCGACGATCACCAGGCGGAGTTGTACGAGCAGATCGGCCGGCTCAAGATGGAACTGGAGTGGCTCAAAAAAAAAAGCTGCCGCGTTCGGCTGAGGCGAAACGCCCGTTGGTCGAGCCAGGCCATGCCGAGTTGAGTGTGCGGCGGCAATGCGACCTGCTGGGGTTGAGCCGGTCGAGCCTGTACTACGAAGCGGCCCCGGAGACGGGGGAGAACCTGCGTCTGCGACCCTTCGGGTGCCCGGTCTTATAGACGGGCAGTACACGGCCTGCCCGTTCTACGGCTCGCGAAGGATCAGAAGCCCTGGCTGGTGAGCCAGGGAGAGGCGGTCAACCGCAAGCGGGTCCAGCGTTTGTTGCGGCTGATGGGTCTGGAGGCGATCTACCCCAAGCCGAAGCTGTCGGCGAACCGCAACCACAAGGTGTACCCGTACTTGCTGCGGGACGTGGCCGTCGAGCGGGTGGATCAGGTGTGGAGTGCGGACATCACGTACCTGCCGTTGCCGGTCGGGTTCATGTACCTGGCGGCGACCATCGACTGGTACAGCCGGTATGTGGTGGCGTGGCGACTGTCGAACACCCTGGACGGGTCGTTCTGCCAGGAGATGTTGGAGGAAGCGTTGGGGCGTGGGAAGCCGGAGGTGTTCAACACGGATCAAGGAGTACAGTTCACGGCGGCGGCGTGGACGGGTCGGTTGCAACGGGCGGGGGTGTCGGTGAGCATGGACGGTCGGGGTCGATGCCTGGACAACGTGTTCGTGGAGCGGCTGTGGCGTTCGGTCAAGTACGAGGATGTGTATTTGCGAGGATACGAAAAGGCGGCGGAGTTGGAGCGGGGGCTGAGAGCGTACTTCAGGTTCTACAACACCGAGCGCTTGCATCAGTCCTTGGAGTACAAGACGCCCGAGGTGGTGTATCGGCGGGGCCGCTGAAAAGGCATGGTTTTTCCGCCCCGCCCTCCCTCAGCCCTGGTGAAGGGAGGGCGGG
>DHJA01000120.1:0-295 GCA_002404095.1 Planctomycetaceae bacterium UBA4732 | reverse complement strand
TCTAGACAATGGGGTCCACTGTACTGCTCTTCTATGAAGTCCGTGACCCGCAGCCCGTCTTGATCTACGCTCTGGCCCACGTCCGGCGCCGCTCCGGTTACTGGTTGCGTCGTATCCGGCCTTAAACGGCGACCTCGACTCTATCACGATAGGCATGGGAACGATGCCGCGTGTTCCCTAATATAGCCGCGTCGCGCCCGAGTCGCCGCCAGCCCCTGTGAGGAACGAGCCGCCATGCCGGAAGAATCGTCCGCGCCGATTCGTAAGCTGCTGGTCGCCAACCGCAGCGAGATCG
>DHJA01000144.1:55552-56297 GCA_002404095.1 Planctomycetaceae bacterium UBA4732 | reverse complement strand
GGCGAACGGCCGGCGTAACCCTTAAGTTTGCCCGCGAATTTTATACCCGGTAACTCCGATTGCGGCTGCGCCTTCAACCATGCTTTGGAGCTTCATCCAGCCGCGCCATAGCACCAGCCAACCCGGGCGGCGGTCGCGCTTGCGGTTCTGGCAGCCCCCCAGGCGAGCCAGGGCGAAGAAAAAGTCATGCACCGACGACTCCAGGCGTACTTCCTTCCAGCGCCAGGCGCTCAAGACCGCCACGTAGTCGGGGTGGACCACTTCCGTGGCCCGTCGCGTGGCGGCGTCCTCCTGCCGGCTGGCGGCCCGTAGGTTCAACAGTTGCAACGCCACCACCGACAACACGGCGATCATCGGCTGCAACGCCGCCTCCGTGGTGAACTGCATGTCTTCGATGCCGCTGCCGGTCTTCTGCGCCTTGTGAAGTTCCTCCACGATCCAACGACATTCGTACCAGTTGACCCGTTCCCAGGCGTCCGCCGCGCCCGCCGCCGGCACGTTGGTCAGCAAGACCCATTCCAGCGGCGCCGCCCCCGCCGGGGCATCGACTTCCCAGACGCGGATCAGCCACGCCAGCAAGGGCCGCGGCTCATACAGGCCGCGTCGCACGTGCGGCGGCGTAAGCTGGATCGCCGCCCAGGCCATGGCCACGGTCGCTTGGCGTTGGCCTCCTACGCCATCGGCGATCTCCATTTGTCGTCGGCCGCACTCGGCCAGCGACCGGGCGTAGGGGTGCAGCGCCGCC
>DHJA01000144.1:55015-55355 GCA_002404095.1 Planctomycetaceae bacterium UBA4732 | reverse complement strand
GGCAAGTCCTCGATCGCCCGCGTCCACAGCCGGCTTTCGCGGCTGGCCCGTTCGCGCTTGGCCTTGACGCCCTCCCCCCGCGGGACCGGCACGCGCGTGTGCAGAATCTGTCCCACCAGGCCGATCACCTCGCGGCGCCGCGGATCGACGGCCAGGCTGTTGTGGCACAAATAGCCGCGGTTATGGCCGTTGCCGATGGACCCCAGCGTCGCGATCGAATGCAGACCCGTGAAGTCCAGTTCGGCGCCGTCGTGGATCAGCAAACGCGGTCCATCGCTTTGGCGCAACAAGGCAAAAGTCCGGTCGATGTGCGGCTGAAGCGCTTTGGCTGGGGCGGGGC
>DHJA01000144.1:22288-54839 GCA_002404095.1 Planctomycetaceae bacterium UBA4732 | reverse complement strand
ATTGGCGACGCGGACCAGGCACTCGTTGCGTTTCTTGTGACCTAGGTTGGCGGCGCCAAAATGGTCCTGGCCGAAGTCCGGCCTCGCTGCGCAGCGGGTCGATTCCATGACGGTCTCCTGTGGGGTAGGCGGACGTCCGCGTCCTCCTCCAGGATGGCGAGCCGGTCAAGGCGGCGACGGCCGGCCGGCGGCCGCGTGTAAAAACGCCAAAGCGTCGGCGCGCCTCCACCGCCGCCGGGCCGGGAAAAAGACCTCCTTTTGAAAAAACACCCACAAGAGGGAAATCCTTACAAAAACGATCCGCCCCTTTGGTTTCCGATACGACAGGTGTAGAATTCGCGGGGCAACTTAAGGCTTCACGCCCGCCGTCCGGCCCGCCGGGATAAACCCGGCGGCTCGCTGTGTCTCTCACGGCGGCGCCGGGTTGTCGCTGAGCAAGTACGCCAACAAATCTTTCAGCTCCTCCGGCGTTTTCACCAATCCCGCCGGCATCGGCGATTGCGACGAAAGTTTTCTCCCTTCAATGTCCTTCTTCAGCAACGCCATGCGCGTGGCGTCCAGTTGGAGCAGTTCGAGGCCGTCGGCCGTTTCGTTCACGACAAGGCCGTTGAGGACGCGGCCGTCGGTCAAAGTGAGGGTCGTGGAGCGGAAGGCGTCTGCCACCTGTTTACTCGGCAATAGGATCGACTCCACCACATACGGTACGGTGAAGCGCTTGCCCGCCTGAGTCAGGCTCGGCGCCCCGCCGCCTTTCTGGTCGGCCGTAATCGCGTGGCACTTGACGCAGCCGAGCGAACCAAACAGCTTCCGGCCCTTCGCCGCGTCGCCGCCCGACGCCTGTCGCCAGTCCACCTTGAGAAACTCCGGCGCCACTGATTCCGACTTGCCCGCGGCGCCGGCCGCGCGCAGACGTTCGGCTAACATGGCGCCGTCGAGCTTATCCGGCATGGTCGCGGCCGCCTCGCCTTTGGCGCGGAATTGCAGATAGACGCGAGCGTCTCTGCCGTCGATGTGAACGCGGACGAGGACGTCATTGCTTCCCGGTTGGGCGTCCAGCAGGATTGCGTCTTGAGCCGCGGCCGGTAGGCGAGCCTTGGCGTTTTCGCCTATGAGCCGGCCGTTGTGCCAGACTTTCAGGCCGGCGGCCGATCCGGTCAACAACAGCACCGGCTGGCGAGTGGCGCTTTGCAGGCGGAAGAAAAGGTAACACGAACCGCCGGAGGCGGACAAACGGCTCAAGTCGAAATGGCGGTCCTCGGCTTTCAATTCCTGCCATGATAGTTTCTTGCCATTTGCCGATGGATACTCGGCCGTGAGTTCAATCGCCCCCAACTCCGGCGGATGCGTCTCTTGAAAGCCTCTTTCGCTATCCGCAAAGGGGCCGACAGCCCAAACCTTGCCGACCTCGTGTAGCGGCGCCGCGGCAAGCCGGCCTTGCAGCACCGATTGAAACGTCCGCGCCACGGCCGGCTCGCTGCGCGGGTCGCGGAGCAACGAAAGATAATAAGCCGCCTGAAGGCGCGCCGACTCCGATGAGCCGTCCAGCATCCGTAGCAACCCCGCGAACAATTCTTTCTGTTCGTGATCCGGTTCGATGGCTTTCCAGTATTCGGCCGTATTGAAGCTGCCCACGCGGCCCAAGGTCCGTAGGTCCACTTCGCCTTCGGCGTAGTGAATTTTCACTTTGAAGAAGGCGCCGTCAGCGGGATACGTCAATTTAACCTGTTGTGGAGGCGTAAAGTCGCTTGGCAGCATGGTGAGGCGAATCCCCACCGCCAACGCGCCGGCCAGTTGTACGCCGGAATCTTGCGACCGCGTAAGGCCGAGAATATGTTCCAACGTAGCTTTCCTGGCCAGCACTAAGGCGGCCGTCTGGCGAAGATAAAGGTCCGGGCCGTGGGCCAGTTTGACAACGGGATCAAGTGGAGGTTCCTCCGCCAACGAGAGGAAAGCGACGAGGCCGGCCAGCTGCACGCGCGGATCGGCGTCGGTCACAGCCTTTTCAAATACCTCGCGCGGCGCCTTGAGCCGGGAGAATTCTCCCAACGCACGCACGGTTTGCACGCGCATTTCGGCGCGCGAGTCGCTCGCCAGTTTCATCAACAGACGCTTTGCTTCGTCCGACCCGTCCGCGGCCGCCAGCCAAGGCAGATGGCTCAAGGCCGCGTCGTTCGCTTTCACCGTGGCAAGCCGCCGCGTCGCCTCGGTCAACAGCGGCCTGCCGCGCCGGAGTATCTCCTCATGCGCCAGCGAACGCCGCTCCCACGATGGGTTCGACAACTCGCCCCACAGCTTTTCCGCCGGCGCGGTCACGGCGTCATACGGCTCGAACGGGTGATCGTCCGGGTCGTCGGCGCGGGTAATCATCGCGAGATCGCTGGGGTAATGCGGAGAAGCCTCGTTGCCGGCCATGTAGGAAATCGCCGCGAAGATGCGACCGCCGCGACCCACGGCAATGCCGATCGGCCGCGCCGTGCCTCTCCCGACAAGGAAGGGCACGTCGTCGGCCATGAAGGTGGCGCCGTGCGGCGTCAGTGCATTGCGTTGAATCGTAAAGCGATCCCAGCGATCTTGGTAAAGACAATTGCGATATTCAGCCGGGAAATAAGGCTCATCGTAGTAAGCCATGCCGACGGGTACGCCCCGGCCGGGAGCGGGCAGCATCGTTTCAACCAGGTCGAAGCGGTCGGGATTTTTCGAGGCGATCCAGCCGCGCGGCCAGGCGAAGTCGATGCCCTGACTGACGTGCATCAACCGGGCCGGCGTATAGAGGTCGGGCTTACTTTCGTGGTCGTTGTCGTTGGTGAATAGGTTCCACGAATGGTCGAAACAGAGGCCGACGCAGCCGCGCAGACCGCCGGCCACTTGACGAAAATTGCTGCCATCGGGATGGATGCGGAAGACGCCGCCGGAGCCGGAATATGGGACGGTGGTACCCTCGGGCTGACAATGGATCGTCCAGTGCCCGAAGTGGTCGGGCCGGCTGAAATCGCCGTAGTCCAATAGCGGATCGCCGTGGTCGAGATATAAATCGCCTTCCGGCCCCCAGGCGAGACAATGACAGCTGTTGTGAATGTTGAGCGGCATTCCCCAGATCAGGCGTTTCGGCGTCAGTCCTTCCCGTTTCGTGCGCGCGCCGGGAAGAAGATAAAGCGCGGCGTCGGTCAGCACATAGAGATCGTCGCCGCGAATTTCAATGCCGGCGAGCCATGAATCCGGCGGAAAGCGGTAGAGTTCACGGCGAGGCTGATAACCCCCTTTCCCATCCGGTTCGTAGACAAAGAGCGCTTCGCGGCCGCCGACGAATAAGCGACCCGTCGAATCCGCCTTTATGGAGGCGAATGATTCGTCGGGCGAACGGTCGATCAGAACGGCCTTCAACCGCTCATCGGCCGGCCGATAGTCCAATTCCTTACCTGGACTTGGGCCGCCCGTGGCGGGCGCTGGCGCAGCTGCTGCGGGTTCTTTGGGCAGAGTGGATTGTACGCCGCCAGCCGGCACTTCGCCTTTCGCCGTCCACACCAGGGCGTTGAGCAGCATCCGTCGCACGTTTTCGTCGCTCCAATTGCTGTGATAGTGACCGCCGGTGTAGGCGAAACCGCGGCCGCCGTCCTTGCGCTCGACGGCCCAGGCCACGACTGGCGGCTTCTCGTCCGGGATGGCGGCGCTCAGGATCGGCGTCAATCGCTTGTCATCAGGACGAAAGCGCATTTTGTAATAAAACTCTTCGTGTAGCTCAAATGGCTTTAATCCACGGCTGACCGGATTGTCCGGGCTGATTGGCGTGACTTTCGCCGTGCAGTTCTTGATCTTGGAATACCAACCCGTCGGCTTTTCGCCGTTCTGGTAGTCGAAATAACCGCCGATCCAGTCGAGGAATTGCTCGCCGCCGCGCTTCGTCGGCACGAACACGGTGTAATGAACCGCCACGAAGCCGACGCCGCGATCCATCAGTTTTTGCATCGTCTCCAGGTGCTTATCGCGCAGCAGCGGATGGGCCTGCTCGTCGTGGTCGGAGCCGTCGCAATAGAACAGCACGGTCGCGGCGTCGTCGAACGCCTTTTCGTCGCGCGGCCAGCCGTCGGTATAGACTTCGGTGGTGAAGCCGCTCATGTTCGGCGACGAATCGAGACACTGCTTGAGCAGACGGACGCCTTTTTCGTACTCGTGTTCGCCGGGGCCGTGGCTCTTGGTGCCGGCGATGAGAATGATTTTTTTGACCGGCGCGGCCTTCAAGGGGGGCCGCACTTCATCGGCGCCAACGGTAGGCAGGACGGCGATTGTTAGAAGAAAGGCGGCAATACAGCTAAATCGTATCCGATTCATCCCTTAACCTCATTGCTGGTGGATCAATCCCGGTTGTGCTACAGTATCGCACGTTCGCCCCAGACAGGGAAGCCTTTCGATGTTTACCGAACAGTTTTTTGAACGCGACGGTATTCGTCTCAATTACGCCTCTGGTCCGCCGTCCGGCCCGCCGTTGCTGTTCCTCCACGGCGTTACGCGGCGCTGGCAGGACTTCTTGATCCTGGCGCCGATGCTGGCCGCGCGCTGGCACGTCCACGCCCTGGACTTCCGGGGGCACGGCCGCTCCTCACGCACTCCCGGCGCGTACCTCCTGACCGATTACGTCCACGACGCCGAGGCGTTCCTGAGCGCCACATTCCATGAGCCGGCCGTCGTGTACGGTCATTCGCTCGGCGCCCTGGCGGCCGTCGCGCTGGCGGCGCAGGCACCGGCGGCAGTGCGCGCGCTGGTGCTGGAAGAGCCGCCGTCGATCTCACTTATCCCACACATCCGCAAGACGCCGTTCCATGCGATGTTCGCCGGAATGCAACGTCTGGGGGGCGACCGCCGAACTGTGCGCGAAACCGCAAGCGATCTGGCGGACATCAGTATTCCGGTCGCTGGGTCCGACGGTGGCGCGCGTCTCGGCGACTTGCGAGACCCGACATCTCTGCGATTCCTGGCGAAGTGCTTGCAGGACATGGACCCGGAAGTATTGTCGCCGTTGCTGGAAGGGCGTCTCTTGGAAGGCTGCGACATGGAAGCGCTCGCATCGCGGGTGGCGTGTTCGACGCTGATCATACGCGGCGACGACGCGGCCGGCGGTATGCTGTCGAAAGACCATGCGGACAAGATGGCAGCGGCGATGACCGATTGTACGGTGATCGACGTGCCCCACGTCGGGCACCTGATACATTGGCTGCAGGCCGAGACGACGTTGCGGATGGTTGTGGGCTTTCTCGAATCGTTGCGATAGAATCGGTGCTGTTGGGTGTAGAAATGCATGGCATAACTCACGAGGTCCAGGTGGGAGCCTGATCCCGAATCGTGGTTGGAAGGCTCGTCCTTCCTGAAAATTCCACGCCGAGACAAGGTTAGCACGTTGATCTCTTACCCTTGGGAAAGGCTCCCACCTGTCCCTCGGAGGCCATGATAAGTATCAAGGCGCTGCACCTGACCGGGGCCGCCATACTGGTTTCTCGGGGTTCATAGCTCCCGCGCGCGGCCCCGGCAGGTGAGCTTGGTCGTTAGGCGTCAGAGTTTGGAGCTGACATACCCGTGTCTTCCCTTAAAACAAGAATACTTCGCCGCAAGAACACCCCAGAGGATTACCCCGTGTATCGGGCGGGCCTCGAATGGGATTTGACCGATCCAATCGTGATCGAAACGCGCGAGGATCTGAAATCCGAATACCGCTGGCGTGACCGGGTGGAGCCCTACCACCACCAAGTCACTAATCTCATAACCTTCTGCCGGCGCCTGCCCGTTACCCTCCTCGCCGACGATGTCGGTCTCGGCAAGACGATAAGCGCTGGCCTCATCATCTGTGAGCTGATTTCTCGCTCACGTCTTTCCAAAATCCTGATTGTCTGCCCCAAGCTGCTCGGCCCGCAGTGGAAGGAGGAGCTACAGACGAAATTCGACATTCCCTCTGAGATTGCGATCGGGAAAGACTTGATCACGGCCGATCCGGAAGGTACGGGCGCCGTCATCACGACCTATAACTCTGCGCGGCTGCACCTGGAATCGATTCCGCAGGATCGCTTCCAAATGCTTATCCTCGACGAAGCGCACAAGCTCCGAAACCTCTACGGGGCCGACAAGGCCCCGCAGGTTGCGACGCGTTTCCGGAAGGCCCTTGAGGAACGCCGGTTCCGCTTTGTGCTGATGCTGACCGCGACGCCGATCCAGAACCGCCTGTGGGATCTCTACTCCCTCGTCGATCTACTGACCGTCGCGCGAGGACACGAAAACCCTTTCGGCAATGAAGGAATGTTTGCCCGAAAATTCATCGCCGACAAGCCGGAGCATGCCCGCAAGTTGAAGCCGGAAGCCCGCGACGAGTTTCGCACCGTCGTCTACAGTTACATGTCCCGGGTTCGGCGCGGCGATGCCAAGCTCTATTTCCCGGACCGGGTCGTGCAAATGCACAAGGTCGATCCGACGGCTGCGGAACTGGAACTGATCCGCGCCATTGCCAAGCCGATCCAGAAGATGAACCGGCTCGCGCAGATTTCGATCCTACAGGCGCTGACCAGCAGTCCGGATGCGTTAATGGCGCAGCTAAATAACATGGAGAGGAACGGAACGGCCCCGGCAAAGCTTGTCGCGGCCGTTCGCACTATAGTCGCCAGCATGCCCACCAGCGCCAAGCTTCAGGGGCTAGGCGTGCTGATGGACCGATTGAAGCGAGAAAACCCGGAACGGTGGCGGCTGGTTGTGTTCACTGGGCGGCGTGAAACGCAAACCACCATCCAGACTTTCCTCGAAAGGCATGGCCTCAAGGTTGGGATCATCAACGGCACGTCCGGCCCGCGCAATCAGGAGACCCTCGCGCGTTTCCGAAAGAGCCCTCCCGGTTGCCACGTGATCGTGTCGACCGAGGCGGGCTCGGAGGGCGTCAACCTTCAGGTGGCCAACGTGCTGGTCAACTATGACTTGCCCTGGAACCCGATGATCGTCGAGCAACGCATCGGAAGAATCCAGAGATTGGCTTCCGAGCATGCCAGCGTTGGCATTTTTAATATTATGCTGCGCGGCACCTTCGAGGAGACCATCGTGGGGCGCCTGATTGAGAAGCTCCAGATGGCATCCCAGGCAATCGGCGATATGGAAGCGCTGCTCGAAGCGTCCGGGATCGGCGGAGAGGATAAGAATGGGGCGAACGGCTTCGACGAGATGATTCGCAAGCTCGTCATCGCGGTGCTGGCTGGCAAGGATGTGGAGGCAGAAACACGCCTCGCGGAAAAAAGCATCCATGAGGCCAAGGCCGAACTGGAGCGTGAGGAAGAGAGCATCAATGCGATGCTCGGCGGAATGGATGGAGCGGAGTATGTCGGACCTCGTGCCCCAACGCTGCCCGGCGTCGTTCGGTCAATGGAAGCTCGCGACTTCACGCTCGCGGCATTCAAAAGCCTTGGGGCACGTATCACTCGGAAGGCGCCGGACTTGTATGTCGCGGAGGAGAACGGCGGACGCGAGTATTTCCGGTTTGACGAGACAACGGAAGCGGGCGCGCGAGTCATGTTGTACGCTCCCGGCACCGCCGCATTCCTGCGTTTGGTTGGCCGCGTCATTGCCACCGGTGTTTATGAAGTCGAGGATCTTGACCGGAATCCCGTCAAAGAAAGTGAGGAGATGGCTCATCAGTGGGTTCTCAGCTTTGCCGGAACGCCCAAGGTCGTGGAAATCCAAGAGGTTCACCGGTGCTTTGAGGGGAGCGCCCTCGTACGAGTGCGTGCCACCGTGGCGCACGACAGTTACGAGCGACTCGTCGACGTCCCCTGCTCTCCTGCCGAGCACCATGCTCCCACAGGCCGACCTGGCCTGGGGCCAATTGCCAGGACAATCGAAAATCCCGTCTCTCTTGGGCTCAACATCGAGAGGCTGGCCGAGGAGGCAAGCCTGGATGCGACCATCTCCGAATTCTCCCGATTCTACCTGGAGAGACGGGAGCAGGAGATGCAGGCTGCAGGCGGCGACGAACGCAAGCGCAAGAAGCTGGAGGACGAGTTCAGCCCCCGCCTTGAAATGACGCTGGTTGCGCTCAAAGGAACGCTGCACCGCCGACATTTTGTTCGGGTGCGGTACGCTTTTGATGACGAAGCCGAGTGTACCAGCACACTGACCGTCACGCCGCGTACTGGAGAAGTGGCCGACGCTCCGGAATTCGGTTTTTGCTCCAAGTCGAACAGGAGGGTTCCCAAGGGGTGTCTCAAACAGTGCCAGATCACGGGCGCGGAAGTCTTGCAGCGTTTCCTGGCCCCCTCCGAGACGAGCTCAAGGCTTGCGTTGCCAGAATTCATAGTGGTGTGCAGCCTGAGCGGTAAGCGTGTTCTCAGGGACGAAGCCGAACTGTCAGCGGTAAGTGGGCGCCTAGTCTCGAAGGCACTTCTCAAGACATCGGCACTAAGCGGGAAACGAGCGGAACCCGCCCACTTCGGTCGGTGCGATTTCACCAAGGCCGAGGTTTTCGATACCGAACTCGCCGTCAGTGAGGTGTCAGGCAAGCGTTACCGCGTTGACGAGCAGATGCGATCGGCGGTGTCCGGCAAGACCGGTCACAAACAGGAATTCCTGGTCTGCCATGAGACCCGCCAGCCATTGGCGGTGTCTGAAGCCGAGCAATGCGCGGTGACTGGCAAGTACGTCCGGCCCGGCATTCTGGAACCATGCACGAGTACGCAGAAGCGGGTGCTGCCGTCGGAGCTTGAGCGCTGCGCCGCGACGGGCAAGCGGGCACTGAAAAGGCTGCTCGTGAGGAGCAGCCTGTCGGAGGCGCGCATTCTCGAAGAGGTTGCCGTGCGCTCGGCCGCCGGAAAATTTTGCTCTCCGGTCGAAGCCAAACCATGTCTTTGGAGCGGCGGGAAATTCCATCCGGACGATCTTCGCGTCTGTGATCTGACCGGCCTATCCATCCACTTCGAATTTGCCACGGCAAACAATCACCCCCGCCTCCAGCCGCTCGTCGACCTACTCAACGGCATTAAGAGGACCGTGGACGAGCCCCAACTGTGGGACGATGTGACAACCAAGGTCACAGCTGCGCTCGGAAGAGGGCGGTACCGGGTGGAGGCTGCGGTTCTTTCGCCGGATAGGCGGAACCTCGCAGTCTGCTTCGAGGTCCGTACCTGGTTCGGCTTCCGGGTGCAGCAAGCTGGCTTGGTGTACGACATTGGCGGCCACTCCGTTGTTGGTCGGGTGGCTCAGGGGCGGCGCACTTCCAAGGGATGGTCAGAGGTCAAAAGCTGAGTGCTTAAGCAGTCCCGGAGCCGATTAAGACGCCACCTGAAGAGAACAAAGGGGACAGGCGGAAAAGGGGACATCCAAGCGATTCGAGCCGAACCCGTTTCATGGCCTCCATGTCAATAGGGCGCACCGCGAAATCTGAAGGATTTCTTCTTCCTCAGCTGTACGATTAAAAGAGGGAGGCAGCCATGTCCTTAACCGAAGTGTTGCCGGACGTACAGGCACTATCCCGGCTCGATAAGATTCACTTGATCCAATTCCTTGCCCGGGAACTCGAGCGGGATGAGGGCGGTTTGATTGAACCGGGGCAGTCCTATCCCCTCTGGTCGCCGGATCGCGCATTCTCCGCGGCTGCGGCCCTCCTGCAAGCGTTGGAGAAGGAGAAAACGAGAGCCGAGGAGTATGAGGCCGGCGACCGTAAAGGAGAAGCTGCCATGAATGACCCCGTCCGAGCGGAATTGCTGGCTCGACTCGGCGAGTTAGGCCGGACGTGTCCAGAGATGCGGTTCGGGCAATTGATCGCGAACCTGGCGGTAGTGGCTCGGGGCATCAAGCCGAGTGCGGTCTGGGACATGGAGGACGAGGAATTGTTGGCGGCGGTGAACTGGCAGCTTACGGAACTAATGGCGCGTCGGGGAGCGGAAGTAGCTTAACCCGTTTCATGGCATCCATGCCAATAGGGCGCGCCGCGAAAACGAGAGAGATACCATGAAAACCGCGACGGGCGTTACGGTCATCGCCAACGGGCGCTTGATCGACGGCACGGGCGCCGTACCCGTCCCGGATGCCGCCGTGGTCATTCGAGATGGGCGGATTGCTTACGCCGGCCCTGTCGCTGGCGCACCGCCCGCGCCGCCGGAAGCGAGTCACATTGATGCTCGCGGTGGGACCATACTTCCGGGGCTGGTCGAGGCGCATTTCCATCCGACTTATTTCGCCGTGGCCGCGCTGGAAGACCTTGATTTGAAGTATCCGGTGGAGTACGTCACCCTCCTGGCGGCGGTCAACGCACGCCGCGCTCTGGAGTGCGGCTACACCGCCGCCCGCAGCGGCGGCAGCCTGTTCAACATCGACTTCTGGTTGAAGAAAGCGATCGAGAATGACCTGACGCCCCGGGGCCGCGCCTGGCGGCCAGCGGCCGTGAAATCTGCGGCGTAGGCGGTCTGATGGACTGGAACCCCGACTTTCGCAAGATCGGCATGGAAGGTCTGATTTTGCTTGTGAACGGCCCATCCGAGGCGCGCGCGGCCGTCCGTAAACTCGTCAAGGACGGCGTCGAGTGGGTGAAAACGTATCCCACCGGCGACGCCGCTTCGCCGGACGTGAATGACCACCATTCTCTATCCATGACCTTCGAGGAGATATACGCCTGCGTCGAAGAAGCCCACAACCACCTTCTCAAAATCACAGGCCACTGCCGGGATTATCAACGCCCTCCGTGCTGGTTATGACGCCGTGGAACACGCCACGTTCATCGACAACGAAGGGCTGGACCTGCTGTTGGAGCGCGACATTCCGGTGGTGCCGGCGTTGCAGTTCGAGTACGCCAGCATCGAGCGCGATCCGGAGCTCGGCATGTCGCAGCGCGTCATCGACGGCCACAAGGAGACGCTGGAAGGCGGGGCCGAGAGCGCTCGCCGCATCCTGAAAGCGGGCGGCCGTTTGGGCATGGGCGGCGATTACGGCTTCCCGTAAGATCGTTCCCGCCCGTTCGATTCCGAACCATCGACTACCATTATTGTACCAGTTCCCGCCACAGGATGGAAGGTTACGGAGATCAATTTTGACCGGGCGTTCCCACGACCGCCGCCGCTCTTGCCGGTGGGAGCGAACTGGCATTCGATCTTACAGATCAATCCCCGCAACGCCTCAGCCCGACGACGCATGGCCTCCGCCCCGGCCTCGCTTTTAAGGGCGACGACGGCGTTGGTGATGGCGAGTGATAGGGAGTTCATTTCCCGCCAGTGTGCGGTAACGACTTCAGCCGCGTCCTCCGGCTGGCGCCGCAATTCCACCATGTGGGCCTCCAACTCTTCAAACTTCCTCTTTGCCTTTTGCTTGGCCCCCGGCGTTGGCAGCTGGCTCCACTGGTCCACTAGAGCCGTGTGTTCCGTGTCCAGCCGCGATAATTCCCCAGCCACGGCGGACGGGTCGAATAGCCGCCGATAGGCCGCGAGACAATCCTGGAGGAAAGGGTCGGGCGGTTCCTTGGGCCCGTCGCCCTTGAGAGCCTTGTCCACGGCCTCATCAAGCGTCTTGCCATAGCGCGCCGCCAGTGATCCTGGTTTAGCGCCTTTGGAGCCTGCGCCGGCCCTCACTTCCTCCTCATCTTCCGCACGACGGGCAGCGTCCTCACGGCGTATCGTGTTGTACTCGTCCGGGTGGTGCGTTGCTAAATACCCGATCAGTTGGGTGACGCCGGCGGCATAGGCTTCCCACGCTTCGGCTTCCTGACCCTCAAGGCGGTCGGTGAGGTGGCTGCCGTCCGGCCTCCGAGTGAGCAGTTCCAGGCGCCGCCCCGTCTCGTCCAAATACTTTCCGATGTACTTCTCCAGGACGGCCTGCCTCACGCCGTTCCGTTCGCATGGGCATTCGGCGAGCGTGCCGCGTGTGCGGTGCTTGTCCCACGTTCCGCAGTAGTATTCCATACGGTCGGATCGGGCTACCATCGTCGCCCCGCAGCCAACACAGACCGCCACGCCTGCCAAGAAGAGGCTGGGGTTCTTCAGGCCGTTGACCATGACTTCCAAGATACCAGTCTTGCCCTTGATGATCTTTTTGGGCCGGTGGCGGAGCTTATGCTGCACGCCTTCCCATGTTTCGCTATCAACCAACGGCTCGAACAGCCGGGTGGCGGTGCGAATCACGTCGGCCGGGTCGGTGGTCGTGTTCTTGTCCCTCAACTCCCGTTCCACTGGCGCAATCCCGTTGGCGGTATGTCGGTGGAATCGGCCCGACCGTCGCTTGGAGAATGTGGGATACCCCAGGTAGGCTTCGTCCGTCAGCATCTTGGCGATGTCGCGGGATTGGAACAGTTGGCCGAAGCTGTTGCGGATTCCCAGTTCGTTCAACCACTTAGCTAGGCCAAAGAACGTCACCGCTTCCGTAGCGTAGCGGTCGAACAATCCCTTAACGGCGGCGAGCTTGGCTTTGTCCCGCGTCGGAACAATCCGCATCACCTGGGTGTCCTTGCTAGTGCGGTAGGCGACTTCCTTGCCGTCAAAACGCTCCGTCCTCCCGTAATGGACGCTCGCGCGTCCTTCAGTAACTGCACCGGCTGCTCGTCCATGCCGATGACGGGAACGGCGGGATCGTACGGCTTTTCGTAAACTTCCAGCACTTCTTCCCTGTGGGCGACAAACTCGCCGTCGGCTTCCGGTGGGATCACCCCGTACTCGATTTTCCGATTCGTCATGCCGTTTTTTTTAGCGTGCGCCGCACCGTTTCGTGACTCACCGAGTCCGCGATTTGCAACTCCACGACCTGGCGCGCCAGCAACCGCAGCGTCCCATTGGCGTAGCCTTTGGGCGGTGGTCCGAGTCGTGTCGCGATGATGCGGGCCTCTTGGTCGCCCGTCAATAGTTTCTCCACCGGCGGCCGCGCCCGTTCGGTCCGGTGGAGCGTCTCTTCGAATCCACGCTCGACCAACCGTTGTCGAAGCCTTTCCACGGTTCTCGTCCGACACGAAAACGCCTCGGCGATACGCTGGTCGGTCCCATTCGGTCCGTCGGCGTCGGCCTTCAGAAGAATCTGAGCACGCCGAACCTTTTGGCCCGTTCCTTTGAGCTTCTTGATAACGCTTTGAAGTTCCTCTCGCTCTTGATCCGTCAGTCGCACGATGTACAACTTCCGCATGGCACACCTCCTTGTGCCATGCAGTATCGCCGATTCACCCGAATTTGCCAATCCGACATTTTAGCTGTGGCAAAGCACTAGTCGCGGTCGGCCAACCGCCGAACCTGTTCGGGCAGGCGGCGGTAGCACGACCAAAAGCGCGGACTAGCCCGGTGATTCATCGGTCGGTGCAACGCCCCGCGCGAAGGTCTTGGCGCGCCTCCTCGACCAACCAGTCCAACCGGCCGGCCGCGACGTCGGCCTCGAATTGGCGGTCCCATTCCTCGGCGTCAAACGCCGTGAACCAGGCCCGGAACGCCGCCCTCTCTGGAGGGGAAAATTGCCGGACAGCCTCTTCAATTTGATGCACCGTACTCATACCTGCAAGGTACTCCAATTCGGGACGGGGTGCAACCGCTTGCCTCTTGGTTCCAGGCCGGACTCGGCGCCCGGCCTAACGACCAAGCTCAGCAGCTGGCTCACGCGGGAGGTGGCTTATGGACACGCACCACCGTCTGTCGCGTGGCGGGCCTGCTGTAGCAACCGATTCGGCTCGACAATTTACGACGTTCTCTTTTCCGTTTCAAAGCGATCGTTTTCCGGCGGCGCGACGTTCGGCACGGCCGCCAGGTACTTCTCGAAGTCCGCGCGGCGATCGGCGGCTCGGGCTGGCTGCAGTGCATGGGGTGGCGCAACGTCGTCCTCGGCAAAGGAAACGTATTTGCGGCCGCTCCGCTTTTCCTGCTCTTTGATGTCCTGAAAAATCGCCTTTGGGTCATAATTGAACTTGGCGGCGTGCGCGTCGCGAATGCGGCGAACTTCCTCAACAATCGGATCGGTTTCGTTCATGGCTTCACCTTCTTGAGTTCCTCTGGCGTACAAATGATCGGTGCTTTGTAACCCTTGTTGGCACAAACGGATTCAATCAGCGAACGCATAGTGGCGTTGGCCATGTGCCGAAGGTTCCACGTCAACAAGTAAGGAATCTTTTGGTCGGCCGCGATGGCAATGTGCAACGCATCTTCAAACGCTTGGGCCGGTAAAGCCCCGGCATTGACAAGCTCTTCCGCAAGGTCCAATGCCTCTTGCCGTGTTTGTACCAGGATCGTTGACTTCAATAGATCGAGCCTTTTTAGAGCCGCTTGAGAATCGCCGGCTCCGGCTTCTCGAACAACAAGTTCCGAAGCACAAAGCTTATAATCTCCACTGCAAGAATCCCACCATTCGTGCGTAATCTGCTGATGCGCGGCAATGACCAAATCGCGGCTGGGCCGTGCCGTCAGATAGCTGACAACGGTGGTTTCGATATAAACTCGTTCCGGCATCACCGACTTCTATGATTTTATCGTGTAAAAGGATCTCATGTTCCTTGCGGTTGATCTCGCTGAGGTGCCGGCTCACGCGAGCTTAAGAACAGAAAAGGTTCCTGACACCTTTGGAACAGAAAAGGTTCCTGACACCTTTGAAACAGGCCGGCTCCGATTGCGCGTGTACTTGCCCTGTGTCACGCTCCGCGCGATCTTCGAGGCACTTTTCGATCCGAGGTGGTTGTTTGGACCTGAATGAACACAGCCAATGTCCCCGCCGCTGCGCCAGCGATTGTCACGATCGCTGCGGCTAAGACAGTGCCAAGTTTCCACCATAAGCTATTGTTGGCTTGGTTCATTTGCTCGATGATCCGCGCCAATTCGATACCCTGCTTGCCTGCCTCCAAAGCCAGCTTCGCGATTTCGACACGCCCGTGATCTGTCTGGGCATTCTGTGCGAGCATATGGAGCGCTTGGTGAACCGATTCGAGAGACCGACCAACTGCTTGCAGAGCGTCCTTTTGAGATTCCCGCGCCCCTTTGGCAACCTCTTGCACACCCGCAATCAGCTGGCTGATCATCTGCTCCTGTAACTGGAGAAATTGGGGTACCACCTGGACGAGCAACCTCAACTGTTCCAGGGTTATTCTACCTTGCACTGCTTTCTTGACGACCCTGGCGAACTGTTCATCGTTCATGTTCGCGAAGTCGATGACTCCGGCGGCTGCTTGTAGGTCCGCGAGCTGAGCGGAGTTGAGCGACATAGGACTGCCCTTCCTCTCTGTAGCCGAACATGATTAGACAGCGAAGCACCCGCCAACGCCGCGATATTTTGCCGCCTATCGTGGGAACGCGGGATCTCGCCCTTTCCCGTAAATGTTCCAATCCAAAGGAACCGCGTCGATTCCAGGCTCCCTGTACCGCCGTGATAGGCGGCGAAACGCCGCCGCTTATCACGACATCGGCCCCGACCGGCCAGAGTTTCGCACTTGTATGGTATGGTAATCTCTCCTAGCCGATTGTCAACGAAAATCGGAAAGGGAAAGAGGCTCTTCGCTGTCAGGTGGACACGGACAGCGCTAGACTGTCTTTTCGCCGGCAGCGTCGGTCGTTACAATCCATCCGCCGGAATCGCTCACCAGCAGACGGCTAAAGAGGGCCGTCGCTCGTTGACTGCATTGGCCGGCCCGCGATAGGATGATCTCGTTCTTAGATTGGACGAGAAAGCGAACATGGCAACCGAAACGCTTCCCAATTTGATGAAGGCATTCGCCGTGTCAGTCCGCCGCGCCGCGGATCGGCCTGAAGGCGGCGCCCTCCTGCCAGAGGACTTCGAGGCTCTGGTGAGGTATTGCCTCTTTTGCTACCGCGAGGCCCGCCGGGCCTATCGGGTCGCGAAGGCGATGCTGCGTCAAGGCGTCGAGGCTGGCGACTTTCTCCGCCGTTGCAACAGTTACCTCGAATCCGTTAGTGAAGCGGCTGAGGCCGCCGCCCGAGTCCGTCAACTAGCGCCGCAGACTACGGCCGAAGAGGCGAACGCCACCCCTTTAGCCACGCTGACTCGCGTCGAGAAAGGTTTAGCCCATATTCAGGCGGCCTTCGCAATCTACCTTGGCGTACTCGATCAAATCCGTAGCCGCCCTATTGACCGCGAATTGATCGAGCGCCGCGCCAGAGAAACCGCGGCCGCAGGCGATTTTGTGCGGATTGAACGCTTCGAGGACCTGTTCGGCCGACCGCCGGGCGCGTGACGGAGGCCGGCCGGTGCGCTATAAGCTCAACGTCGATCCGGCCGTCCGGGACTACTTCCGCGACTTCCCCGGCCTCACACGCAAGGGCCGGTTCGTTTATACGCAGCCGTCAACGACACCGCGGAGTTGTCGAACGCCATCCGCGCCGACACCGCCAACCGACTCGCTTCCGGTTCCCCTCATCTGATCCTTCACCACCTTTTCCTCGACGGCAACCGCATACGCGGCCTGACCCTGGTGGTCGATGATTCGTCAGCCGTTTACGGCGTCCTCTCCATCAACTACGCCGACATCTATTAACAGCGCTGCGCCGCCACCCGCCCTGAGACTGTCTTTTCGCCGCGAGCGTCGGTCGTTACAATCCATCCGCCGGGGCCGAATCGCCTCGGTCGGGAGGCTCGTTCGTAGGCGCGTCGGAATCGGACACGACACTTGCCGCCTGGAGGAAAGCCAGCCGTTGCTGCTCGATCGATTCCCCCTCTCCTAAGCTACTCGGTCCAGACGACGGCCCCTTGTTCGTCCAAATGGCGCGCCCCGAAGCTTCTTGTCGCTTCCAAGCGTCTTCAAGAATTGCCGCGATGTCGCCGCCGAACTTCTCCGCCATCCGCTGACGTATTCGGTGAATCTCGTCAATAATCGTGTCACGATTCGTTGTCTTCTGAATCATCGTCCACCATTTCTTCCGGCGTGCAAATGATCGGAATCGGGCATCACAGGTCCGTCAGTACCTCACGAATCCGAGGCAAAATCCTCGCGTTGGCAATATGCTTGCAGTTCCAGGTCAAAAGGTATTGTATCCTGTGATGGGCCGCCATAGCGATATGCAACGCATCAATGGACGCCTTCGGCGGAAGAATCGCTCGGGACATGATTTCGATGGCGATGACGCCAATCCGAGGATCACGCGGGAGCAGCGGAATCCCGTCCAGGGATTGCAGCCGTTCCACAGCAAGCACCGGATCGCCTGCCGACGCTTCATCAAGCACCAACTGCGACGTTACAAGTTCGTAATTGCCGCGCTCGTCATTCCACCATTGGTGCGTAAGAAGCTGACGAGCGGCCATGACAACTTGTGAACTGGGACGTTGTCGCAGGTAGCTTACGATGGAAGTTTCGATATACACCGTCGCCATCGCTTATCATCTCTCCTGGTCGAACGACCCCATTCAGCAACAGGCTCGCCACGACATCGGCTCCGCCCGCCCAGAGTTTTGCACTTGGATGGTATGGTAATCTCTCCCAGCCGCTTGTCAAGGAAAATCGGAAAGGGAAAGACACCCTGCCGCCAGGCGGACAGGGACAGTGCCAGACTGCCTTTTCGCCATGAGCGTCGGTCGTTACAATCCATCCGCCGGGGTCGGCTCGCCCGGTTTCGTGTGTTTACTCGAATTCGCGTCAGAATCGGACACGGCACTTACTGCCTGGAGGAAGGCCGGCCGTTGCTGCTACGTGGCCGTCGGAAGGAACAAGGTCATGCCGATGCACGACTGGACTCTGGTGGAAGCGGGCATCTTCCATGCTTTTCATCATCGCTGGATTTCCGCGATTAGCGACACGCTGAACGTGGGACTCTTGCCAACCGACTACTACGCCTTGCCGGAACAGGTCGCCGCCGGCTTCGGGCCAGACGTTCTTACGCTTCAGGATCGGCGACCGGACGCCGATGATGAGGCTGCTGGGGGTGGGGTTGCCACTGCCGCGAGGTTACAGACTCGTCCTCAAACCCGCTTCACCGCGGAAACGGATGCGGAGTTCTACCGGCGGAAGAAGAGCGCGATCGCCGTCCGCCACGTCAGCGGCGACCGACTCGTCGCCATGATCGAGATTCTATCTCCCGGAAACAAATCTAGTCGCAGCGCCTTCCGTGCGTTCGTGGATAAGGCGTGGAAATTGCTTGAACATCGCATCCATTTGCTGCTCGTCGATCCGTTCCCGCCCGGCCCGAACGGCGTTCACGCCGCAATTTGGGCCGAAGTGAAGGACGATTCGTTCATCCTCCCTGAGGACAAACCATTGACCCTGGCGGCCTATGAGTGCGACGTAGTCATCAGGGCGTATATCGAACCGATCGCGGTGGGGGATCTGTTGCCGGACATGCCGCTGTTCCTGGAACCGAACGGCTGCGTCAAGGTTCCGCTGGAAACCACTTACCAGACCGCGTTTGCCGTCATGCCGCGCCGCTGGCGCGACGAATTGCAGCCGCCGGCCGCCGGCTGAGCGGGGCCATGCGACCGTTAATTTGAGTTTGACTCTGGACCCCAGGATGAAGACTGTCGCGCAAGCCTCTGGCTTGGCTATAACCCATCCGCGCGTGCTGGCAGCCACTCTGAATGACTGGCTCTGAGCGACCGTCGCTTCTCAGCCGACTCGGCAATCACGTCCATTCCACCGTCGTAGGGATGGAGGGCCCACCGGCAATCCTGGGCCACAATGAGTACGTTGGCGACAGCATCATCGGCGACCAACCGAATGAGAGGATCAAATTCCCCCGGCCGCCACTCCCAGACGCTGCTGAACAAATGCCAGTAGTTCGGCTCGGTGAACTCCCCCTCAATTTGATGCATGGCGACGGTTCGCCAGGGGACGGCACTTGGATCAAAGGCGACCACTCCGGGATAGGACCGCGAGGGTACAGGCGATTCGGAGTAACCGGTCGTCACCAGCACGATTTTTTCGCCGGGGTGCGCCAACTCCCCCAAGATCACGTTATGACGAGCAAGAACCTCCGCGTACTCATTATCATTCTCCGGGTATCGCTTCGAGCCCGGCAGGCTGTGAAACCGCACCCAGCGAGCGGCGAATGCCGCACGGAGATGATACCCGACCGGCTCGCAGTCGGGAAAACAGCGATCCCAATCGGGCAGCATAGGTGTGACACCTCCGTCGTGAAGCAACAATCATTAGGCGGCGAGCTAGACGCCGACACAACGGAAGTTCGCAGTCTTTCGTGAGAACGGACGTTCTTGCCCTTTGCTATAAATGCTCCCATCCAAAGGGCCGCTGTCGATTTCCGGCTCCCCTAAATCACCGGGTTAAGCGGCGGAAGGGTCAGGAACGGCGGCCGGCGCGGTCCGCTCGATCAACCGATCAGGGTATTGCTGTTGCAACTCCATGTAGTAAGCCACCAGCCGCTCGGGATCGTGGCCGCACTGCTCGGAGATGCGGCGCCGCACTTCCCGAATCTCGTCGATCACAGGGTCACTTTGTTGTTCCGGCGTCATCACTTCCTCCAAGCAATTCCAGAGGCGTCACCAGCGCGGGTACGAACAATCCCAGCAAGGCATTGACCCGGCGGATATGTCCAAAATTGTTGGCGTTGGCGAGGCGCCCGCAGTTCCACGTCACCAGGAAGTCGCACTTGTGGTACGACGCCAGCGCCAAGTGGAGAGCATCGCCGCCAGGGTCCGCGGGCATCACCCTATGCTGGATGTAAGCCCGTACGATCTCCGCAATGGCTGGCTCAACAGGCAAGAGCGGCAGGTCGCGGACAAATGCCAGCCATTCCGCGCTGCGCTCAGGCGGCCCGCCGGCCAGTTCGTCCAGCACGGCCGGACTGGTGACCAGTTCGTACCGGCCAGCGGCGCCATCCCACCACTGCCGCGTCCATTCCCGCCGGGCCACGATTGCGGGCGCGGTGCGCACCTCATGGTAGAAGCTGGGGATAGTCGTCTCGACATACACGCGGGGCTTGGCCATACCATTAGGATACTGCACTTGAGCCGGGAGGAACAATGCCTCCGTCGCCGCCAAGCGTACATGGGCAATGCCAGACTGTCTTTTCGCCGTGAGCGTCGGTCGTTACAATCCATCCGCCGGGGTCGGCTCGCCTCGGTCGGGAGACTTATTCGTATGCGCGTCGGAATCGGACACGACACTCACCGCCTGGAAGAAGGCCGGCCGTTGCTGCTCGGCGGCGTCCGCGTTGACTATCCGCGCGGTCTTGCCGGCCACAGCGATGCCGATGTTGTCCTACACGCCGTCACCGACGCTCTGCTCGGCGCCGCCGGTCTCGGCGACATCGGCGACGCCTACCCCGATACCGACCCGAAATGGCACGGCGCCGACTCCGCCTTGTTCCTCAGCGAAACCGTCGCGCGCCTCAACCGGGCCGGCTGGCGCGTTGTCAATCTCGACGTGATTATCTTCGCCCAGGAGCCGAAACTCGGCCCCGTCAAACAAGCTATCCGTGAAAACCTCGCTCGGCTGCTTGATATGGCAACGGATACCGTCAACGTGAAAGCCAAGACCGGCGAGTACGTCGGCCATATCGGTCGAGCCGAGGCTATCGCTTGCCAGACGGTCGTATTGATCGACCGCACTTAACCTTTGAAGGAATCGTCATGGCTCTGCGCGTCTACAACACGCTGACCAAGGAAAAAGCGGAGTTCACGCCGGTCGAAAAGGGCAAAGTCGGCATGTACGTCTGCGGGCCGACCGTCTACAAGCCGAGTCACATCGGCCATATGGTCGGCCCCGTGATCTTCGACGCGGTTAAGCGCTATCTCACCTATCTCGGCTATCAAGTCACGTTCGTCGTGAACATCACCGACGTGGATGACAAGCTCATCGTTCGCGCCAAGGAACTCGGCACGACGGTCAAGGAACTGGCCGAAAAGATGACGGCCGACTACTGCGATTGCCTGAAACGGTTGAACGTCGCCGGCATCGACCTCATGCCGCGCGCGACCGAGCATATTGGCGAAATGATCGAGATGATGAGGGGGTTAATCGACAATGGCCATGCCTACCCGTCCGGCGGCGACGTTTATTTCGACGTGAGCAAGGACGCCGATTACGGCAAGCTCTGCCACCGCGACCCAGAGCAGATGGAGGCCGGCGCCCGCGTCGAAATCAGCGACCGTAAGCGCAATCCCGGCGACTTCGCCTTGTGGAAAGGGGCCAAGCCGGGCGAACCGTCGTGGGACAGTCCGTGGGGGCCGGGCCGGCCGGGCTGGCACATTGAATGCTCCGCCATGAGCATGAAGTACCTCGGCAAAACGTTCGACATCCACGGCGGCGGCCTTGACCTGCAGTTCCCGCACCATGAGAACGAGTTAGCGCAGTCGGAATCGTACACGAATCAGATTTTTGCGCGTTACTGGATGCACAATGGTCTTTTGAAGATGGGCAACGCCAAGATGGCCGGCTCGGTCGGCAACGTCGTCAACGTCGCCGATCTGCTGAAGAAATATCACCCGGAGACGGTGCGCTTTCTGCTGCTGAGTACGCACTATCGCAGTCCAATTGAGTACAGTGACGACCGGCTGGCGGAAGTACGCCGCAGTCTGGATGGCTTTTATCGCTTCTTCGAGCGCTACCAGCGCGTGAACGGCGCCAGCTTTCATCAGATCGAGGCGCCCGTCCGTCAGGGTGAAGTTCCGGCGGACGGCGATTTTTTGAAAGAGATTGGCGGTCTGCGTAAGCGCTTTTTGGAGTGCATGGACGACGATTTCAACACCGGCGGCGCGGTCGGCGTCCTGTACGAAATGCTGAACAAGCTCAACCGCTTTGCCGACGACAAAAAAGTGGAAGACGCCTCCGCGAAACCGCAAGCGAAAGCGGAGTTTACCGAGGGGGTGCGTATCTTTAAGGAAATGAGCCAGATTCTGGGCCTCTTCCAAGAGCCTGCCGTCGCGGCTAAGGGCGGCGACGATCAACTCGTCGGCGGGCTGATGCAGCTGCTCATCGACCTCCGCGCCGAGGCGCGCAAGGCCAAGAACTTCGCCTTGGGGGACCAGATCCGCAAGCGGCTAACCGAGCAGGGCGTGACGCTGGAAGACCGGCCCGGCGGCACGGGGTGGCGGCTATGACGGCGTAGTCCGAGGCTTCGACGCGTCGGCCAGCAAACGGTTGAGCGCCTCCAGGTCCACCGGCTTGGCCAGGTGAGCGTCGAAGCCGGCGTCCAGGCAGACGCGGCGGTCTTCCTCCGAAGCGTGCCCCGTCAGCGCGACCAGGCGCACGGACTCGCCCAGGCCGGCTCGCAGCCGGCGCGCCACCTCCAACCCATCCAAGGACGGCAGACTAAGATCGACGAGCGCGACGTTGGGCCGGCCGGTCAAACCCGCCTCGACGCCTTGCAGTCCGTCCGCCGCCGTCTCGACCCGATGGCCCAGCAGCGTCAGCAGTTGTTGCAACGTCGAACGCGCGTCGGCGTGGTCTTCGATAATGAGAATGTGTAAAGGGGGTAGCTCTGGGCGGCTGGTTGGTGACGCCACCGGCTCGGTCGACGCCTCGGCGGCCGGCAGGCGCACCACGAACTCGCTGCCCTGGCCCGGCCCATCGCTATGGGCCGAGACGCGGCCGTTGTGCAGTTCCACGAGCTGACGCACCAGCGTTAAGCCGATGCCCAGGCCGCCGCGAGAGCGCGGAAGGGAGTGGTCGATCTGCGTGAACATATCGAAAACGCGGGCCAGCATATCGCTCTCAATGCCCACCCCGTTGTCACGCACCCGGAGAACCACCTCGCCGTCTTCGCGGCCCG
This sequence comes from Planctomycetaceae bacterium UBA4732, assembly GCA_002404095.1. Classification (GTDB taxonomy): domain Bacteria; phylum Planctomycetota; class Planctomycetia; order Gemmatales; family Gemmataceae; genus UBA4732. The sequence goes on along the minus strand of DHJA01000144.1, from coordinate 32,211 downwards.
CGGTGAGGTGGATGCGGCCGCCCTTGTCGGTATATTTGCCGGCGTTGGTCAGGAGGTTGACGAGCACCTGAACGATGCGGTCCTGGTCGCCCTCCATGCGCAGCGGTTCCGTCGGCAGCGCCGCCGACAAGTGATGCTGCTGAGTCTCGAACAAGGGCGTCACCGTTTGGATGGCTCGCGCTACCGCGGCCGCGAGGTCGAACGTCGTCTGCCGAAGTTCGATTTTGCCCTGGGCGATTCGCGTGAGGTCAAGCAAGTCGTCCACCAAGCGGACCATTTGCTGGACCTGACGCTCGACAATGGCGCACGCCTGCTTGATGTTCGCGTCCGCCGGCCCGAGTAGATTTAGCACCTGAACGGCATTCAAAATGGGGGCCATCGGATTGCGCAATTCGTGCGCAAGGACGGCGAGGAACTCGTTTTTGCGGCGGTCGGCCTCGCGCAATTGGTCGGCCTGGTCGCGCAGGTTCTGTTCGAGCCGTTTGGAGACCCCGTCGCGGTGTTGGACGTAGGCCGCAATGCTGGCGGCGATGGCTTCGTCCAGCGCCAATCCAATGGCCAGGATCTCGCGGGTGAGCAGGGACCGCTGTAGCTCGGTTTCGAGTTGTTCGACGATGACGAGGCGCAGAATCTGGTAGTCGCGGACGACTTCGGCGAGCGACCAGCCGGCTTGCCAGCGCTGCTGGCCATGCTCCGCGGCGGAGTCGGAGAGCGGCCTGGGAAGTGGGCCGGCGGGGTCGGCCAGGCTCTGGCCGAGGGTTTGGAGGAGCTTGGGCAGGTGATCGAGGAGAACCTGCTCGTGGACGCGGGACGCGTCCGGCTGCTCCTCGGCGGCCCGGCTCGCCCAATGATCGACGATGGCGTGCGCGCGACGTTGAAGGACGCGGCCGATTTCGACGTGCCGCTCGGCCCGCAAAACTTGAGGGTCGATAGTCATGAACGATGTCTCCGCGCCATTGCGTACTTTGTCTTATTGTTCCGGCCGTGTCCCAGATAATAGCAACCAGACAAGGGCGGCGTCAATGGTTCGCCAGCCGCGAAACGCAAGCGGTCGGCCTTGCCCCTGTAAATCCTGACGTTACGCTTATAGCCATGAAGGAAACGCCGTCCGAGTCGTCGCCTACCGCCCTACCGCCTTTCGCGTCGGGACTGCGCATTTTGGGCGTCGATCCCGGTTTGCAGACCACGGGCTACGCCGTCCTGGAAGTACGCCTTCAGGCGCCCTACGTCTGCGAAGCCGGCGTCGTCCGCACCGCGGAGGGCCGCGCCACAATCGAGATGGCCCCGCGGCTTCAAGTGCTGTACAATGGTATAGTCGAAGTGGTGGAACAGTATCGGCCTGGAGTTGTCGTAGTGGAACAGCTATATGCCCACTATAAACACCCGCGAACGGCCATACTCATGGGCCACGCCCGCGGAGTGATCTTGCTGGCGGCCGGCTTACGGGGCGTACCGGTGTTGAGCTATAATGCCACGCGCATCAAGAAGACCATCACAGGCAGCGGCCGTGCTTCCAAAGAGCAAATGCAACGCACCATCCAACGCGAGTTGGGGTTGGCCGCGCTGCCCGAGCCGCCGGATGTGGCCGACGCATTGGCAGCCGCGTTGTGTTATTACTACGTCCAGAAACGTCCGGGTTGAGGCGGCGACATGATTACCAAGATCGCGGGCGTACTAAACCGGGTGCTGGATGAAGGCGTTCGTCTGCAAGTCGGCGCTCTCGAATATGAGGTGCTGACGCCGGAGTTCGTGCGCCGCGCTTTGCAGACGCGCGTCGGCCAGGAGATCGCGCTGCACACCAGTCATTACCTCGACGGCAATCCCATGCAAGGCCGCGTGGTGCCTCGGCTGATCGGCTTCGCAACGGAAGCGGAACTCGACTTTTTCGACCTCTTTTGTACGGTGGACAAGGTGGGCACGCGCAAGGCACTCAAGGCGCTCGTACGGCCGGTTAAGGAAATCGCCGACGCCATTCAGCGCCAGGACGCCAAATGGCTGACGACGCTGCCCGGCGTCGGCACGGCGACGGCCGAGCAGATCATCGCCACGTTGCGACGCAAAGTGACGAAGTATGCGTTGATGCCGGCGCAGGCGCTGGCCGGCGGCGACCCGAACGCCGTGCCGACGGAGTCGGCCGACGCTAACATCTTGGAAGACGCCTACCAAGCGCTAGTGAGCATCGGCCACACGCCGATGGAGGCGCGCAATCGGCTGGATAGAGCCTTGGCCGGCGGCCGCACTTTCAAATCGGTCGAAGAAGTATTGCTTGAGATTTACAAGTTAGCGTAAGACAAGCGCCGAAGGTGACTCATGGCCCGCGAAGCAATCGTACAACCCGTTCCCGATGACGAGACCCGGCGCGAACACGATTCCGCTTTGCGGCCGCGCTGGCTGCGCGAAGTTATCGGGCAAAAGGCCGTGGTGCGGCGCCTGACCATCGTCCTCAACGCCTGCCGTAAGCTCAAAGAGCCGATGTCGCACATCCTCTTCGACGGCCCACCCGGACTCGGCAAAACGACCTTCGGCACCGTCCTTCCCAACGAACTCGGCGCGTCGATCCAGATGACCAGCGGCCCCGCCCTCTCCAAGCCGGCCGACCTGCTGCCGTTTCTAACCAACGTCGAGGAAGGCTCGTTTCTTTTCATTGATGAAATCCATCGGATGCCGCGCGTCGTCGAGGAGTTTATCTATCCGGCTATGGAGGATTTTCGCATCGACATCGTTCTCGGCGAAGGCGTCAACGCCCGCACCCTTTCGATGCGGTTGAAGCGTTTCACGCTCATCGGCGCTACCACGCGCAGCGGTATGTTGTCCAGCCCGATGCGCGATCGCTTCAAGATGCACGAACATCTGGAGTTTTACAGCGTCGAGGAATTGGCGGAGATTGTGCGCATCAATGCGCGCAAATTGCAGACCGTAATCGGCGACGACGCCGCTCTGGAATTGGCGAAACGCAGCCGGGGGACGCCGCGCATCGCCAACGCCCGCTTGTGGTGGGCTCGCAACTACGCCGCCAGCGAGGCCGACGGTATTGTCACCCTTGATATTGCCCGTCAAGCGCTCGACATGGCGGAGGTGGACCGCGAAGGTTTGGATAAACAGGATCGCCGTTATCTCGAAACGCTCGTCGGCGTCTTCGAGGGCGGGCCGACCGGGGTTGAAGCGCTGGCGGCCACCATGAACTTGCCGTCCGACACGCTCAGCGACGAGATCGAGCCGTATTTGCTGCGCGAACAGTTCATTGTGCGTACGCCGCGCGGCCGCGTCGCCACGCCGCGGGCGTTCACTCTGCTGGGCCGCTCTCCTAAGGAGACGCCGGCCGACGAGCGCGGTTTGTTTGATTAAGAATTTGTTCCCTAATGGTGTTACGAGCCGCGACCGTGAGGGAGCGGTGCGAAAACCGCTCCCTAACGGTCGCGGCTCGTCGCCTAAGCGTCTTCACAATACTTTCACAATCCCCACTCGGATTCGCCGCGCACGCCAAATACAGTATCACCAGTCGAGACGTGAAAACCGTATTGCCCTAAAAACATTAGGGGGTGATGTATGCGATTCATGAAAACCTTCGCGTTGCTGGAATTGGCTTGTCTCGCAATGGGTTGCGTCGGCTGCGGGCCGAGCAACAATGGCGGCGAGGCCAAGCGGCTGACGGGCGGTGGTTCGACGTTCATCGCCCCGCTTTTCGATGAAAAGTGGATCGGCGAATACAACGAAAAGGGCGTCCAGATCGACTATACCGGAAAAGGTTCCGGAGCCGGCATCAACGACATGATTGGCAATGAAGCGGACTTCGGCTGCACCGACGCTGCCATGAGCGCCGACGAAATCAAAAGGGCCGGCGGCGAAGACGCGGTGGTCCATATCCCCCTTGTCATGGGCGCCGTCGTTCCCGTCTATAATCTGAACGGCGTCAAAGACCTGAACTTCACCGCCGAAATCCTGTCCGGCATCTATCGCAACAAGATCACCAACTGGGGCGACCCGAAGATCAAGGAAGCCAATCTGGAAGCCAAGTTGCCTGACGAAAAGATCAACGTGGTCTATCGGGCCGACGGCAGCGGCACCAGCTTCATCTTCACCACCTACCTGACCGCGGCGGACAAGGACTGGGCGGCAGGACCGGGCGCGACCAAGCAAGTGAAAGTGGACGGCGGCCAAGGTCTGCCCGGCAACGGGCCGCTCGCCGAAGCCGTGAAAAGCACCAAAGGCGCGATCGGCTATGTGGAATTGCTCTACGCCCTGAAAAACCCCGGCCTGAACATCGGCAAGGTGAAGAGCCGCGACGGCGAGTTCCTCACAGCCACCCTAGAAGGCGTGACGGCCGCCGCTGACAACGCCTTGAAGACTTTTTCCAAGGAAGAACGCGACACACTCCGCTATAGTATCGTCAACGCCCCCGGTAAGGGAGCGTACCCGATCAGCGGCACGACATGGGCGGTTGTCAAGCTTAAGCACCCGGCGGACAAGGCCAAGGCGTTGCAAGCCTTTCTCAAATGGGCGACGCATGACGGCCAGGCGTCCGTCACCGATTTGCACTACGCGGCGATACCTGCTTCGATCGTTGAATTGGCCGACAAGAAAATCGACCTCATTAGCGCCAAGTAAGACGCCTGTTTCGGAGGGGCGGGGAACCCCCGCCCCTACAGCGGTTTTTCTGTAGGGGCGAGGTTTCCTCGCCCCCTACTGGAACAGGTTCTAAGACGCATAAGGAATATCTCTTATGTCCGTCACGCGCGACGCATCCTCCCCGGCGGCCCATAACCGTCGGGGGGGCGCCAGGTGGCAAGCGGCCGGCGACTGGATGTTTCGGGCGGCCTGCCTGGTCATGGCGTTGTCCGTGCCCGTGACGGTGGCGCTCATGCTCGTCGTTCTGGTCTTGAGGTCGCTGCCGACCATTCAGGCCGACGGCGCCTCCTTTCTGTTCGACACTTGGTGGAACTCGGACAAGCATCAATTCGGCGCCGTGCCGTTTATCGTCGGCACGATCCTCACCTCCGCAATCGCCATGATCGTGGCCGTGCCGCTGGGCGTCGGCGCGGCCGCCTTCCTGGCGGAGATCGCTACCGGCTGGGTTCGTCGGGTTTCCTCGTTTCTGATCGAATTGCTGGCCGCCATTCCCAGCGTCGTCTTCGGCTTCTGGGGCGTGTTCTTTCTGGTGCCGTGGTTTCAAAGGCTGTTTCCGCTGTTGGGATTGGCGAATACGAGCGGACGCGGCATCTTTACTTGCGGCATCCTGCTGGCCGTTATGATCGTCCCGTACATCACCGCCATCACTTACGACGTCTGCCGAGCTGTGCCTACCGCCCAGCGACAAGGCGCGCTGGCACTCGGCGCCACGCGCTGGCAGATGATTTGGACCGTTATTCTCCCTTACGCACGCCCCGGCATCATCGGCGGTTGTTTCCTGGCCCTGGGCCGTGCCCTCGGCGAGACGATGGCGGTGGCCATGCTGATCGGCAATAGTGAAAAACTTACTTTTAATATCTTCGATTTGGGCTATTCGATCCCAAGCGTGATCGCCAACCAGCTGCCGGGCACCGGCGACGATCTGCACAAATCCGCCTTGATCGAGTTGGGACTGGTACTGTTCCTTCTCACCGTGGTAGTAAATTCATTCGCCCGGCTGATGATCTGGAACATGGGACGCGCCAGACCATCCTTGCGCTTCGGGAAACGTTCCCAGGCTCCATCCGGGAGCGGAGCGGAGAGCGGGGTCTCCGTTGTCGCTCCGCGCGAGGCCGCACCGCCGCGCACCGGGCCGTTGGTGTCTCAGCTGCACAACCGCCTTGCCCAGCCCATGAACACCTTAATGACGGGCGTACTCGTCTGCTGCCTACTGCTAATCCTTTTGCCGCTGTTCCACATCCTTGGCTATATTTTGATCGCAGGTGCTGGACGGCTCAACCTGGCGTTCTTCACGAACCTGCCGTTCGAGCATCCGCCGGGCTTGGGACATTCCCTGATCGGCACGGCGGTGATGGTCGGAATCGCCACGGTAGGCGCGGTTCCCGTCGGCATTCTCGCGGCGCTGTACCTGACGGAGTTCCCGCGCAGCCGCATCAATCCTTCGGTACGCTTTGTCGGCGAGCTTCTTGGCGGCGTACCTTCCATCGTCATCGGCATCTTCGTTTACGCGCTGCTTGTCGCGCCATTTCATCAGCCGTCGGCTTGGGCCGGCGCCTTCGCCTTGGGCGTGATGATGGTGCCGATCGTGATGCGGGCGTCCGAAGAGTCGCTCAAGTTGGTGCCCCCCTCGCTCCGCAACGGCAGTTACGCCCTGGGAGCCTCGCGCCACCAGACCGTGGCTCGCGTGATCCTGCCGGCAGCCTTGCCTGCCATCGTTACCGCCATTTTTCTGGCTATCGCCCGCATCGCCGGTGAAACGGCTCCGCTTTTGTTCACCGCTTATAGCAGCAAGTTCTGGATGAACGGTCTGGATAAACCGACGCCGTTCCTGACCTACTATATTTACACCTATTCGCTTGACAGCGACCCGGCTCGGCAGCAATTGGCCTGGTCCGGCGCCCTGGTTCTGTTGGCCTTCGTCATGGTGCTTAACATCGGCATCCGTTTGGCGGCTGGCGCGCGCGTCGTCTCGGCCAGCCGCGCTGATTAGGAGTCTGTCCTCTAAGGGGTGTTACGAGCCGCGACCGTTAGGGAGCGGAAGCGTCACGCGGCTCGAAACCGCTCCCTAACGGTCGCGGCTCGTGGATGTTGGCTCCTTAAGGTATTCCCATGTTCTGGCGTCTTACATTCCGGTTTAGCTTCGCCGCCCTTGCGGTTGTGATCCTCTGCGGCCTGGCCGTAGGCCAATATGTGGACAATCCGGATGTCCGTGGGCGTCTTATCAGCTGGCTGCTATTGGCGGCGGTTGCGGGCGTCCTCCTGGTCGCCGTCCTTAGCGCGGGCGTCACTCAGCGAATGGCGCCCGCCTTACGAGATTTAACCGCGGCGGCGGATCGTATTGCCGCCGGAGAGTCAGGCAAGCGCGTCTTCCCTGACGGCGTCGGCGTAGTCGGCGCCCTCGGCCGTTCGTTCAACCTAATGAGCGAGCAGCTGACCACGCGCATCGCCGCCCTCGAAGAAGACCGCCAACAACTTCGCGCGATCCTTAGCGGCATGGTCGAAGGCGTCGTCGCCCTCGACGCCGATCAGCGCATCCTTTTCGCCAATGACCGCGCCGCCGAACTATTGGAGTTCCCGACTCGGTCGCCGGTGGGTCGGCGGCTGTGGGAAGTCGTGCGGCGCCGCGCCCTTTTGGACGTGGTCCAGCACGCCCTGAAGTCGCCGGAACCCTGCCGTGAAGAACTGCGCGCCAGCGACGGTTCCTCGCGCAGCCTCACCCTCCACGTCGCCCGTTTGCCGGGGTCGCCTCCGCGCGGCGCCGTGATGGTCCTGCACGACACCTCCGAGCTACGCCGGCTGGAAAGGCTTCGTCAGGAGTTCGTCGCCAACGTCTCGCACGAACTCAAGACGCCGTTGACAGGAATCAAACTCTGTACCGAAACGCTGTTGGCCGGCGCCGTCGAAGACCCGGAACATCGCATTCGCTTCCTCGAACAGATCGCCGCCCAAGGCGAACGCCTACACATGCTTATCCTCGACCTGCTCAGCCTGGCGCGCGTCGAATCCGGCGAGGAGCATTTCGAGTTTGAGGCGGTGTCCGTGCCGTCCGTGGTTCACGCCTGTCTGGAGCGGCACCGGGCCAAGGCCGAGGCGCATCGTCAGACGTTGGATTTAGTATCGGAACCCGAACCGGCGCCTATCGTCTGGGCCGATCAGGAAGCGGTCGGACAGATTCTCGACAACCTCCTTGACAACGCGCTCAAATATACCCCGGAAGGCGGTCACATTCGCGTCGGCTGGGGTGAAGAAAACGGCCACGGATGGTTCCAAGTCGCCGACGACGGCATTGGCATTCCCGACGCCGATCTGCCGCGAATCTTCGAGCGCTTTTATCGGGTGGACAAGGCCCGCTCACGCCAGATGGGCGGCACCGGCCTCGGACTGGCCATCGTCAAGCACCTGACCCAAGCGATGAAGGGAAACGTCCACGCGGCCAGCGTCGTCGGCCACGGCGCCACGTTCACAGTCCGACTGCCGTGTGCGGCGGCGTAACAACGATTTCCTAAATCTCCGCCGCATCTTCATCAAAAATACACACAGAACCCATAAACTATCCACCGCGACCAAAGGCGCCGCGATACCTATTAGCGGTTATCAGAGGACTTTTATGTCCACCTTATCGTACTCGGCTATCATCTCCGAGCGCAGCCTCAACGGCCGCGAGCCTGTAACCAAACCGAACGTCCAATCTAAGTTCGTCGTCAAGGGCATGTCGTTTTGGTACGGCAAAAAGCAGGCGTTGTTCGACGTTTCCTTGACCATTCCCGAACGGTCGGTGATGGCCCTGATCGGGCCGTCCGGCTGCGGTAAGTCCACGTTTCTGCGCGCGCTTAATCGCATGAACGACCTAATCGAAGGAACGCGACACACCGGCGACGTTCAGCTGGACGGCGTGGACATCTACAGCCGCGGCGTCAATCTGGTGGACCTGCGGCGGCGCGTGGGCATGGTGTTCCAGAAGTCGAATCCATTCCCGAAGTCGGTCTTTGAAAACGTCGTTTACGGGCCGCGCGTGGCGGGCGTGAACAACCGGGCCAAGCTGCACGAAATCACCGAGCGCTGTCTACGCGGCGCCGCCTTATGGGACGAAGTGAAGGACCGCCTGAACGACTCGGCGTTGAACCTGTCGGGCGGACAGGCGCAACGGCTGTGCATCGCGCGCGCCCTGGCCACGGACCCGGAAGTCTTGCTTCTCGATGAACCGGCCTCCGCGCTCGATCCGGCTTCGACGGCTCGCATTGAAGATCTGATTTTCGAGTTAAAGCGCGACTACACTATTGCCATCGTCACGCACAACATGCAGCAGGCGGCGCGCGTGTCCGACCGAACCGCCTTCTTCTTCGAGGGGCGGTTGATCGAGTCCGGCCCTACCGATCAGCTGTACACACGCCCGCAGATCCAGAAGACGCAGGACTATATCACGGGGCGATTTGGGTGAGACATCGTTGCAAGTCGTTTAGCCGCGACCCGAAGGGGAGCGTTCCCCTTCGGGTCGCGGCTAAACAGCACGGAAAGCGGAGCGACATGGCGAAGCATCTTCAACGCGACCTCGACAGTTTGCAGCGCGATATGCTGGCGTTGGCCGGCCTCGTGGAGGCCGCCGTCCATAAGGCGATTCTCGCGTTGCAGGAGCGCGACATAAATCACGCCCGCGAGGTGATCGACGGCGACGGCCAAATCGACAACGAAGAAAACCACATCGACGAGGAATGTCTGAAAATCCTGGCGCTGCATCAGCCCGTGGCGGTGGACCTGCGCTTAATTGCGGCCGCCATGCTCATCAACGTCGATCTGGAGCGCATCGGCGACCTGGCCGAGGAAATCGCCGAGCGGGCCATCCACCTCGCCCAACCGCCGCTGCTGCCGATTCCGCGCAAGCTGCAAAACATGACCGATCTCACCACCATGATGCTGCGACAAAGCCTCGACGCCTACGTCAACCTCAACAAGGCGCAGGCGCAGACGGTCATGCGCATGGACGACGAAGTGGATCGCTATAACGAGGAAATCATTGAGGAGATCGTGGAGGAGATGAAATCATCGCCGACCTTGATTGAGGCTGGTCTGTCGATGTTCTCCGCCGTGCGTCATCTGGAACGGATCGCCGACCACGCCACGAACATCGCCGAGGACGTGATCTACCTCATTGACGGAGAGATCGTTCGCCACCGCGACAACGGCGGCAAGGCCGACGCCCACTGATTTCTCATGAAAGGAGTACGGGATTACGGCGGCGCGCCGCTGGCGTTCGGGGTGCGCGCACCGTTCTCGGCGTCTTGCTCCCTCCCCCCTTGCGG
>DHJA01000144.1:18699-22197 GCA_002404095.1 Planctomycetaceae bacterium UBA4732 | reverse complement strand
TCCCCCCTTGCGGGGGAGGGAGCAAGACGCGACCCGAAACACGATAAATCCATCAACCGGAGGAGTTCTTGTCATGGTTCCCGCCGCGTCCTCGGGTTCCGTATCGCCGCCGGCGCGACTGCGCATCCTCGTCATCGAAGATGAAAAAGAGATTACCGATCCGCTTGCTTACAGTTTAGGACGCGAGGGCTACGAAACCACCGTGGCCCACGACGGCCAGGAAGGTTTGCGAAAGGCCCAGACTCTGTTGCCGGACCTCATCATCCTCGACCTGATGTTACCTGGTCTGCCCGGTCTTGAAGTCTGCCGCGAACTGCGGGCCGGCGAAAAGACGCGCGACATTCCGATTATCATTCTTAGCGCCAAAGCGGAAGAGATGGATCAGGTCGTCGGCTTCTCCCTCGGCGCCGACGATTACGTCACGAAGCCGTTCAGCGTCAAGGTTCTTCTTCAGCGCATCAAGGCGATCCAACGCCGCTTTGACGGCGCCGGCGAGCCGGTCGATGTGATCGAACACCTCAACGTTCGCATCGACAGGGTGCGGCACCGAGCCTATGTGGACGACGGCGAGTTGGAGCTAACGCCGACCGAGTTCCGACTGTTGGAGTGCCTGATTCGTCAACCAGGCCGCGCGTTCACGCGCCATCAGCTGATGGACGCCGCTATCGGCGACGGCGCCATCGTCCTGGAGCGGACCATCGACGTCCACATTAAGACGCTGCGTCGCAAGCTGGGGTCGCTCGATTTAATTGAAACCGTGCGCGGCGTCGGCTACCGCTTCCGTGAAAGCGGCGAATGACAGTCTGTTCCGGAATTCTCCCCTCAATACCAGCCCCGAGCGCAAGCGAGGGGGTTGACCGAAACCCCTCGCTTGCGCTCAGGGCTGGTATCCGCCGTCACATTCCTCCCGAATTTATTTGACGCGACATCAATTCCTGTCCTAAAGTTTTGTGATGCGGGTTGAACCCGCGCCCTTTTCTTCTCACGGAGCATTCCGTTATGGCCGGCGCTCAAGAACAGTCGCACCGGCCCGGCCCCGACGCCAGCCGATCCGCCCTGGATTTCGTTCACGGACTGCTCTGTCAAGCGTCTACGCCATCCGTGGGCCTGGACGCACTCCTAACGAACCTCGCCGCCGCGTTCGCCGCTTCCGGCGCCGGCCTCGCCGACTTGTCCTCGGGGAAAGTTCTCGTCCGCTATCCGGCTAGTGCTGATCGCGTCCCTTGGGATGAAGACGCGCAGCTTGGGCAGCGCGTCCAGCAATCGCCGGCCGCGTTGTCAGTCTCTCGACAGACGGGCGGCCCTCTTCTCCTCACGGTGGTGCGTCCTCGCGCCCACGGCGGCTGGACGCTTTGGTTGGAAGCGGACGCCCAACGAAATGTATGGAGCGGCGCCGAGGCTGCCGCGCTGACACTGGCCGGGCAGGTACTGGGTCGTCTACTGGAAGCGCCGGAGCCGACGGCTCGCTGGCTGGAACAACTGGACCAGGCCGACCGGCAAAAAGACCTCGAAACGGCGGCGCGCGTGGCCGCCCGCCTGGCTCACGATTTCGGCAACGTATTAACGGGCGTCATCGGTTTTTGCGATCTGAGTTTGGCGCTAAAGGCGCCGGCTGAATCGCAGTTGAGCCGCTACCTCCGAGAACTGCAGCGCTGCGCTCAGAACGGCGCCCAGTTGACGCACTTACTACGTCTCTTTTGCCGCAGGCAAGCGGGCGGCGTCCTGCCTTGTGAGACCACGGCCGTCGTAGCGGAGGAAGCGGCCCGTCTAGCGCCACCCGGTGGTCTCTTCGCCGTCCGCACAACCCTCGGCGCCGGCCTACCGCGGGCCGCTATCGACGCCGGGCAGTTGCGTCAGGTTCTGGCCGCGCTTCTGGAGAACGCTCGCGACGCCATGCAAGGCGCCGGCGCCATATCCGTCTCCTCTCGCGTGGTCGATCTCAGTGCGGGCGATTGCCTCGACTTGTACGGTGACGCGCGGCCTGGGTCTTACGTCGAAATCGCGGCAACCGATTCCGGACCGGGACTTAGCGCCGATGTGTCCAAGCGGCTGTTCGCGGAGCTGTTTTTCACGAATAAACCGAGGCGCCGCGGCTTCGGTCTCGCCGTCGCCTACGGCATCTTGCACGCCCACCACGGCGGCCTTCGTTTGCGGCCGGCCGCTTCCGGCGGGACCATTGCCGAGATATACTTGCCAGTCGCGAGCCTGGCGACCGCGGCCGCCGTCGCGGTCGAACAACAGGTCGGCAAGAGCGACCGCATTCTGGTTGTCGATGACGACGCGAGCATACTTCGCATGATCTGTGCTACGCTGGTACGGGCCGGCTATCGCGTCGAAGCCGCGACGAGCGCCGAAGAGGCGTTGACCTGCTACGCGATGGCGGCCCACGACCGCTTTGCGCTGGTGCTTTCGGACCTGGCCATGCCGCGTGTGACGGGCGTGGACCTCGCCCGCAAGCTGCTGAGTCGTGACGCCAACGTCCGCGTCCTTTTCATGAGCGGACAAGCGAACAACGAGTTGACGCGCCCGGACGGCGCGGCCAGAGGTTTTGATTTTCTCTCGAAGCCATTTCGGCCCGATGGGCTGTTGCGTGCCGTGCGCGGCGCCATCGACCGCAAGCCCCGCGGCCTTCCAGCCTCCGATGAGGCCGATGTGGCCCGACCAACTTTAGCCCTATAACGGAACAACGCCGCGGCGGCCGTCCACGGCGTCTCGATAGTCTTACGAGGAGCAAGGCGTGACAAGTTTCTCTCTCACCGACGGCGTCGATTCTTTTTCCGGCGCCGACTTTTCCCCTGAGCCGATCTCGGACGGCCGGCGTCCGCTACCCGACGTCGGCGGCCTGTACCGCGCCGGCGAGGTGCGCGTCGCCATTCTGGACGACGATCCGTCGGTCTGCAGCCTCATGCACGCCGCGCTGGCGTCGAACGGTTTCCGAATCGACGTCGTGTCCGACCCGTTGGAGATGGAAGCCGTTCTCCGTAACGTCCCGTATCACGTCGTCATCCTCGATTATGTGATTCCCGGCCTGGAGTCCGGCCGGATGCTCGACTGGCTGCGCGAATATCAGGCGGAGGCCAGCGTAATCGTGGTGACGGCTTACCCGTCGATGGACAGCGCGTTAAACTGCCTGCGGGCGCGAACTTATGATTACCTGACGAAGCCCTTCCAGATCGCCCAATTGCAGCGCACGGTCATCCGCTGCTTGGAGAGCAAGGGACTGTTGCGCATATCGGAATCGGCCTTGCGCGAGTCGCTCGGCGCCGCCATCCGCGAGCGCCGAAAAGCCTTGGGTCTGACGTTGGCCCTAATGGCGCAGCGCACCGGAGTTTCGCTAGGGTATTTATCGCAGATCGAGTTGGGCAAGAACTCCGCGTCGATCGAGACGCTGTATCGCATTTCGCTGGGTTTGGGCATGAGGATTAGCGAGCTGTTCCAGACGGTGCAGCCGTCGCCGTGAGCGATAGGTTTCCCCTAAGGGGTGTTACGAGCCGCGAC
>DHJA01000144.1:18161-18479 GCA_002404095.1 Planctomycetaceae bacterium UBA4732 | reverse complement strand
CCTAACGGTCGCGGCTCGTCGAAGGATAGGGTTGGAAGGAGCGAACCACTCATGCAGGAACGGCGGCAGATTGGCGAGATCCTGGTTCAGCTGAAGGCGATGAGCCGATCGGACGTGGATCGCGTACTCGAAGCGATGCAACAGCGGCGCCGACGACAGAAGTTTGGTCAGACCGCCCAGGACATGGGCCTGCTCGACGAGGAACACATCTTCGCCGCCCTGGCCGTACAGATGAACCTGTTCCCCGGCGTCGAGCGACTCAGCACGAATCAAATCCTCGATTACTTGCAAACCGTCGAGGCGGGGTAGCGTCCCCCA
>DHJA01000144.1:15141-17997 GCA_002404095.1 Planctomycetaceae bacterium UBA4732 | reverse complement strand
GCGCCCCCCCCCTCGACGGGGCGTTTTCTCCTCCCATCAAGGCGATGTAGCGTCCCCCAAGTTGAATCCAGTGCAACGGTGGGGTTCGGCGTCGGCCCCGCCGTCAGGCGCGGCCCACCACTTTAGGCCGTTTTCGTTGTACTCGAAGTGCCAGACGGCGCCGCCGTGCTGGAACTGAGTAAACAGCCGGAAGCCGCCGTCCAAATCGAAGCTGAACTCCAGGGAACCGTGAGACGGTGTATCGACCGGCGCCTCCTGCTCCTCACTTTCGCCGGCGGCGGCCAAGCCCACTTTTAAGGTCTCATAAAGTAGCTGATCCAGCGCCACAGGCACACTGGCGTCAACCGGCGGCAGGGCCGGCTCGATGCCGGCGCGAAAGGATCGCTCGGTGGTGATCCGCACCGCGCCGTCCTTGACGATGTAAACTAGATGGGCTTCATTCAGGATGAGTTTTAGCGCCGACTTGAGTGCCAGGTTCTCCACTTTGATCGTGACGGGAAGGTCGAGACTGATTTCATCCGCGTCGAGAGCCGCTTTATCCACGTAAATGTTGACCACACCCCAGCCGCGCAAATCATCGAAAACCTGGCGTAGCGGCGCGTCGGTGAAATTCAGCGTCACTGGCTGTGACAGCTTTTGCTCGGCCTCATGGTTCGCGTCGCTTTGGATGGAGGCGCCTTCTCTGTGGTAGAACGACATGAGGACTTCCGCGGCGGCCGCCTGGATTTCCTCGTCGAAACGGCTGCCGGGACACAGTTCGGCGGCCAGGCTGAGGTAATCGAGGGCTTCGATAAGCCGACCGTCGCGGCCGAGTTCATGAGCCGTCCGCACCAGGTCTCGGCTCTGACGCAGTGACTCCAAGTTTTGCAACACGTCGCGCGAAAAGTCGGGGTCCGCGAACAGAACGGCATGTCGGTCGGGGGCGCACTGCTGTTGACGCATGTAGGGGCAGGTCGAGGGCGCGACGAGGGACAAGTGCTCTATCGCCGGATGTGGTGGGGACAGAGGAATGGGAAAGTTCGCCGGCGCCGGTGCATAATCCTCCTCATCCAGATCGACAGTGCCTTCGGTCGGCGCCAGGGCCAACAGCGGATGGACGCCGAACAAGAGGCACGACGCCATCGTCCGTCGAACTGACGGCCGCAGCTGGAACAGCGACGGGATTGCTACTTCCGGAACCGTGGTCGGCACGGCGTCGGGAAAAGGGTTCGGCGGAGGCGCGTCGCTCTCCTCGGCGATGAGAGGCGACGAAATCAGCACGTCGTTGTCAACGAGCGGCAAGTCGGGCGGCTTGGCGGAAATGCGGCCGAACCCCGACTGAGCGCCCAACAACACGGCCAGCGATAAGCCGGCGGTCAGTAAGCGACGGGACATCTACGAATCCTTCCGTTGGGGAAAAGAGATCGTCGGCGCCAGATCGCGCGTCGGATGCGTCAGATACCCGCGACGCGCGGAGAAAACAAGCCGTAACGCGCTCCCCTTTGAGTCGCGGCTAAACGGGTCGCCCCCCTGTCGAAGACTAATCGGACTCTACAATAGCCGTCGCCCTCACATCCTCATTAGGAGACGCACCGTGCCTGTTCAAACGCTTCTCGTCCTGGCGCTCACTATGACCGTCGCCGACGCCCCGAAAGATGAAGCCAAAAAAGACCTCGAAAAGCTCCAAGGCCGTTGGACCATGGCCAGCGCCGTCCACGACGGCGAAAACCTGCCGGCCGAGGTCGTTTCCAAGCTCAAGTTCGAGATCAAGGGCGATCAGTTCACCGTCAAAGGCGATGAGGAAACGGTCAAAGCCTACGCCAAGATCACGCTCAAGCTGGACGTTTCCGCCAAGCCGCATTTGATCGACTTTGTAATCGGCGCCGGCGACGAGAAAGGGACTGTCGTTGAAGGCATCTACGAATGGCAAGCGGACGACGAGTTCAAAGTATGCGTCGCGATTCAAAGCAAGGAGAGGCCGACGGAGTTCAAGTCGGCGGAGAATTCGCACGCCGTCTTGATCGTGTTCAAGCGGCAAGCGGATTGAAGTCGCTCATCGGTAGCCGTGTTCCTCCGCCGGGAACACGCCCTCGCGCACCTCACGACAGTACGCCTCGGCCGCGCGCGTCACCTCGCGGCCGAGGTCGGCGTATTGCTTGACGAAGCGCGGCCGCAGTTCGTCGAACAGGCCGAGCAAGTCCAGCGTCACCAGTACCTGCCCGTCGCAGTGCGGCCCGGCGCCGATGCCAATGGTCGGAATCTTCACCGCCTCGGTGATGCGCGCCGCTAAGTCGCTCGGCACACATTCGATCACCAGGGCGAACGCGCCGGCCGCTTCGACGGCCAAGGCGTCGTCCATCAGCTTGCCGGCGTCGCGCTGGACCTTGAAGCCGCCAAAACGTCGAACCGACTGCGGCGTCAGGCCGATATGGCCCATGAGCGGAATGTCGGCCGTCGTGATGGCCGTCACCGCCGCGGCGCTGCGCACGCCGCCCTCGAGCTTCACCGCATGAGCGCCGCCTTCTTTCATCAGCCGGCCGGCGTTCTCTAGCGCTTGTTGCGGACTCACTTGATACGACATGAACGGCATGTCCGTGACGACCAAAGCGCGACGGGCGCCGCGCGTCACCATGCGCGTGTGATAGATCATTTCTTCCATGGTGACGGCCAGGGAATCGGCCTGGCCCTGCACCACCATGCCCAGCGAATCGCCGACGAGCAAACAGTCCACGCCGGCCGCGTCTAAAAGGCGCGCCATTGTGTAGTCGTAGGCAGTGAGTACTGTTAGACGGACGCCGCGCGCCTTGGCGGCATGGAAGTCGGGAACCGTCATGGGACGCTCTCTTGATTCAACGGCGAGCGGCCGGCGTAAGCCGG
>DHJA01000144.1:420-15023 GCA_002404095.1 Planctomycetaceae bacterium UBA4732 | reverse complement strand
CCGGCTTACGCCGGCCGCTCGCCTAGACCGCGCGTTCAATCCAGCCGCCGCCTAGCACGCGCGAACCATCGTAAAAGACCACGGCCTGGCCCGGCGTCACGGCGGTTTGGGCTTCGGTAAAGGTTACGCGCGCCGCGCCATCCGGCAGCGCGGTCACGACGGCCGCCGCCGCTGTATGACGATAGCGGATCTTCGCCGTACATGCCAACGGCGCCTCCGGCGGCGCGGCCGTCAGCCAGTTCACCTCTGACGCGACCAATCCAAGTGCCAACAGCTCTTCTTTGTCGCCGACTACGACTTCGTTGTCGCCCGGCACGATGCGCAGGACGTAACGCCGCTCGCCGGTTGCGAAACCGAGTCCCTTGCGCTGGCCGACCGTGAAGCGCTCGATGCCGTCATGCGCGGCCAGCACCTTGCCCGATGTATCGACGATGTTGCCGACTGCGGCCGACTGCGGCCGACGTTCGCGGATCAGCTTGGCATGGTCGCCGTCCGGCACGAAACAGATTTCAACACTGTCCGGCTTATCGGCCACGCCCAGCCCCGCCGACCGCGCCAGGGCGCGCACTTCCTCTTTACGGAGATCGCCGATAGGAAATAGCAGACGCGGTAGGATGGAACGCTGAAGACCGTATAGGACGTAAGACTGATCCTTGTCCGGGTCGGCGGCGCGGTGCAGCGCAACCTCGTCGCCGTCGCGCACCGTGCGGGCGTAGTGGCCCGTGGCGATGAAATCGGCTTCGAGCTGCTGGCCGTAGGTCCACAACTGGCCGAATTTCAGCCAACTGTTGCACACGACGCACGGATTCGGCGTCCGACCGGCGAGGTACTCGTCGGCGAAATAGTCGATGATGCGGTCAAAGTCTTTCTCGAAGTCGAGCGCGTAAAAGGGAATATCGAGGCGGTCGGCCACGCGGCGGGCGTCGCCGGCGTCCACGGCGCTGCAACAGCCCTTTTTGTGATCGGCCCGGCCGTCTTCGTGACCGTGAGCGCCCGTGCGCATGAACAGGCCGACGACGTCGTACCCCTGTTCACGCAGGAGGTGCGCCGCCACGGAACTGTCTACTCCACCGCTCATCGCCAAGACGACCCGCGCCGCCATACCGTAATCCTCTGGAGAAAACCGTGCCCTTTTAGCATACACGGACGCGCCGCCATGTGCGATGGTTCTCCCAATCGCTACCGACGAGCCGCGACCGTAAGGGAGCGGTTTTTGGGCCCTCTCCGACTGCCCGCTCCCTTACGGTCGCGGCTCGTAACACGCTTGCAAACGGACAGCGGCCCACCGAACTTTCGTCCGGCGGGCCGCTATGGGTTTCGTAGCACCACTCAACCTGAGCGTCTATTTAGGCGCAGGCGCCACAGGCGCGGCAAGCGCCGAAGGTTTCGGCGGCCCGTCATGCGGATAACGGCTATAGTCGAGGAACAAAAACACCGCCCCGGCGACCTGGGCCAACAACGACAGCAGCAGCAGGCCGGTGTAGGCGTCGGAACGCGGCTTTGCTTGATTGTCGCGGCCGACCGTCGCACGGCCTCTTGAACTAACAGCGGGCATGATTCCTTCCCTCTCGGAAAACTTGCGTTATCTAAACACGGGACGGGGCCGGCGATCAGCCGCCCAGAATCTTGCTGCTTACTTGATCCCCGATCTGAAGCGGTCCCGACGTCTTCCGAACCGGCTCCGCCACGGCCTCCGTGGCCGTCACCTGAATGATCTTGATCCGGCCCAGGTATTTGGAAAGGTCCGGCGCTTGCGTGTTCAAGCGGTAGACTTCCAACGTGTTTCCCTTAACCAGGCCCGCGTCGCTGCCGAGGGAAATACGCACCAAACCGCTGGGGTCCACTTCGCGGATTCGTCCCTGAACGTTCACCGTAGGCGCGTTGGCGCTGTCCTTCCTGGGGGCCGAAACCGGAGCCGTCCCGGCGCCGCCGGCCATGAGCTTCTGGTTGTCCTTGGCGAGACGGTCGTTTTCCTCCGCCAACTGTGTCATGCGCGCCTGGGCCGACGCCGCCAGGATGTGCTGGGCGACTGCGTCGTCGTGTTCTTTGCCCAAGGCGACCACCGCTTCAAGGTTTTTCTTTGTTTCCGCCGCCAGCAGTTCCCGCGTCATTTTGGACTCTTCCTGACGCTTTTGCACCTCAGCTTCCTTGGCTGTGGCCACCGCATCGCTGGCGGTGAGTTTCTGTTTCGTATCTTCTAATTGCTTGCGCGCGTCATCGGCCGCGCCTTTTTGGGTAACGGCGTCGGCGAGCGCGGCCGTGATTACGTCCCTAATCTTTTTCAATTTGGTCGGCTGGTCGTCGTCCGGCTTGAGGCTGGCCGCTTTCTCCAGGGCGCCGTCGCGCAGCACCTGATCGTTAAAACTCTTGGCGTAGTCGCTCGCCTTCTTGAGTTCCGTCTGATAAGCTGCATTGCTGGCGTCGGCCACCTCATAACGCTTTTTGAGATCGTTGTACTCGAAGGCCCAGTGGGTCTGGGAGATGTACACAACGACGACGAACGCCCCCACGATCAGACTGAAAATCAGGTTGAAGAAGACCAGAATCTTGCCAACTGCTGTCATTGGTCCAACCCCCTTGCCAATACGGCGCACCTTACGGAATCGCCGCCGACGGCCGGCGTCAAACGCCGCGCTCCACCGCCCCCGAAATTCCCCCTGACGTGCGGGGCGGGACTATGCCGTAGACCTGCCGCCGTGTCAACCACAGATTCCGATGGCGTCTTCGTTTGGCGAGCCGGGAGCGTGAGCGACCGGAGATAATCCCAGCGATCAAAGAAAACTCCGATCGCTTACGCTCCCGGCTCGCCAAACGGAGACACTACTCAAATTCCGCCTCAGCGCGACCCGGCGCTCACGGCCGCCTTCTCCAGTTCCTTGACGCGGGCTTGCAACGACTTCTTCCGCAACAGGAGCAATTGCGAATCCGCCCGCACTTGACCTTCCGCGAACTGAACCCCTTTGAGTTCGCTGACAAGGGCGTCCAGTTTGTCGGCCTCATCTTTATTGCGACGAATCAGACCTCGGCCGCTCGCGCCGACGAGCTGGCCCGTCAGTTCCCTGTCTTTGTCCGCGCTCAATGCGATATTGTCTAGGGCCGCTTTGGTGTCAACGGTCGAGGCGGCTATTTTCGTATTATACACGGTCAGCGGCAGGAGCGCTTGCTTAAAAACGTCCAAGGCCGGCGCCATCTGCGGACGACCCAGGTTATTCTTATCGGGTACGGTGTATCCCTTTTCGTAGACGACCATCAGGATCGGCTGCATTTTCGCGTCACCGATCTTGAGGTGTTCCAACTCGGCCGCGTACCAGTCCTGATCCTTCTGGCGCCGCTCCTCCTGGCCCATAAGCGACGACCGCGCGTCGCGCCAAGCAACGTCGGCGGGCGCGACGAGACCCTGTAACTGTTTGACCTTGGCGATCCGCTGCACGAGTTCGCCGGCCGGCGCCGAGCCGTCGGGGGCGGCCGGGTTGTTGGACCAGTCGATGTGGTAATAGAGTACGGCCCCGCCGACGGCCGCCATCATTAGGCTCATGCCGAACGTAACGACCACCAGGATTTTGCCGAGTAGGTCCATGGGAACCCTGTTCCTTCTCTATTCAAGTAGCAACTAACGAGCCGCGACCGTAAGGGAGCGGGAGAGAACCGCTCCCTTACGGTCGCGGCTCGTAACACTCTTTAGCGGCCCTTTTCCAGATCGCGGAGTTGCCGCTCCAAATCCAGGTTTTCGCCCAACACATCGCGGCTCTGAATCCGTAAGTTGTACAGCAAGTCGGACTGTTTCCGCAGTTCGATAATTTGCTTGTCCGCCTGTGCGCGGGCCGCCGCCAATTCCTCTTCATACTTCTTCACGTCCTCCTGCCGTTTTCTTACCGTCGCTTCTTCCTGGACCAACGCCTGTTGTTTCCGGGCCAACAGGTCGAGCGCATCGTGAAGAACCACTGCCCTGCCCTGCAGGTCGTCGATCGACGCCCGATGCGCCGCCGTGAACTCGCCGCGCTCCAACGTCGTTGAACCTTGCAGCTCCTCGCCGATCTGCTGAAGCAGCGCGGCCTCATTGTTGATCTCGCCCAAACCGGCCGTCAGTCCCACCACCGATAACACA
Source organism: Planctomycetaceae bacterium UBA4732 (assembly GCA_002404095.1). Lineage (GTDB taxonomy): Bacteria > Planctomycetota > Planctomycetia > Gemmatales > Gemmataceae > UBA4732. The sequence goes on along the minus strand of DHJA01000144.1, from coordinate 10,918 downwards.
CGCCCATAAGCTGGCGTGCCGATCACCCCCTTGTCGGCGGCGCCCTCTTCCAACACGTTCACCATGTTGAACAGCACATGGGCGATGGCGACGCGCTGATAATCGCGAAGACGGTCGGTGGAACCGCTGCTCAGCGACTTGGGGCCGTTCCGCGCTTCGTCGAATAGTTCGTCTAATTGGCCCTTCAGCTGGACGTTTACCGCAGTTAGCGTCTGTTGGAACACTGCGTCGAGCGTATCTTTGATATTGGCGGGGTCGCGGAGGTTCCGCAGGGTGGCTTTGGGGTCGTCGCGGAGGCTGCGTAGGAACGCTTCAGCCCGGAGGTGCGCTTCCTGTTCCGGGTTCTTGGGGTCTGCCGCCACCTTTTGCGCTTCCAAAACCGCGGCCTCGAAAGTCCGCTCCGGCTTGGCCAACAACAGCTTGAGGAACGTCTGCTCAAACGCCTGAGCCGGCGCGCCGCCTAACGCGCGACATGCCTCTTGAAACGCCTGCGGAAACTTCAAACCGTCCGGACGAATCTGGTACGCCTGCACCGCGACAGGGAAAGCATCGTGCATCCGCTTATTGAGGCGGGCTACGTCCTCTATGGTCGCAAGATAGGTTCGCAGGGCGATCAGATATTCGCGTTCGTCGTTGTGCCGGGCAAACGGCGTCAGGACGCGGGCCAACTCCACCGTCTGCGGGTCGCCGTTCAGCGCATCGACCTTGGCGTTTACCGCGGTCTTGACTCGATCCACTTCCGCGACCTGCGTGGACGCAAGGTCGGCGTCAAACCATTCCTTCTTCGTTTCCTTGGTCAAGTAATTGACGACGGGGTTTTCGCGGTTGTCCTTCTCCGTGTCGTCGAGCGGTAGGCCGGCAATGACCACGTCATAGACGTAGTTTTCGTAGGCCCAACTCTCGCGCTTGGCGAAGTCCATGAAGGCGATGCAAACGAACGCCGCGGCGCCGAGGATGTTCAACACGGCGAGTATCTTGCCGTACAGCGACATAAAGCGACTCCCCGATGTTCCGGCCGACCGCAAGCGGGCAAAATGAAAAGAAGGCAACCGTTGAATGGATTGTGACTGAAAGGCGCGTCCGAAGCCAACCCATTTTCTACGAGAGACAGGACAAAGAGGTTCAAGCCGTAGGCGCGGCCTGAATTACCGCAGTCGTCCGATCAGGGGGCGGTTCCGGCGACATCGGCAGACTCCGCACAAACGACAACTTCCGCCTTTTCTTCCATTTTGTCATGCCTTGGCGCCGGTCGCAAGGTAGAATTAACAGCGAGCGGCGGAATTCCACGGTTCGGGTGGGTTACTACCAACCTGAAGCGCAAGCGAGGTTGCGGTCGAAAGCCTCGCTTGCGCTTCGGGTTAGTAGGTGGAGATTTCTGTGATGGGGCTGGACGTTTCAAAGGCGGCGATGCAAACCGTCGGCAATTACGATCTGGTGGAAAAGATTGCCGAAGGGGGCATGGGCGCCATCTGGAAGGGCCGCCATCGCACCACCGGCGAAACCGTGGCCGTGAAGATCATGCCGGCCCACATGGCCACGAATGCGACTCTGCTGAAGCGCTTTGAACAAGAGTTCCGCGCCGCCAGCCGGCTCGACCATCAGAACATCGTGCGCGCTTTGGACTACGGCGATGCCGACGGGAAGCCTTATCTGGTAATGGAATTCGTCCAGGGCGAATCGCTGGGCCAGCGCATCGAGCGCGACGGGCGCATCCGGGAGGCCGAAGCCATCCGCATCATCGCCCAGGTGGCGCAGGGTCTTCACCGCGCCCACAAACAAAATCTCGTTCACCGCGACGTGAAACCGGACAACATCCTCGTAACGCCGGAAGGCGTTGCCAAGCTGGCGGACCTCGGCCTGGTGAAGGAAACCGAAACCGACCTGAACCTGACCAAGACGGGCCGCGGCCTGGGAACGCCGCACTTCATGGCGCCGGAGCAGTTTCGCAACGCCAAAAACGCCGACGCGCGCTGCGACATCTATTCTTTAGGCGCCACGCTCTACCAGATGGTGACGGGCGAATTGCCGTTCGGCCGCTCCAACGGCCCGCTGGAAGCATGGATGAAAAAAGTGCAAAACGAGTTGACGCCGCCGCGCCAGCTGGCGCCGGAACTGTCGGAACGGCTCGATTGGGCGATCCGGCGGGCGATGGCGTCGAACGCCGACCATCGGCCGACCTCATGCCGCGAATTCGTCGAAGACCTGACCGGCCACAGTACGCGCCGCGTGCCGACCACCGACGGCAACGCCTCCCTCGGCGAACTATGGTACTTGGTCTATCAGGACGAGGTGGGCGACAAGCACACGGTCAAGGGGTCCACGCCGGCCATACGGCGGTCGTTGAAAGAGGGGCTGTTGGGCGATGCCGCCAACGTGCTGGCGTCGCGGCGCAAGGCGGGGCCGTTCGAGACGTTGCAGACGCATCCGGAGTTCCGCGATCTGATATTGGCGCTGCCCGACGTTCCGGTGGATGCGGCCGCCGCGCCGGTTGCTCCGTCCACGCCGCCGGTCGCCCGGACCACCCGATCGACGCGCCGCGAGGATACGCTGCCGCCGGGCAAGGTTCACTCTATCGCACCTCAAACGGGCGAGATGACCGCCGCGCCGCACATCACCTTGACCGAGAAGCCTGCCGACGGCGCTTTGGGATGGGGCCGGGAATGGCTAAATTGGCTTGGGTTGATCGCCATCGCGGTGGCTAGCGCCGTGGCGGCCTACTACCTGATACCGGATCGGCTGTTCCGGCGTTAACGGCCCGCGCGACAATAAAACAACCGTGTGCTCTCAACACACTAACCCGAAGCGCAAGCGAGGTTTCGACGGAATGCCTCGCTTGCGCTTCGGGTTAGTGTGCGGAACGCAAATGGAGCAAGTTATTGTTACGCGGGCTCTAAAATTCCTGCGATCAGCGTTGCACGCCCGCGGCCGGCTTGGTCCATTTCTGATACAGCCGCGCCATCTGACTGACCGTGGGACTGGGATCGTCGGCCGCCATTTGCTCCAGCCGGTCGCTGAGATCGATGCGATCTTGTTGGCTCATCACACGCACCGCCGCCAGACGCACGGCCGGCGACTTGTCATGGCTGAGTTCGCGCAGCCAGACGCCCGGCTCCACGCCGGCCCCGCGCCGCAGGTGATCCAAGACGTTGAGACGTTGGGCGGGATCAGGGTGATAGAGGCACCAGCCGATCTGGTAACTCTGAGGCGATAAGTGCCGGTCGAGCCGGAGTACATCCTCGCAGGCGCGGCGTACCTCAAGATCCTCGTCGTGCAGGACGGGCAGCAGGCTCTTGGCCGAGACGACTTTCTCATCGGCCGGCCCGACTGCCAGCAGCGCGGCGCGACGCACTTCGGGGACCGGATCTTTAAGCAGGACGGCGACCTCTTCGAGATCGTCCATGCCGGGCCGAACCGCCAACAGCGTCGCGCGCACGCGGTTGGCCGCCGGCTCGTCGCGCAGCGTGACGAGTACCAAGTCGCGGCCGGCGTCCAGCATTTCCTTGGCGTCGTCGGTTCGATCCAGGGCGAGCGAACATAAATTCAATCCGGCCGCGTGAACCGATGGCTCGGCCCCCTTCGCCGCTGCCGCGACGAGACGCGCACACGCGGACGCCAGGGCGTCACTCGGTTTCGCGGTCGTCGGCGCGAACCATAGCGCGGCCATCTCCAACACGACTTGCCGGCCGGCCAGACTGTCGGCGCCGAAACCTTTTCCCATGTGATCGGCCAGCGCGGCGGCGCGGGCGTCGTCAGGGCCGTATTGCACAGTCCATCGTTCCAGGACGGCGCCGGCGTTGCGGCACGCCCCTTCGTCCGTTTGCCTTAAGCACGCGAACACCGCCGGCTCAGCGCCTTCCCCAAGACCGGCGGTGCGGTCCACCCACAACGTCCGATCCTGTTCCGCGGCCCGCGACAGGCTGTGCATGTAGAACCACGCCAGCAAGGGCGTGCGTTCCATGAACAGCGCTACCGCTCCGCCCACCAGGGCGACCGCGAACAGTCCGACGACGATTTGTTTCCGGACGCTCTTTTGTGAAGACATGACAACTCCTTGGGCCGCAATGGGGGTGCGTCCTGACGCCGGGCGATGATAGCCCGGAGGCGTGCGCCGGAGCAAGGGCAACCCTTTCTCACGGAGTTTTCGGCAGAATCGTTCATGCCGGCAAGCCGCGTTGTTCGATCTAGAACAGGGGGGACGCAAACCCCGATCCTGCCGCAATACCCGCTGTGCAAACGAGGTGGCTGATGGCTCGCCGGCGCATAAAGTCCGTCTGGTTGGGGATGGGTGCGTACTGCCTGGCTGCTGTGACGGTCCCGGCCATCGTCCGGGCAAATGGCGTAGAAGTTCCGGCCCAGCGAGCCGACGCCTACACTCCGTTCAGCCTGAATCTGAAAGACCTGCCGGCGGACGCCCGTAAGCGCGTCCTCGCCGTGGTCGAACAGCCGACCCTATCGGCTCACGGCCCGCTGGAAATGTTCACCTGCCAGCCGTCGATGTATCACTGGCTGCTCGACCACCCTGATCAGACGGTGAAACTATGGCGCCGGCTGGGCGCCAAGTGCATTGAAATTGAGGACCGGGGCGACGGCCGATTCGCCTGGAAAGAAGGCGTCAGCGAGGTCCATTGGGACTTGGTGCGCGACGGCCCCCGTCAGCGCGTTTGGTACGCCGAAGGACAGGTCAAGCCGAGCCTGTTGCTGCCTATCGTGTCCTTGAAGGCGGTGCTGGTACTCGATTACGCCGAAGGCAAAGACGGCAACGGCCAGCTGGCAGTGCGGCATCAGATGCACCTGATGGTCCACACCGACAGCAGGGCCGTGGCCTTGGCGACGCGCGTTATGGGCGATTCGGCGCCGAAGATGGCCGACCAATTCCTCGGCCAGCTGCAAATGTTTTACGCGGCGATGGCGTGGTATCTCGATCAGCACCCAGACAAGACGGAAAAGATGTTTGCCACGTTGCAACAAGCCGATCCGCCGGGCACGAGACTGAATACGCCGATACCGACGGCGCCGGCGGGGCAGACCCCGTTGCCGGAACATTGATGCCTCTTTAAGAGTGGCCCACTCGCTCCGCGAGTGGGTTTTGCTATTTTATCCCCATTCGCCGAAACGCCGCGAGAGCCTACATCATGCAGAAGCCGCCCTTGACCTATCAAGCCGCCGGCCTCGACCTCGACCTCTATGGTCAGACCTTGGCCGGCATGGCGCCGTTCCTACGCCGCACACACACGCCGCGCGTCCTCGACGGCTTCGGCGGTTTCGCCAGCCTGTTTAGCCTCGATTACAATTCCCGCCTCTTCGCGCGCAACTACCGTCATCCCGTCCTGGTTTCCTGCACCGACGGCGTCGGCAGCAAGCTCAAGATCGCGGCCCTGGCCAATAAACATGACACCGTCGGCGTCGATCTCGTGGCCATGTCGGTCAACGATTGCCTGTGTACGGGCGGCGAGCCTTTGATTTTTCTCGATTATATCGCCATGCCGAAAGACGACCCGGCCCTGACGCGCGATCTCATCAAGGGGATCAGCGACGGCTGCATGGAGGCCGACTGTTCGCTGGTGGGCGGCGAGACGGCCATCCTGCCGGACTTCTACGCGGCCGGCGATTACGACATGGCGGGCTTCTGCGTCGGCGTGGTGGAGCGCGACAACATCATCAACGGCCGCGGCATTCGTCCGGGCGACCTCGTGCTGGGCCTGGCGAGCACAGGCCTCCACTCCAACGGTTACAGCTTGGTGCGTAAGATCGTGTTCGAGAAAGCGGGCCTGAAAATCAACGATTTCGTCCCCGAACTGGGCCGCACGGTCGCCGAAGAGTTGCTGGAACCGACGCGCATTTACGTGCGGGCGATCAAGCTGCTGCTGGAGCATTATCCGGTGAAGCGGCGCGTATTGCGCGGCCTGGCGCACATCACCGGCGAAGGATTAGAGGGCAACATCCCGCGCATCCTGCCGCCGGGACGGCGCGTGTTCCTGGACAAGAGCAAGTGGCCCGCCCCGCCGGTGTTCTCATGGCTGCAAAACCTCGGCCCGGTGGACGAAACGGAGATGTTTAAGGTATTCAATATGGGTATAGGCTTCGTAGTCATAACCAGCCCGTACTACGCCGAGAGCATCCAACGGCAATTGAACGAGGAGCGCGTGAAGACGTATATTATTGGCGAGGTGCGCGAGGGCGAGCCGGGGGTGGAGTTTGTGTAATGGTTCAGCGAAGCTTGGCGGAAGGGCAAGGAGAAACGGATGGCCGCATGGAATGATGCCTGGTATAGCGGCCAACCAATGCCTCCGCACAAATTTCCGCGTGCGCTGTTGGCCGTCGCAGAGGACATAGCTGAGGAATGGTTGTATGACGCCCGGTTCCGCTGTATGCTGGAAGAGTGGATTTCTCGGCGGGAAGCCGAAGATGTTATGGGCGGCTTGCTATGGAGTGGATTCTACTTACGCGGACAACCCGATAAGAGAGTCGATCCGATACCTGTCCTTTTACGGATACTGTATACGGAACCTTACCCAGCAGATGAGAACGAAACAAAGGAAATAATGGAAATACTTTGTTTGCGAGCGGTTCGAGAGTGGGGCCGAGAGTTCCAGCGCCATCAACACTCACTTCGGGTTGCTCCCTGAACGCGATTCAAAGTCATCTAACAGAGTTCAACGATTTAAGGAGACTTAGATGCTACCCCCGCAAAAGCCGGATTCATTTACCGCCGGTATTGTCCAGAAAAAGCTGTCCGGCCAACGCCTGAATGACGACGAAAAGATTCATTTGTTCGAGTGTGAAAGCTGCATGACCGAACTCATGCGGCGCCTCGACCAAGCGGCCGAAGAAGCCAAGAAGGCTTCCGGTAAAAACGGCGCCCGCGACTACGATGAGCTAGCTCGTACCAGACCGGAAGCGATGCGCGCTCTGGAACACGGGCGCCGCGTCTTTGCTCGTGAGTTTGGCATTACTTTATAGGGCGAGACGGGCGAGCATTCAGGAGAGAACCGCCATGAACGAAATCGCCACTGCGGTTGCGAAAACCCCCACCGAACCTATCCCACCCCTGGAGGCTGGCGATCATCTGGACCAGAAGACGTTCCACGAGCGCTATAAAGCCATGCCGAGGAACATACGCGCCGAGCTGATCGAAGGAGTCGTCTATATGCCTTCGCCACTCAAAGCCCCTCACGGGCGGAGCCATTCTGAATTGGGGACGTGGTTAACCCGCTACAAGGCCCACACGCCGGGGACCGACGTTCTGGACAATGCCACCGCCATCCTGGATGATTCTAATGAGCCACAACCCGACGCCGCACTTCGAGTGCTGCCGGAGTACGGCGGTCAGACTCAAGAGAATACCGATGGCTATATCGTCGGAGCGCCGGAATTGACGGCCGAGGTCGCGCTGAGCAGCGCCGCCATCGACCTACACGCCCAGCGCCGGGTGTACGAACAAACTGGCGTGCGCGAATATATCGTCTTTATCTTGGGCGAGGACCGCGTTGTCTGGTTCGTGCGACGTGGGACAGGTTTCGTGTCGTTGGACCCAGGATCGGATGGAATCCTGCGCTCTGAATTCTTCGGCGGCCTCTGGATGGACCCGGCGGCCATGCTGCGAGAAGACACGCTCCGCGTCGAGGAAGTCTTGCAGCAAGGGTTGGCTTCGCCTGAACACAAAGCCTTTGTTGAGAAGCTACGTCGGCCCTGATTCACGTCATCCGTAGGGGGTCATGAATGGTTAAACCGGGCGATTAAAGCAATCGTTTGAACAATTCCGAACAGCAACGAAAGTATCAATCCTACGATTGCCCGCCGAGGGATTGGAATAGTTTCCCTTCCTGCGAGTTTGGACACCTCGCCGTAGCCCATAAATCCGAAGAGGGGCACCAACATCGTCCACCCCAGCACGATTGATAGTATACCCCAAATCATCGTCCAGTCCGATTGCCGGCCAAGTTCTAGGCTGGGGCTTTTCAGAAGGGCGTACTGCGGATTTGTAAGAGTCGCGGATTGCGGCGAGGGTGCGAAAATCACGCCGCCTGGGGACGGCGGACGGAATAACACTCCGCCTTGAACTTGCGTCGTCGCCTTACAGCTAGGACATTGCACAGCCGGATTATCCCAATTGGAGGGGACGCCGACTTCACCACCGCATCCTCTGCATTTTATCCATACATAGTCCTCAGAGGCGGTTCGCTGTACGCCAAGGGAGTTCACATCCGTCCCGTTCGTCTCATGGCTCACTTTTCGTCTCCCAATGGCGGTTTCATAGTGCGTTTGGCGACTGAACTCTATTACCACCGAAGCTGTTTGTCAAAAGCGCGGCCACAATCGCTTCCACATCATACACGCAGCCGCCCCACGCCCCGCCGCCCACGCGCTGCAGCGCCGCCCATAACCGTGTATCGTCCGGCAAGTCCGGGTCCGCCGCCAAGTCCGGTCGCGGCGTCCGACTCGCCAGCACGCGCGCCCCCTCCTCAGCGCCGAATCGCGTCTCCCCTTCGCCGATGAGATTAACGCTTCCTTCCAGACGATTACGATCAATAACGATCTCAATAACGTCGCCGTCGCGCACCTTGCCGATGGGGCCGCCCGCCAGCGCTTCCGGGCCGACGTGACCGATGCACGCCCCCGTTGAGACGCCGGAAAATCGCGCGTCCGTCAAAACGGCGACGTGCTTGCCGAAACTCAGGTGCTTTAACGCCGATGTGATCTGGTAAATCTCTTCCATGCCCGCGCCCATCGGCCCACGGCAAATCAGCACCAGCACGTCGCCGGCGTGAATTGCATCCGATCCGCGACTTTTGATGGCCGCAACCGCCGTTTTCTCGCTCGTGAACACCCGCGCCGGCCCCGTCTTGCGGTAGACGCCGTCGGCGTCCACCACGCTCGGGTCGATGGCCGTACTCTTGATGACCGAGCCTTCCGGCGCCAAATTGCCGCGCGGGAACGTCACCGTCGAGGTCAGGCCGCGCGACCGCGCCCGCTCCGGATTCATAATCACCTCATCGGGATCGACGCCGTCTTTTTCGCGCAATACGTCGCGCAGCCGTTGTCGTCGTTCCGAACGCTCCCACCAGTCGAGAACGCGGCCCAGCGGTTCGCCGGCCACCGTCAGGCAGGTTTCGTCGAGCAGGCCAAGGCCGCGTAGGTGCAGCATCACTTCCGGCACGCCACCAGCCAGGAAGACGCGCACCGTCGGATGACCAACCGGCCCATTTGGCAGCGCGTCCACCAGCCGCGGCGTTCGCCGGTTGACCGTAATCCAATCTTCGACCGTCGGCCGGCGCAACCCGGCGTGATAGGCGACGGCCGGGATGTGCAATAAGAGATTTGTGCTACCTCCAAAGGCCGCATGGACGGTCATAGCGTTGTGCACGGCGGCGTCGGTGATAATGTGTCGCGTGTGGATTTTGCGCGTCTCCAATGCGGCCACGGCTCGCGCCGAGCGACGGGCCATGTCGAGCCAGATTGGTTGGCCGGACGGCGCCAACGCGGAGTGCGGCAGCGATAGACCAAGCGCCTCGCCGACGACCTGGGCCGTGGCGGCGGTGCCAAGGAATTGACAGCCGCCGCCTGGCGACGCGCAGGCCCGACAACCCATATCCGCCGCTTCTTGCAGACTGATCTGGCCGTGGGCGAAACGGGCGCCGATGGACTGAATCTTGCCCGCGTCCTCGCCTTCGGTCGGCGGCAGCGTCACGCCGCCGGGCACGAGAACGCACGGTAGATCGTGCATGGCCGCCAGCGCCATGAGCATAGCCGGCAAGCCCTTGTCGCAAGTGGCGACGCCGATCACGCCGCGGCGCGTCGGCAACGAGCGAATCAACCGCCGAAACACCATTGAGGCGTCGTTGCGGTATGGCAGACTGTCCATCATGCCGGTAGTGCCCTGCGTCCGGCCGTCGCAGGGGTCGGTGCAGAAGCCGGCAAAGGGGATGCAGCCGAGCGATTTCAGTTCGTCGGCCGCCGCTTTGAGGAGAAGGCCGACCTCCCAATGACCTGTATGGTAGCCGAGCGCCGCCGGCGTACCGTCGGGATTGCGGACGCCGCCGGACGTGCTGAGCAACAGAAATTCGCGGCGACCCAGGTGCGCGGGGTTCCAGCCCATACCGGCGTCCTGCGACCAGCCGAACAGGTCGCCGCTGGGCGCTTCGCGTAACAACTCCTCGGTCAGCGGCAGAGCGCCGGCGGGTCCGGCCGCAGTGGTTTGCACGTCGAAGAGGGCGGGATCGGATTCGACGAGGTAAGAGAAGTCGTCAGCGGCGGCCATGTGGCGTCTCGTGGGATGAACGGCCTGGGATGAACCCCATGCGGGGAATATATGCAAGCAAGACCCGCGTTCAAACGCGGGCCTACACGCGAAAGCCCGGTGAACAGATCGTCCAGCTTTGAGGTCTTTGCCTGGGAACAAGTTATGACGGCGGTGCTGGACAAAAGGAGAGGGAACAGCTGCAAGGACGGGAGTGTACACGAACCGTCAGACGCTGGAGTTCCCCCTTGGCTATCGTAT
>DHJA01000144.1:0-264 GCA_002404095.1 Planctomycetaceae bacterium UBA4732 | reverse complement strand
TATGCCCGCGACCCCGTTTCGCCTCCCCACCGTGGCAAGACCTCGATCCGCGTCGCCTCCAACTAGAGCAGCGTCTGCCGCCCGATCACCTCGCCCGTCGCCTCGACGTGGCCGTCGACCGCCTCGACCTGTCGGCTTTCCGCGACGACTACGGCCGCACCGGCTCACCGGCTTATGCGCCCGCCCTGCTGCTCAAGGTCATCCTGTACGAGACGCGCGAGGGCCGACACAGCCCCGCGCCATGGCGTCGCTCGGCGCGCTCCT
>DHJA01000290.1:42919-64072 GCA_002404095.1 Planctomycetaceae bacterium UBA4732 | reverse complement strand
TGCTTTCGCGGCGGCTTAGACGGCAGGCCGGTGCGGAAAAGAAGCCGCGAAAGCATGGCACCCCACTTTGGCTGGCTGCCAACGGCGAGAACATCTACGTACCGGCCGCGAGGAGGCGACAACAGCCAGAGTGAGGCGGCGATAAAAGCGATAACGATTGTCCCGTATTGTCCTACTTGCAGCGTGGTGCCGTAAGCGCTAACGGCGGCGGCGGCGGCGAACAGGAAGGTCTTCCCGCCCCACCCCGCGCTTTCGGGCGCAAGCGTCGCCGCCCAGGAGCCGATGACGGCCACGGACGCGAGACTGAGGAAAACATAATACCAGAGGGCCAAAGGCCACGACGGCCAGAGAAAGAGCCAACCGGAGACGAAGGCCCACGGCGGATAGCCGCCGTCGTCCGGGGCGCCGATGGCGTCGTCGAGTCGCCCGTCGCGGGCGTCGGACCAGGGTTTCGCCCCGTTATGATAACGGTAATAGTAAACGTCGTAGGGATTTTGTCCCTTGGCCACATAGCGCAACTCGATCCAGCGTTGCTGAAGATCGTCACCCCCGCCTTCGCCGAAAAGCAGCGTGAAACCCTTGGCGTGATAGGCGACGGCTCCAGCCAAGAGTAGCGCGGCGCCGGCCCAGAGAACGAACGACCAGTAAGAATGCGGTCGGGTCTGACTCATAGACCCTCTCCAATGGCGGCTGTATTTGCCGGCGGCGTCGCGTTCCACACCTGCGGAATCATTATGTCGCCCTGCCGTTCGGCGGTCGGCAACCGGGCGTCCTCAAAGTTGCGGAAGTAATTGCCTTCCTCGACGCGCAGCATGGCCGCGTCGAGAATCCAATCCTGCGTTTCGCCCGCCGTGCCGCACCATAGGTCGATGCGATACTGGCCCGCCAGCAGTGGCACGCGCGGCACCATACAGCACACTTCGCGAGCCTCAGCCACAGTCTTGGGGCTGGAATTGGTGAAAAACGTCGTCACTTCCGTCAGCTTCCGGCCCTGAAAATCGCGCACGACGACGGCCACGTCCAGCGGAGATGTCATGCCGCCGGCCGCCGGGGGCGTGGAAAGACGCAGGCAAAGATAGCAGTCCTCGCCCGTGACCATGCCGCTAGCGGGACGGCCGCGGGCGTCCAAAAGTCGAAACTCCTCGAAGCGGAAACGGCCGTCGCCGGTGCGGTCGCGGCGGTCGGCCAACGGTACGCCGTCGAGCGCATCGCTGACCTTGAGGTATTCGGCGACCACCTCCGGCACCGTGCCCATCATCTTCACTTCGCCGTGCGCCAGCAGCAGCGCGCGACGGCACACCGTCTGGACGGCGCCCATATTGTGGCTGACGAAGAGGATGGTGCGGCCCTCACCAGCCACATCACCCATCTTTTTCATGCACTTCTTCTAAAACTCGGCGTCGCCCACCGCCAGCACCTCATCGACGACGAGGATTTCCGGTTCTAGGTGGGCGGCGACGGCGAAGGCCAGGCGTGTGTACATGCCGCTGGAATAGCGCTTGACCGGCGTGTCAAGAAAGCGCTCGACTTCGGCGAAGGCGACGATAGCGTCGAAATTGCGGACGATTTCACAGCGCTTCATGCCGAGAATGGCGCCATTGAGATGGATGTTTTCACGGCCGGTGAGTTCGGGGTGGAAGCCGGTGCCGACTTCGAGCAGGCTGCCGATGCGGCCGCGCAGTTCAACGCGGCCGGTAGTGGGTTTGGTGACGCGCGCCAGCAGCTTGAGCAGTGTGGACTTGCCGGCGCCGTTGCGGCCGACGACGCCGAGGACTTCGCCGGGCTTCAGCTCGAAACCGACGCCTTTTAGCGCCCAAAAGTCAGTGCGGCGCGACTGGGCGCCTTTGCGGAAGCGTCGCAGCGGCGATTTGACCAGATTCATCAGGTCTTCGCGCAGGCTGTGATAGCCGCCGCGGGGTTGCGTCTCGTCGATCTGATAGCACTTGCCCAGGTCTTCGACGCGGACGGCAGGGTGCATTGGTTGTATCCTCGGTCTCTTGTGGGGCAGGTTTGTGTCCCGCACACTAACCCGAAGCGCAAGCGAGGGATTTCGTCGAAACCTCGCTTGCGCTTCGGGTTAGTGTTCAGATCAAATCCGCGAACGTATCCTCAACGCGGCGGAAGTACAAACACCCGCCCACGAACGCCACGACGCCGACGGCCGCCGCGATGCCGACCTGCAGCCAGTCGATCTCGCCGCCTAGCACCGCCGCCCGGAAGCCGCCGACCAGGGCCGTCATCGGATTGGCCGCCAAAACGACGTGAACCCAGCTGTTCAGCGACGCCGGAGAGGGCTGCGTGTAAATCGTCGCCGTGGCGTACATCCAAACTTGCACCATAAACGGTATCACATATTTGAAATCGCGATAGGAGACGTTCAGGGCGGCGAGGAACGTGCCGACGCCGAGCGCCAGCAGCGTCATCAGGCCCACAAACACCGGGGCCAGCAGCAGCTGCCATCCCCATACCGGCCCGCGCCCGTACCACATCATTAAGACGGCGAGCATTCCAGAGGCGACTACCAGATCCACCAACGCCGCCCCAACCGATGCGAACGGCACCGCCAACCGGGGAAAGTAGACCTTACTGATGAGCCGTTCGGAGCCGACGACGCTGTTTCCCGCGTTGGCGACGGCCGTGGCGAAGAAACTCCACGGCAATAGGCCGGCGAACACGAACAGCGGATACTGCCCTTCATACCCCTTCGGCGGCTCAATGTGCATGACGCTGCCGAAGCCGATGGTGAAAACCACCGTCATCAGGGCTGGCTGCAGTATGGCCCAGGCGGCTCCGAGGAAAGTCTGTTTGTAGCGCACCTTCACGTCGCGCCACGCCAGGAAGAAGATCAGTTCGTGGAAGCGCCATAACTCCGCAACGTCGATCCACTGCCAGCCGTGAGCGGGGCGGATGACTGTTAGCGCAGGCTCCACGACCGGAACGGCGGGCGGCCCCGTCGTCCGCGCCGCCGGCAGTTCGTCAACCTTGGAACACATAAACAACCGTCTCCGGGCGTTCCAAGAGGGCGGGGAGACCCCGCCCCTACAGCGATTGTCGTTGGTAGGGGCGGGGTTTCCCCGCCCTTTGGAACTCAATGGACCACGAACAGGCGGACAAAGACATATAGCACGCCGAATCCGACCACGGCGACCGCGAGCAGACGGCCCAGCAAATGGAGGTCGAACCGTGTGGCCGACAATGGCGGCGTCATCGGGGCCGTCCGCGCGAACACCGTCGCCAATGCCAATACGGTGTAAGTCGGCAGATTGTAACAGAGCGTCAGCGACGCCATGCCGACGGCGTAGCTTGCGACGACGCCGAATAGGTAAGGATGAAGGCGGGCCATTTCCGGGTCAAGAAAAGTATGCTTCCGCCGATCTGCCATGCGGAACATCTGCGACACGGCCAGGTAGAACGCTCCCAGAAAGAACATGCCGCCAAAGACGCCCAATTCCACGAAACATTGCAGATAGGAATTGTGCGCGACGTGGCTGATCGACTCCGCGAACTTGTCCTTGCCGACGCCGAACAGCGGCGCCTCGCGCATTAGCATCATGCCCTCGCTCCAGATCTGGATGCGCTCCTGGGCGGCTCCTTCGCCGGTCGAGATCGCGGTCATGCGGCCTGCCATGAACAGGGCGCCGGCCGGTAGAAGGACGACGCCGAGCAGCAGGGCGGTGCGCCAGCCGAAGCGGGCGGCGAGGAATACCCCCAAGCCGGCCGCCAATGCCAGCACGGCCCCGCGCGATTGGGTGAGCGTCAGGGCGTACAGGAAGAAAACCAGCGGCGCGGCCCAGCCCAGAGGAAACGCAGGGCGCCGGAGCGTTGATCGAACAGCCAGTAAAGGCCGAGCAGGAGCGCCACGGAAACAAGGACGCCGATTTCGTTAGGGTCGTGAAATATGCCGGAGCCGGCAAGTCGCAGGAAGCCCACGTCTTTGCCTGTAAACTTGTCGTGCGCGTTGTCGATGATCTGTTCGAGGTTCGGCAGCTTGACGACGCCGTGAAACTGGAGTACCGCGATGGAAATTGTCACCGTAGCGAAGACGAGCATCCAAAATAGAAAAACGCGCAGGCGGGCCGGACTGTCCACGAGGCCGACGAAGAGGACGTAATAAACGACGACCTTGCCGAATAGCTTTCCGTTATCGTCGAGCTTGACGAAATCGAGTTGGGCTAAGTGCGACAGTAATACGGCTAGGAACACGCCGAGTACGCAGACGGTGACGGGCCGCAGTTCCAGGGATTTGGCGGTGAACTGCTCTAGGACGGCCGGTATCGACAACGCGAGACAGGCCAGGATCAGGAACTCGTAGATGTTCCATCCTACTAGGGCCGGCACGATTTCAGCCGCCCGAACGAAGAGGGCGGCGTTGACCAGAAGGAAGAGGAAGAAGCCGGCGGCGTGGCGCGGCGCGACGTTCGCCGGCGCGAGGGCGGCGGGACGAACGGGCGACGGTTGCAGTGCGACGGCGGAGTTCATGGGGGGTCCAGATTTAGGCGAGCCGGGGGCGTAAGCCCCCGGGTTCTGTTTCACTCGCTGACACCAGAATCCGGGGGCTTACGCCCCCGGCTCGCCGGCGCTTATGCGCTCGCCTGATAACTGTAGCATAGGATTTACGGCGCCGACAATGTGCGCGACAACTCCGGCAGCAGGCGGCGCAAGAACTCGGCGGCCGGGTCATCGTCGAGCCGTTCCGGCCGGCCGTTCGTTTCGCGGATAACGTAGAGCTTGTAAAGGGCCGGAAGATGGGCGAAAGTCCAGCGCGGATTGTCGGCGCCGCGCCAGGCGCCAAGGCCGTACCACGACCAGAAGATGCGCAGCTGTTGACCGCCCACCTCCGGCTTTTTGAAAACGCCGGTCCAAAACTCGGCCGGCGCCGCCTCGGAATCGGCGCGAATCGTGTAGTGGACGGGGGCCGCGGCCAGGGTATAGCCGGCGCTGGTGTAACAAGTTTCCGGCTTGTGGACGCTCAAGGGGCCGGCGCGTCCGCAAAGCAGGATCACTAACAGGCTTGACCCGGTGCGCTCGTCGGTGAAGCGCCGGACCCACCAACCCTTGGCGCCGGTCATATCGAGCGCCTCACGGTCGAGGTCGGCCGGCCGTGCCTTCCAACGGCCGACCTGCTCGGGCAAACTTTGCAATTTGGCGGCCGCGCTTTCGAGGGCGGTGGACTCCTGCCAGCGCTGCGTCCAGTCGCCATATACGACGCCGGAGGCGATCACGACGGCCAAGCCAACGGCGAAGGTCAGGATGCGAGTCATGCGCAAGGTCTCCGCGGATTAAGCGTTTATTGCGCTGGCGCTTGCGGCGCCTTGGTCGGATAGCGGACTTGGCCGTAAGCCTCCATGCCCTCGCCGATGACCACCGCCCCCAGCACGCGGATGCCGAGCGAGGCCAGCCTCTGCTGGGCGGCGTGGACGGCCGGCAGCCGGCTCACGTTACGCAGCACCGACAACAGTACCGCGTCGGCGTGTTCGCCGATCAGCAGGGCGTCGGCCACCGGCAGGATCGGGCTGACATCCACGATGAGAAAGTCGTACTGCTCCTTGAGTTCGTCGAAGACGTTGCGGAGGATGCCTTCCTGGGCCAATGCCTGCAACGCCTGATGGTCGCAGGCCCCGGCCGCCAGCAAGGACAGATTTTCCAGAGGCGTATTCTGGACGACTTGCCCCGGTTCGACCTCGCCGCGAAGCAGTTCGCTGAAGCCGGGGCCGGCCGCCATGCCGAAGAGTTTATGGGCGGCGGGATTGCGTAGGTCGCCGTCCACGAGCAGGGTGCGTCGGCCGCCGCGCGCCAGGCTGGCCGCCAGGTGGCTGGCCAGGGTCGTCTTGCCCTCGCCGCTGACGGCGCTGGCGACCATGACGACGCGGAGAGTCTCCGACCGGCCGGCGTGCAGCAGCCGTGTGCGGATGCCGTCCATCGACTCGATCATAGGCCCCATGCTCTGGTCGCCGGCCACGGGCGCCGTTGCGCGAACCTTCGCCGACAGGGCGGGAACCGTGCCCATCAAGGGCAGACCCAAACCCTGGCTCACGTCCTCTGATTTGTAGACGCGCCGTGTGCGAAATTCGGTCGCGACCACGCCCAGGAAGACCAGACCAAACAGGCCAAGGAAGGCGCCGCCCGCGGCTTTGATTCGCTTGTCCGATGCGGGACTCATCGGCGGCGCGGCCGCTTCCGTGACGGTCAAGCGCGGCGTGACCGGCAGGCTGGAATCCAGGCTGGCCAGTTCCTCGCCCGATTTCTTCACCTCGGCGTCCAGGGCGTTGACCTCGGCTTGCAGGCCGTCCACATCGCCATTCGACTTGCCGGCCGTCTGACCGCCCGCCCGCAGATTGGCGACCTGAGATTCCAGCTCGCTTATCTTTTTACCCAACGTCAGCAGCTGGTTCTTATCGCCCTCAATGTGGCCCTTCGTTTTCGCGGCCTCGTTGACGAGGTCGTCTAGCGCTTTGGCTCGGAGTTGCCTTTCCATGCCAGGACGCTGCACTTCCTTTTTTTGGGTCACGAGATTCTGGATGAGCGAGATCCGGTCGCGGAGCTGGCCCACTCCTGGCCCGTTTTCCCGGTCCGCCGGGATTAATCGTCTTTGCAGTTCGGCAAGGTCCGCCTGATCTTTGACAAGGCCTTCCAGCTGGGCCTTGGTCAAGTTATCGTCCTTCATCTCCTTATTGAGCGCCTCCTCGACGGCCGTTTCGGAAACGGTCAGTTTCTCCGGCGCCTTGATGCGCTCGTTCAAAATACTCAATTCCGATTCCGATTTCGCCAGGTCGAGTTCCAGCAGGAGGCGTTGGCTCTGGGGCGTTTTCAGCAAATCCTGGGTCGAGTCCAATTCCTTGCCGAGAGTCAGGGGGTCTTTGAGACCGAGCAAATCTCGCCGGGCTTGCAATTCATTCTTCTTGTTCCGCAGATGCGTCGTCCCGTCCTGATAGTTTTTCAGAACCTGTTTGATCCGCTCCTTGATTTTGGCTTCCTCCGACGCGGTGTAGAGCGAATCACAAGTCGCCGCCCACTCGTTGACCACCTTGGCCATTTCGTCGGGCTGATCGCCGCTCAGGCTGAGGCGCAGAACCTGCAAGCCGGTCTTATCGTCCACCAGGGCCGCCGACTTCATCCAGGCGACGCGACCCTCGCCTTGGGCCTTGATCTCCGACAAATCGCCTACTTCTTGTTTCTTGAGCGTGGCGTCCAGCACCGGATCGCTCTTGACCCATCCAGCCAGGTACGACCGCAAGTTGGTGTAATCCTCGCTCGTCTCGTTGACGCCGCGCGGCGATTGCGGGTTCAGCCGCAGGGTCGCCGTGGCCGTGTACTTGGCCGGCATGATATACCACGCCGCCGCCGCGCCCAGGCTGCCAAGGCCGAGGCCGAGTACCAGGATGGTCAGCCAGCGGCGCCGGATGGCGTACCAGACGGCAGTCGCTCCCGGAGGGGCGGACAGCCCCGGCGGAGCGGGCGCGGCCTGCTCGGTGGACGCGGCTGCCGGCGTGATGGGGCCGGCTGGTGAAGCGGTCTTGGTTTTCATGGCGTTTGGGTCGTGCGGCATCATAAGAGGTCTTCTCCCGGTTCGTTCTGACGAGCCGCGACCGTCCGGGAGCGGTTTGGAGCGGCGGAACGCCCCCCGCTCCCTAATGGTCGCGGCTCGTGAGACCCCGTCGTTGGGTTTCGCGGCATGGTCAACGGGACCGGGCCGGCGGCCACCGGGGCGGCGACAAACAACCGACCCAGCAGGGCAAGTTCAAGCCACAGGGCGGCGAAGGCCAACGGCATCATCAGCCAGCCCGCCAGATCATGAAAGAACGTATGGGCCGCGACGGCCCCTAGAGTGCAGTATACATAGGCCGTGGCCGTGATGCGCACAAGGTTCATGAGTACGCCTATCGGGACGGCGCTTAGGAATACTGTCAAGCGCTCGAACATTGGCCGACGGACGATCAGGGCGGCGGTGGTCGAAAGCGCGAAGAACGCCGACAACATTCCCAGGCCGCTGCACGCCTCCAGGACGCCAATGCGCAAGTCGCCCACGACGATCACGTTTCCTTCGGCCACGGCGGCGAAGCCGGCCGTCTGAAGGGCGTAGGTTCCGACGGTTGTGGCCAGCTGTTGCAACGGCCCCGCCAACGCGGTTTCGGCCTGAAACGGCAGCGGGAACATGAACGCCAGCACCGCCGCGGCCGGACAGAGCCAGAGGCCGAAGCGCCAGCCGCCCACGAGGACGCCGGCGGCCAGCAGCGACAACAGGAGCGAAATCCCCTCGAACCAGTCGAAATAAAAGTAGCCGCCGGTCAGTCGCAGGGCGGCCGCGACGGTCAACCCGGCCGCTCCCCACCAGCTGGGCCGCGTCACGACCGGCATCCCTTTCCGCCGGAACCATAGCACCAGGAGTGCGAATGCCGGCACGAGATAGCCGTGCGAATACTGCGGATCGTGCGACCAGCGTTTCTCGACGGAACAGAGCGCGGGCCAATACGACCAAAGCAGACCCACAATGAGGCAAAAGCCGAACAGAACCAGCACCGGCCGGCCCGTAGGCGAGCGGGGTTGGGTAAGCGCCTCGAAAGGCGCGTCGGTGGTACCGGGTCGCGGTGTTAGGTTCATCGGCGTCCGCACGGCGTCAAAAAGCCCGCAGGGGATGTTTGTCGAAACCGGATGCCCGTCGGGACGGTTTCCGCCGGGGGAGGGGCCGCACAGGATTAGCTACCGCGTTGGTAAGCAACCCGTGTGCGGTTGGCGAGCGTCCCCTGTTTCCGGGTCGCTACGACCCGTTTTTCCGGCAAAATCGTCCGTTCGCGCCTTGATGGCAAGAGGCGGCGCGCTTCCTTAAATTAACGCCTCTAATGCGCCAAGTAAAGCAAGAGTAGCATACTTCCGGGAGGCGGAGCGCTTTTCAGGCGAGGTCGCAATACGGCTCGTTCAGAATTATACGATTATTTAACACACCGACCGGGCAGAAGTGCGAGCGATGATATGGATATGACGACGCGATTATTTGACGACCCGCACGGCGAGGAGGCTGCCCACGTCGCCGCGCTGAATCGCCCGGCGGTCTAAGGCGCGGCCCAGCCCGCGCAGGCCGGTAGGAAAGTAGTAATCAAGCTGTCCCACTTTGCCAATGCTCAGGACGCCGCGACTTTGAAATGCGCTGGTTAGCCGGTCAAGCTGTTCCGGCGTGTTACTCCGGTAACGCACAGGATAGTTTTCGTAGCGCTCATCTCCGCGACGGCCGTGTAGCCAGTTCAAGTACACATCCTTGACGCGCAAGCGTTTGGCCAGTAGGGAGGCGCGGACGAACCAGTGTCGGGCGTCCATTGTGAAGCCCCAGAAAACGCCACCTGGCCGTAGTACGGCATGCACCTTGTTCCAGAACTTCGCCGGATCGTCCAAGTGTTCTAGCACCATCACCGTGAAGGCCAAATCCACCGACCCATCGGGGATCGGCGCCGCCTCGAAAGAGCAACGATGGACCGTGCTAAAAAGGGAAGCCAAGTCTACGTCGGGGTCCGGCTCGACGCCGACGTAGGAGCTGGCCGCCGCCGCAAGGGAGCTTTGCAGGCACGGATCGCCATCGAAACCACGGCCACAACCGATGTCCAGGACAACCGGAGCCGAAGTCGCCCGAGAGTTTTGGAAGTCGGCCCTGATCAGGTCGCGGAAAATTGTCGCGCGCCATTCTCCCTGACGATAGCGCAGTACATACTGGAACAAGTTGGGGTCGGCGGCTAGATCAAGCATCGTCTACTTATAGCCTTATCCCGGAAAGCAGTACAGACCAAATCAAAGAAATTAGGCAGCTTGGGTCCGGTTTCGACACATTAAGAAGGTACCCGTGGAGTGCGCCCTCGAAAAACTTTACAGCGGCCCCGACTTTTACCGCCTCCCTCCCCCCCCTCCCCCATAATCTTAACTTGCCCTTGACGGTACAATCGGCGTCGGGTACAAACTCTTCTTCGCTTAACTAATGTGCAATGTTTCATGGGTCCGTGCAAGGCACGCGGCCGTGTTGGAAATTCTGTCGCTACAAATGAGGAACATCTGATGTTTTCGCAAACATTCGGCGCCTGCCTGCACTCCCATTTCTTCCGCAGCATTCTTCTGCTGGATTTCTGGAATATTCGGGGGGAGCGAAAGTCTTCCGAGGCAAAACGCCCGCGCGGGAGGCGCCATCGTCCGCTTCTCACCATCGAACTTCTAGAAGACAGATTACCTCCCGGCAACCTCATGAGCCTGCTCGGCGGGCTGGGTTCAAGCATTCCCGCCGCACGGCTTTTCGACGCTCCAAACTTCCCTTTCCAAACCGTCGGCAGTCAGAACGCAGATAGCGGGACAGCGGATTCCAGCTCTGCATTCGGATCATCAGGGGATGATACATTTGCAAGCGTCCTCCTACATTCTTCCCCGGCACACGAAAGCCCGGTCGGCGCGCCCCATGCCTCGTCATCTGCTGGCGGATCCCCGGTCTCTGTCACAGGCGAGGCATTTACTGGGCCAAACCTGGCCGACTCCGGACGCTCGAATTCTGTTTTTGAGTCAGGGTTGGGCGCGAGCAGCCTGAATTTGAACTCAGACCTTGCGCGGCTTCTCATTGCTGGCGCACGGCCCGCGTCTGGGTCTTCCGTCTCCGACTCCGCGCCTTCTCCTTCAAAGGCCGCGATTGCGTCGGTCCCAACCTCCGGAATCTCCACTCCGAATCCGGCAGCCCCGGCAGACTTCGGCTTAGTTTCCAATGCCGCCGCTCCGGCGCCCTTGTCCGTGGCAACTGGGGCGCCCGCTTCCAGTTTCACGCCTTCTTCGACGGCCACGCTCGCGTCGGCCCCCGCCTCTGGAATCTCCGCGCCAAATCCGACTGCACCAGCAAACTCCGTAGTCGCATCCAATACCGCCGCACCGCCCTTGTCCCTGACAAGCGGGGAAGGTCTTATTGTGCAGATGCGGCCAGGGCAGGAAGGCGCTTTCGCAGGATTTTCTTCCACCGTTCAGGCGTATCACGCCACGAGCCAAGGAACCAGTGTTCCCGGCCTCAACGTCCTCCAAGGAAACGTGGCCGACCTCACCGCGCTCGGTACGGTCCTAGCCGGCCAGTCATCGGTCACTTACGTCGAACCGAATGGACAGGTCCAAATCGCCGGCGTCACTCCCAATGACCCCTACTACACCAACACTAGCCAGGCCAATCTCAACGGCACCTACGGCATTAACGCCCCGGGCGCCTGGAGCGTTGAGACCGGTTCTCCCAGCGTAATCGTGGCAGTCATCGACACGGGCATTAACTATAATCACCCCGACCTGTACCAAAACATCTGGATCAACCAAGCAGAGATTCCTGACCAGTGGTATTCCAAGTCGAACGACGGAACCTATGACAAGGTTGTACACAAGTCCGATATTCAGACGGCGACCCCCGGCGTCATCACTTTCGGCGATCTCAACAATCCATTAAATGCCGGTCTAGTTTATGACAACAACGCCGACGGCGTGATCGACGCAGGCGACCTGCTTAGGCCGGTCGTGCAAGGCGGCTGGGACAGCGGCAGCACCAAGGACGGCGATACGGCCCATCCCGACGACTACTTCGGCTGGAACTTCCTCACCGGTACCAACAACCCCATGGACGACAATGGGCATGGCAGTAACGTCGCCGGCATCATTGGCGCAACAGGGAATAACGGCATTGGTATAACCGGGGTCGACTGGCAGGCGCAGCTCATGGCGGTCAAGGTATTTAATGCCAATGGTGGTGGAGGAACTGATGCTCAAATTGCCGCAGCCATTGATTATGCCGCTGCCCACCGTGCGCGCCTGTCAAACAACAGCTGGGGTGGCCCTGGGTACTCATCCACTATCCAACAAGCCATCAACACTGCGGCCGCCGCGACATACGGGCAGGGCCAGGGTACCGGCATGGTGTTTGCGGCCGCCGCCGGAAACCTTGGGTACAACAACGACACCAACCCGTTTTATCCGGCTTCGTATACGGGGTCGAACATCATCTCCGTGGCGAACATGCAGAACGGCGCCCTGAACTCGACATCGGACTATGGCCCAACGACCGTCGATGTCGCCGCGCCCGGCACCCTGATCTGGGGCGCAGCAGGCTCTGGCAATGGCTATACGCAATATACGGGCACCTCGCAGGCGACGCCGGAGGCGGCAGGCGTCGCGGCCTTACTATTACAAGAGAACCCTGGTTGGTCTGCCACCCAAGTTGTCAACCAGATCGAGAACACGGTAACGCCGTACGCCAGCTTGACGGGAAAAATAATATACCCAGGCATCATCAATGCTGGCGCCGCCCTGGAGGATCTGAACTGGAGCGGTGGCAGCCTGACCGGGCCGTCCACGGTCAACAGCGGGACGCCGTTCACCGTGACGCGCAGCTACAACGTCGTCGGCGGTCCCGTCCTTCCCGACTTCACCATCTCCTACTACGCTGGCACGAGTCCCACGTTCAACATCAACGACCAACTCTTGGCTACCGAAACCATCAACACAACGGCGGGCAAGTCCACCGGCCTTCAGACGGGCACAAGCCCGAACTTGCAGATCAGCCCGACGGGAACTTACTATATATTTGCCGTCTTGGACTCTGGGAACACCGTCTTTGAGACGAACGATACGAACAACACGGCATCAACGGCCGTCACGGTAACCTCGCCGGCAGGCCAGGGGACGCAGGTGAACTTGGGCGCGTCGTTTAACGACGCGGGGATCGTAACGGACGGGAGCACGTTCGCCAACACCGCCGGGCTTGACGGGGGAGGCCACTCCCTCTCGTCCAACCTGCTTGGCTCCTCGGTCAGTTGGGACGGGCTTACTTTCGCGCTTGGCGCCGCCAACGCCAATGACGCTCTCGCCAACCACGCTCAGACCATCAACCTGCCCGCGGGCAACTACTCCAAACTGGACTTCTTGGCCACAACGGTTTGGGCCAACTACACCAACGTGCAGTACACCGTCACCTACACGGACAACAGCACTCAGACCTTCACCCAATCGTTCAGCGCGTGGGATACGCCGCAGAACTACGCCGGCGAATCGAAGGCCGCGACCATGTCGTACCGCGACAGTTACAATGGGACCAAGGACAACACGACGGTCAACGTCTACGGTTACACCATCGCTTTGAATGGGACAAAGCAGATAAAGAGCATTACCCTGCCCGAGTTAGGCAGAATTAACATCTTGGCCGTCACGCTGGCTTGAGAATCAGGAAGCGGCGTGACACGCTGGGCACAATGCCGCTACCCCGTTGTGGCACGTTCCCCTGACCGTGCCGCAACAGGGGTGGCGCTTATTTGTTCGCATACCCAACAAGTACATCAAGCTGGCGCGACAGTTCCCGCAGCGAGTCCGGCAGCGGCTGGGCGCCGAGGCTCACCTCCGTGACGAGATAGGCGTCGAAGCCGATCTCGACGAGTTGCCGCATGACGGCCGGCCAATTGACGCTGCCGTGGAACAGCGGTACGAAGCCGTCAACGGTTCCAAAATGTTCGCCGGCGCCGCGCTTGAAGTCTTTGATGTGAATGCCGACAATCGGCTTGCGGCCGAGGATGCGCAGCCATTGCTCGGGGTAGCCGAACACCACGACGTTGCCCACGTCGAACCAGATGCCGACGGCCGTGCTGTCCACTTCCGCCAGCAGCCGTTGCCATTCCAACGGACTCATCAGAAACTTGTTCCAGACGTTCTCCAGGCCGAGACGGAGATGCGTGGACTCCGCCTTTTCCTTGAGCGCTCGCAGCCCGTCCAGCGCGTACTTCCAACAAGCGTCATAAGGGATCGCGGATGTAAGCTGTCCGGGATGGATGAGAATGTCCCTCGCGCCGATAAGGGCCGCGATCTCCAAGACGTGATGGGCGTCCTCCAGGCCGCGTTTGCGATCCGCCTCGTCCTCGCGGAAAAATGTGATGCCGCCGTAGAGCGCGTGCGGCTCGACGCCGGCGTCCCGGCACGCCTTCGCCAACGCGGTCACGTCGGCGTCCGGCGTGCGCAAGGTCAGTTCACCGGCGCCCTGAACGCCGAGTTGGATACCGTCGAAGCCGCATTTCTTGAGGAGGTCGAGTTGTTTCACCAACGTCTGCCCTGGCGGCGTCGGCAGCGTGGCGCGCATGATGCTTTTCTTCATGGCAAGTCCTAATCGTTGGGTAGCGTCTCTGTTTGTCCTATACGTCCTATAGGACGTATAGGACTTATAAGACCTATGGGACAAACGGAGACGCCGCCGGACGGATAGCGCCGGCTTTCATACCTAGAATATAGGAGCGCTCCATCATCGTTTTTGACTGAGGACCGTATGAACCCCATCGAACAAGCCGACCCCGAGGTATGGCAGGCGATCGCCGCCGAGCGGCGCCGTCAACAGGAAGGGTTGGAGATGATCGCCTCGGAAAACTACACCAGCCCGGCCGTGCTGGCCGCGCAAGGTTCCGTCCTCACCAACAAATACGCCGAAGGCTATCCCGGAAAGCGCTATTACGGCGGCTGTGAGGATGTGGACGTGGTGGAGCGGCTGGCCATCGACCGCGTCTGTAAGCTGTTCGGCGCCGAACACGCCAATGTTCAACCGCATTCCGGCGCCCAGGCTAATATGGCCGTCTACTTCGCCTGCCTGCAGCCGGGCGACACAATCTTGGCCATGAACCTCGCCCACGGCGGCCATCTCACCCACGGTATGCACCTTAACTTCTCCGGTAAGTTGTATAAGTGCTTTCACTACGGAGTCCGCAAGGACGACGAGCGCATCGACTTCGATCAGGTGGCGTCGCTGGCGCGCGAACACAAGCCGAAGCTGGTAGTGGCTGGTGCCAGTGCTTACCCGCGCACCATCGACTTCAGCCGTTTCGCCGAGATATGCAAGGAAGTCGGGGCGTTGTTCATGGTGGACATGGCGCACGTCGCCGGCCTGGTGGCGGGCGATCAACACCCCAGCCCTGTGCCGTTCGCGGATTTCACGACCTCGACGACGCACAAGACGCTGCGCGGGCCGCGCAGCGGTTTCATCCTGTGCCGCAAGGAATGGGCGGCGAAGGTCAATCAGGCGGTGTTCCCCGGAATGCAAGGCGGGCCGCTGATGCACGTCGTCGCCGCCAAAGCCATTGGCTTCAACGAGGCACTGCAACCGGCCTTCCGCTCCTACGCCGCCCAGATCGTCGCCAACGCCCGCACACTTGCTTACGAGTTGACGGAGAGGAAATTTCGCTTAGTCTCCGGCGGCACCGACAATCACCTGATGTTGTTGGACGTGGCCGCGCGCGGCGTGAGCGGCAAGACGGCGGAGCGCGCGCTGGACGCGGCGGGGATCACGGTAAACCGCAACGGCATTCCGTTTGACGTACGACCGCCGCTCGATCCGTCGGGCATACGCATCGGTACGCCGGCGCTGACGACGCGCGGAATGCGCGAGCCGGAGATGCGGCGGATCGGCGGCTGGATCGGCGAAGTGCTGGCCGACGCGGCGAATACGACGGTTCAGGGGAGGGTGCGGGCGGAGGTGCGTGAACTGTGCAAACAGTACCCGGCGCCGACGAATGAGGAGTAACTTTAAAGATTGAAGCCGCGAGTTAGACATGGAAGAATCGCGGAGGAATCGAAGCGACCCCTGTCGGATGAACACCGGTGAAGAAAATGAACACGGCAGACCCCAACCCCAAATACTGGGCCGAGTATTCTAACCTGCAATGCGTGAAACACGCCCTAATCAGGGAGTACCTAAAGGGGTGGTTCCCCAAAATGACCCTTGGCTCGTCGGGATGTAGAAGGCTCCTGTATATCGACACCCATGCCGGGCGCGGCAAGCACGTGAACGGGCAACTCGGGTCGCCGCTGATCGCTCTTACCACGCTACTGGATCACGCCTACCGAGACAGGATGCTTCGGAACGCCGAGGTCCGCTTCTACTTCATTGAAGGCCACGAAGAGAACGCCGCCACCTTGAGGGCCGAACTGGC
Source organism: Planctomycetaceae bacterium UBA4732 (assembly GCA_002404095.1). Taxonomy (GTDB): domain Bacteria; phylum Planctomycetota; class Planctomycetia; order Gemmatales; family Gemmataceae; genus UBA4732. The sequence goes on along the minus strand of DHJA01000290.1, from coordinate 48,128 downwards.
AGGCCGCCCTCTCACGAACAATGTTTTCGCCGAGGTCGAGTCCGGCAACTGTTTCCAGATCATCGAAAACGCCATCTCCGAAATGGAGAAGGACGGCAAGCGAATGGCCCCGGCCTTCATCTTCGTCGATCCCTACGGCTTCAGCCTGCCAGGCAAACTGCTTCAGAAGCTCTTGAGCCATCCCAAGGTCGAGCTTTTCGTGAACGTGATCTGGCGCGAACTCGACATGGCGATCCAGCAGTGCCGGGGCGAGTGCGCCCCCCAAGCGGCAGACGCGGGGCCAACTCTTTTCGAGGTCGGGCCTGACCCAGTACAAGAACTGGCGGCGACCCGGAAGAGAGAATGCAGTCGCGCGAGTCTGGAAGTGATCCTCAACAGCATCTTCGATGGCGACAGGTGGCGGACTATCAATGCGGAGGGTGCTGACCGCCGCGCCGAGCAGTGCGCGGAGCTATTCCGTCAGATGACCAAGGCGAAGTGGGGCACATACCTTCGGATGCTCGACAACCGGCGGGTACGATACTTCCTGCTGCACCTGACCAACCACCCGGAGGGACGCGACCTAATGAAGGAGTGCATGTGGAAGGCGTGCCCCAACGGCGGCTTCTATGCCAGCAAGTCGGACAGTCCAAGTCAGATGATCCTCCTCCGGCCCGAGCCTGACTTCCAGCCGCTCCACGAGTGGACGGTCGAGCGGCTTTCTGCCGAGCCGAAGCGGTGGGAAACCCTGACGAACGAGCTTCGAGAAGAACTCTGGCTCAGCAAGCACCTTAACGAAGTACTCAGGGAGATGAAGAAGAACGGTAAGCTGAAGTGCGACGGGAAATTCGCCCAGACGCAGAACCCGCTCTTTCGTCTCACTCCGCAGGCGGCGATGAAGCCGTTGTTCTAGGTTGAACGTCCTGTGCCATAAAACTGATTTTTGGGCAAGAGGGCCAAACCTGCCCAAGAAGCATAATACTTGGGCAAAGCCGAGGTTAGGCTATTTCATAACCAGATGACATTAGGCGCCATCGTTCGAGGCGTTGCAGCCTCCTCTTTCACACCACGTCTGCGCGCGGTAAAAAGAGGAAGCAGCCGACGCCCCCAGATTTGTGCCGCCGTGCCCTTCAGGACGGCCCTCCACGGGTCGATTGCATTCCGGAGGTTATTGATGGCTGTCCGCCGCAACGCACCACCGCCGATTTTAGTTCCGGCAGGCCGAAAGCAACTCGCCTTCGGATGGTACGGCGGCAAGTATTCGCATCTCGACTGGTTGCTACCTCTCCTGCCGGCGTGCCATCACTACTGCGAGCCGTTCGCCGGGTCGGCTGCTGTGCTGCTTAACCGCTCGCCCGCCGCGGTCGAGACTTATAACGATCTCGACGGCGAGGTCGTCAACTTCTTTCGCGTCCTCCGCGACCACAAAGCCGAGTTGGTGGAAATGATCGGCCTAACGCCGTTCAGCCGGGAAGAATTTGGACTCGCCTGCGAGTTCGACTCAACAGTGAGCCCGATCGAACGCGCCCGACGGTTCTATGTGCGGGCTCGCCAGGTACGAACCGGCCTCGCACAGACGGCAAGCCTGGGCCGATGGGCGAACTGCAAGAACACCAGCCGAGCGGGCATGAGCGGCGGCGTCAGTCGCTGGCTCGGAGGGGTGGAGGCCCTTCCCGAAATCGCCGAGCGGCTGCTTCGTGTGCAGATCGAAAACCGTCCGGCCCTGGACGTAATTCGGCTCTATGACGAAGCGGGTACGCTTTTCTATTGCGATCCGCCTTACGTTCACGACACCCGCGGCGACGATAAAGCTTACGGCCATGAGATGACTGACCGCCAACACCGCGACTTGGCCGCCGCCCTGAACGCGGCCACCGGGTTGGTGGCGATCAGCAATTATGATTGCAAACTAATGCGCGATCTATACCCGGCTCCGAAGTGGCGAAAGCACGAATCCGCCGCACGCACCATCCATTCGACAAAGGACAAACGGGTCGAGGTGCTATGGACCAACTATGACCTAGATCAATCAGCTACCAAACCCGCGCGAGACCTGTTTGATGACGCCGAGTGAACGGTTGGAACAGATTTTCGCCGTCGCCTCAGCCAGCTTGACCGAGCGGGCGGTGACGTCCGAAGAGAATCGCTCGCGCTTGGATGGCGTATGCAAGTCGCCGAGCAACCGGGCCTGTGTGCGGTTGCTCATGGCGTGCCTGCTGGCCAAACTCGACCGCCCCGAAATCGACCCGCGAAAGCCGTATACCGAGATCGGTACGCCCGACTCCTTTTCCGGGCGAAGCTATGACGAGCAGCACATCACGCGATTCGTTCAAAGGCATCGGCTGCCGTGCAACTCAACCACAGCCTTCCTTACGCCCGTGTTGCGAAACATTGGCCGACCACTGACGCCCGATCTCCAACTGATCGGCAAGCCGCGCCAACTCTACGCCGACGCCCAACACCTGTTACATGAGGCAGCCGAAGGCCGTGAGTCCGCCGAAGACATGCTTACAGACACGATCCGCATTTTGATACAAATGCGGGATGAACGATTAGCCAGACTCGCCCAGCTTCAATCCGAATTAAGGGCCGGCGCTGACGCTTTGCCCCTGTCGTCCGAGGCCATCGTTGCCCTGATCCGCCAACACCTGGCCTGCAAGTATTCAAGTCGCTTGCCCGTCTTGGTGGTCGCGGCGGCTTACCAAGCCGTTGCCGACCGATTAGCCGAGCGGATAATGCCATTGCAGGCCCATAACGCGGCCGACGAGCAGACTGGCGCGGTTGGCGACGTTGAGATTACTTTGGAAAACGACGACCGGATATGTACCGTCTATGAAATGAAGCAAAAAGTCGTAACGATTGATGATCTCGACCGAGCGGTGCAGAAGTTGGCCGGACGATCGTACCGCATTGACAATTACGTCGTTATCACAACCGACCGTATTGACGCGGCGACGCGCGAGTACGCCGCAACGCTGTACGAGTCCACCGGCGGAACGGAGTTCGTTGTTTTAGACTGCCTCGGCTTTGTCCAGCACTTCCTCCACTTGTTTCATCGCCGCCGGGCTGCTTTTCTTGATGCGTATCAATCCCTCTTGTTGAATCAGCCGGATAGTTCGGTCGGATTGCCGCTGAAAGAAGCGTTTCTTGTCCTCCGTCGCGCGGCAATAACCACGGACTAATCACGCCTCTTCCAAACGAAACGCCCATCGCTGGCCTTTTCGTCATGGCCGGCCTGGTTGACCATGGTTGCCCTTCGCTTCAATCAACTCGCAGCCCTTTCACCAAGGCCCAAAAGTTGAAAAGGGACACCGGAGATTAACACTTGTGACTAATCTACCCACGTATGCACCGCGTTTATCGCTTGAAACGGGGAGCCGGGTTGCGTAAGCGCCCGGACCTGCCCTCAGCGATTGCACCAAACTCCGGGCGCTTACGCAACCCGGCTCGCCGCTTCACGACCCGCCCGCCTTTTTCAAAGGCCTCGCCGTCTGAATGGTGAGCGTCACGACGGCCAGACCGGGGCCGGTGCGGCAGTCGATTTCCAGCCGGTCCACGAACTGAAGGACGCCGATTAAGTCATCCAGTCGTTTTCGCACTTCCTCCACGGGCAACAGGTTCTTCTCAGCCAGGGCGGTCGCCAACGGCTCGCGTCGCTCCGTAAGGTAACCGCGCCAGCCCTTCAACGACGCGCGCAACAGTGGAAACGCCGCCCCGTCGTCGGCCGCCCTTTTCGGCGCCGACTCGGTGAATCGGCGGAATACGTCCGGCGAACTGGCGAAGGCCATCCAGCCGTTCGTCAGACCGTAAGCCGGTTGGACGCCCGGCGGCAGTACGCGGCCATCGTCTACATAATGGATCGCTTGTTTGTTGGATACGAACGATTTGAGGCGTAACGGCTCGGCGGCGTGCTGGTGGTTGTACGAGAGAACGCCGGCTAGCGCGGCGGTGTGGACGGCCGACAGCAATGCCTGATCGACCGGCGCGGTCTCGTCGCCTGGCTCCGCCCGGATCGCTAGGAAGGCTTGCGGCAGCCAATCTTTGCCGTCCTTCGGCGCGGTGAGACAGAAGCCCCAATCCGGGCCGACATGGGATAGGACCTCCGTTACCAAGTCTTTGCCGAACGCCACACTCGCGGCCGATGGATCCTTGTCGTCCTTCGGCTGCGCATCCTGAAACAATTCGAATAGGGCGCCGGCGTCGATACGGCCGCCGCACGCCAACAGGGCGTCGTCGGGGAAACGGCGCCATAGCTCGCTCGGCCTGGACGCCGCGCCCAGGAATCGGCTAACCGCCGTCGGCAGCTTCTCCGGCCGGACTCGTTGGGCGAACGATAGCCGTAAGTCCGCATCCAGCGTCGCCCATACGGCGACGCCGTCCACGGCTTTCCAGTAGGCCAGCACCTTTTGTTGTAAAGCCGCATCCGCCGCCGCGGCCTTCGCCGCCTTCTCTTCCAGGCTGGCGTCGAACGCCCGTGGGTTCAGCCACAACGCCAACACCGCTCGATCCGCCCCAACCTCGCGAAGCCGTTTCGCAAACGCCGGCTCGGCGTCGGCCGTCGCGCGCTCGAGATCGATGGCGCGACGCAGCATGTCCTCCTGGCTCGTGAACAAGAATACTGGGCCGCGCAGATAGTAGTAGTTGGTTTGCTTCGGTTCGACGCGGCGGTAATACGTCGTATTCTCGTATTTAACCTCCTGTAAATCCGTCAAGGCGCCGTCTTTTTTCTGCGTCTGGTTGATCTTCTCGACGAGACGGGAGAGGACTTCGCCGTCGCGCCCGCGCAATAGCACAAGTCCCTGCTCCTGGTCCGGCTTGCCGGGCGGGCCGGGGCGGTAAGCGAAGACGACGGCGTCGCCGAATACGTCGTCGCGCAGCTGGTCCCAGCCGACGCCGAGCGCTTGGTGCAGATATTTGTCTACTTTATCTAGCTGTTTTATCTCATCCGTCGCCCGAAAAGCGGCGCCGGCTGGCGACATACGCAGTTGTTCGATGAACGGTGAAGCGGACAACTCGGCCGCGTGGACGCGCAGGTCTTGCATAACGAAACAAAAGCCGACGTCGTCCGGCACAAAGCGCAGCAACTCATCGCGCGGCGATGCGGCCTGGAGGGGGGCGGCCAGCAGAGCGACCACGAAAAAAGTTCCACGGAACGAGAGTCCGATATGGCGCATGCGTGGCGATCCTTTTCTGAGAGTCTGTCCGCAAGTCGTTTAGCCGCGACCCGAAG
>DHJA01000290.1:0-42829 GCA_002404095.1 Planctomycetaceae bacterium UBA4732 | reverse complement strand
TTCGGGTCGCGGCTAAACGAGGGAAAGTTCAAAACCCCGCCTTGGGGTTCGCCTCCATTGGCGGCAGTTCACGGAAAAACAGGCTCACCGCTCGCCGCGCCGAGTCGGCGACTGGCTCCAGGCCGGCCGTCACACTTTCGCCTGTATCGCGCAGCGATCGGGCCGGCGCTCCCGCCGACGGTTGCGAGTCCCGCTTGCCGGGCGACGCATCGACCACGACCGGCAGCAAGCCCTTTGTCTTGGCCACCGTCTCGTCAGCGGTTCGTGAGGTCAACGAAGCCATCGCCGAACCTGCCTGGGCAACCGAATCGCGCAGGTTGACTGACGGAACCGAAGGTTCCGGTTCAGGCGCCCTGACGATGGCATGAGGAACCACCGTCGGGGGCCGTGAGAACGCGCCAAAGGGAAAACTCTGCCAGACTGCAAGAAGCACCGTCGCGGCCGCGGCGACGAGGCCGGCGGTGAAGACCAAGCGAACGCGACGGTGCCGCGCCCTGAGCCGCGCGATGATGCGGTCAGTGAGATAGGCAGGCGGCACGGGCGCGGCGAGAAGGCGCAGGCCGCAGTCGAGGCGGACGGCGGCGGCGCCCCATTCCGCGCAGGCGGGGCATACAGGCGGCGCGGCGCCGGGTGTACGGGCGTCGAACCACTGCTGCAAACGGTCGCGGCAGTCAGGACACATCATGGTGGTTTCACTCCGCGAGCCGGCGCGATTTCCGTCGGCGGCTCGACGTTCTCCTCAGGGACCATGCCTCTCTTACGCAGCCGGTCGAGGATCTCCAGCCGCGCCCGATGCAGCCAGGTCTTAACTGTGCCCACCGGTCTTTCCAGCGCCAAGGCTATCTCGTCGTAAGGCCGACCCTGTTCATGAAAAAGGACGAAAACAGTGCGGTATTCCCAGCGCAACCCGGCCAAAGCTTCCTGAATCTCGTGGACCAACTCGGTCGAGTCGTCGGCGGCGGGTGCGGCCGCGGCGTCCTGAAGGTAATCGACTAATTCGGGCCGGCGAGTCCGCTGTTTCATCCAGGTGCGGCAGCGGTTGACGGCGATGCCCATGATCCACGGCCGCAGCGGTCGGCCCTTGTCCCAGCGGCGCAGACTGCGGAAGACGCGGATAAAAACTTCCTGGGTCACGTCCTCGGCGTCGTGGCTATGATGCAGCAACCGGTAGCACAAACCGTAGACGTCGGCTTGGAAGCGATCCACCAACGACCGCATAGCCTGGGCGTCGTCGCGCAGACAACCGCGCACCAGGTTGGCGTCTTCCGTGGACACTCAAGGTTCTCGCGTCTACGGCGTATGAGAGGATACTCGGCGCGGGGCGGCAAAGTTTCATCTTGGCGAGCGGGGGGCGTAAGCCCCCCGGTTGGGCTAACCAGTGGGTGACAAGGTGATGCACCGGGGGGCTTACGCCCCCCGCTCGCCAAGCGATTAGTCGCCGCCGACTTTCGGCAGGATGTTCTTGTCGATGCCAGCCTCGTCGGTAAAGTCGTCCACGCCGCCGACCAGATCCCAGTTCTCAAACAGTTTCACCTTCCCGCCCGGCTTCAGGGTCGTCACCGGCCCGAGGCTTTCCATTTCCAGAAACTGTTCATTGCTGAAAGTCTCGTAGTTGCAGCCGTCGTCGGGGTATTTCGCACCTTCCTTGTACTCGAAGCGCTTGACGAACAGCGTACCGGAATTTAGGTAGCCGACCCAACCGAGGCGGTGGTTGAAGCCGAGCTTGGTCGGACCTTTCTTGCTGTCTTGCCGTAGGGTGATGTACTTGCTCCCCAACGACCAGCGCTTATCCGTGAAGTCGAAATACGGCCATTGCACCATCGTCAGGCTGGGGCCGTAGTCGGACGGCTTCGTCTCCGGCTTGACCGGGCCGGGATGCGGATGGCGCCCCGGCAGCGGGATGATCTCCACGCCGCCCGGCGCCATCACCGACGGCAGCCACGCCGCCAGGTCGGTCGGCTTGTCGCCGATGTTGGTGATGAAGTAGGCGAGGTGGACGCCGCTGCCTTTCGGCGCCAGTTGAACCACTAATTGCTTCTGAATGCCGTATTCCTTCTCTGGCGCCGGTGTGAAGAGTATAGCATTCTCCTTGTTGTCGTTGAAGTTCTCCACCACATGCTTCACCGGCCCATTGTCCGGGAAGTAAGTGCGCGTCACGTCCTCCGGGCCGACCCACATACGCAGGCCGCCGCGGATCTGCCAATCCTTTTCGCCGCTCTTGCCCATTTGATCTTCGAAGTTTTTGAAGACGTTCTTGCCGTCCTTCAGCTTGTAGCTGATGATGCGCGGCCCCACGTCCAGCGTGACGATCAACTCGGCGTCGTCATTGCTAATGCGCAGATTGTGTTTCCAGCCCTTGTACTCGATTTCTTCAACCGTCACGCCTTTCTTGGCGTCGGCGCCGACCGCGGCGCCGGAAAACAGCATGAGACCGGCCAGCGCGGCATAGGAAAGAGAAAGCTTCACGGAATGCGTCCTCGTAGGTGTGGGGGAATTATGTCAAGAACCTTCGCCGTGGGTCGCGCCTTTGTGTGACTCGCCCTTATGCTCCGCGCCGTGAGCAGCATGGGCGTGGCCGGTATGCGCGGCGTGTTCGCCATGCGCCGGCGCGGCGTGAGTTTCATGTCCGGCGGCGGGGGCGGCGTGGGCCGGCGGGGCGTCTTGCGGCAGTTCCTTACTGCCTACGATGGTGAGGTTCAGCCCGACCTGGACGGGAACCTTTACGCCGCCCACGTCGATCTCGATCTTCCGATTGAGATACCAGCCGAGCGAGCCGGTCGAGAAAATCTTGACCGGAACCGCGATCTCTTCGTCATTGATTTTGATCGTCACCGGCTTGGCTTTCGCGCTGAAATCGGCGCGACTGATGGGGCAAACGGTTTTCTTGGCCATGACAAGCCTCTGGGGGGGTCGGGAGGATGCGCCGGGGCGTCGGCAAGGGTGATTCTTTCACGCAACAAGATTTTATAGAAACCGGCTCAGGAGTCTTGCCGCCGTAGTGCGGCAGGCAATTCCGCGGTGCGTAGGAACGCGGCCGCGTCCAACGGCCCTTCCGCCGCGTCCACCCGCCCGGCTCCGGCTTCCGCGCAAGCCCACGCTACCGCGTTGGCCGCCTGCCGCAGTTCCACGCCCGCGTTGCTCCACACTACGAAAGTCAGGCGGTTTCCCTCGCGGCGAACTGTTACCATGCCCTCGGTCGCCGCCACGCGCACCTCGCGCCAATCGTCCGGCGGCGCCTCGTCGGGAAAGGCAGGCTGACCGTCGATCATCCGCATTTGCACAGGGTATCCACGCCGCGCCAGCAGGGCGCACACCGCCGGCCATGAGGGCGCTTGCCCCTCGGCGAAGGTCGCCGTCAGATTCGATGTGTGATTTTCGGGAAATTGTGGTCGCATTCCGATCCTTCTTGCGTTAGACTATCCAATACCTTAATCGCCCGCCCGCTGATCGATCCCACCGTTTCTTACCCGCCAGGGTCCGCAAGGGGGCACGCATCATGTTTCGGAGTGTACGCGATCCTCTCTCTCGCGCCCGCACCCCATTGGTCGCCGGCCTGATTTTCTGCTTCACGGCGTCGGTTGCCTTCGCGGCGCCGCCGACCGATCCGCAAGAGCGCGCCGCCCTGATCGGCCAACCGGCCTCCCTGCTCATTCAGCCGGAGGCGATCGCGCTGACCGGCCCCCGCGCCTATCAACAGGTCGTGGTCACGGGCCGTTACGCCGACGGCTCCGTGCGCGACCTGACAGCGTTGTGCCAATACGCCTGTGAGGCCGCCGACATTGCCGACGCCGGCAACGGCTATTTGACCGCCAAGAAAAACGGCGCCGGCGCGCTCGTCGTCAAGGCCGGCGCTCAGACCGCCCGCGCGGCGCTGACGGTCAAGGACTTCGACAAGCCGCAGCCGGTGAGCTTCGGCCGTGAGGTGGTCGCGGCCCTGAATGTTGGCGGCTGCAACGCCGGCGCCTGTCACGGTACGCCGTCGGGTAAGAACGGCTTCAGGCTGAGCCTGCGCGGTTTCGACCCCGCCGCCGACTATCTCCAGCTGACCCGCGACGTACTCGGCCGGCGCACCGACCGCTCCAATCCCGCCGACAGCCTGATGCTGCAAAAAGCTCTGGGCCGCATTCCGCATGAAGGCGGCGTCCGCTTCTCCGCCGACAGCGTCCCCGGCCAGGCGGTGCGCGGTTGGCTGACGGAAGGCTTACGGGACGATCCCGCCAATATCCCCTCGCTAAAGTCCATTCAAATCCTACCCGGTCAGCGCGTGTTGACCGAACCGAGCCGCTCGCAGCAGCTCAGCGTACTCGCCACTTTCGCCGACGGCAGCGTCCGCGACGCCACGCGCCTGACGGTTTTCAGCAGCAGCGATACGTCGGTGGCGACGGTCAACGGCGCGGGCCTCATCGAGTTCAAGCAAGCGGGGGAAGTCGCCATTCTCTGCCGCTACCTTATGGAACTCCAGACGGTCCGGCTGACCTTCCTCCAGCCGCGGCCCGGCTTCGTCTGGACCAGTCCGCCCGAGAACAATTACGTCGATAAGCACGTCTTCGCCAAGCTGAAGATGTTGAGCATCCCGCCGTCGGATGGTTGCGGCAACGCCGAATTCATCCGCCGCGCCACGCTGGACGTTTGCGGCGTGTTGCCGACGCCGGACGAAGTGCGCGCCTTCCTTGCCGACGCTACGCCGGACAAGCGCGCCAAGCTGGTGGATCGGCTGCTGGAGCGGCCGGAATACGCCGACTTTTGGACGGTGAAATGGTCGGATATCTTCCGCAGCAGCCGTAAGGCGATCCAGATCAAGGGCGTCTACGTCTTCCAGGATTGGCTGCGCCGGCACGTCGTGGACAACGACGGCTTTGACATGATCGTCAAGGAGCTTCTGACGGCCGACGGCGGCACGTTCGCCAATCCGCCGGCCAACTACTACCGTATCGCCCGCGATCCGCAGAACCTCGCCGAGACGACGGTACAGCTATTTTGCGGCGTACGGATGCAGTGCGCCAAATGCCACAATCACCCGTTCGAGCGCTGGTCACAGGACGACTATTACAGCATGGCCGCGTTCTTCGCGCGTGTGAAGCAGAAGAAAGACCCCGAAGAACCCGGCCCCAACGCGGCGACGCCCGGCGGCGAGATCGTCTACGTGGACCGCGCCGGCGAAGTGACGCAGCCGCGCACTGGCCAGGTGATGAAGCCGAAGTTCATGGGCGGCGCGGAGCCGGTTATCCCGCCGGGTGCGGATCGTCGCCAGGCGCTGGCCGACTGGATCGCGTCGGCCAACAACCCGTTCTTCGCCAAATCAGTGGTAAATCGCATCTGGTATCACCTGAACGGCAAAGGCGTTGTCGATCCGGTGGACGACTTCCGCGACTCGAACCCGTCGGCCAACGACGAGCTGCTGGACGCGCTGGCGAAAGACTTCATCGCCAGCAAGTTCGACGTGAAGCACATGATTAAGGTCATTATGACCTCGCGTACCTACCAATTGAGCGCCCAGGCCAACGACTTCAACCGCGACGACAACAAGTATTTCTCGCATACGGTGACGAAGATGCTATCGGCCGAGCAACTGCTCGACGCGATCTGCACGGCGACGGAGGCGCCGGAGAAGTTCGCCGGCGTACCGGCCGGCTCACACGCGATGCAGCTGCCGGACGGTGATCCGAACAGTTCGTTTTTGAAGACGTTCGGCCAGCCGGCCCGCGAATTAGCTTGCGAATGCGAGCGCGAGAGCGACAGCAACCTGGCGCAGGCGCTGCAACTCATCAACGGTCAGACGATCAATCAGAAACTTCGGACGCCGACGAACCGCGTGGGCCGGTTGCTGGGGGCAAAGACGTCCGACCTGGAAGTGCTGACCAATCTGTACCTGTCCACGGTGTCGCGTGCGCCGACGGCGGCGGACATGAAAACGGCGTTGGAATACGTGGCCAAGAACCCGGACAAGCGCAAGGCGTGGGAGGACGTGCATTGGGCGCTGCTGAACTCGAAGGAGTTTTTATTCCGGCATTGAGCGACGGAAAGGGCGACAAAGCTAAGGCTTTTGTTGCAAAAAGCCTCCATCCGCAGGAGAGGGCGGAGGAAAGCTCATGGTAGAGGACTATGCCCGTCGCTCATTTCTACCAATCGAGCGAGCAGACCTGTGGTCCGGCCTGCTTGCGGATGCTGTTCGCCGCATTGGGCGCGGCCCACGTCGAGGCGGCGGTCGCTCAGAAATGCGGTCTTACCGCGCTGGGTTGCACCGTGCAGGATCTCGTCCTCGGCGCCCAGGCATTTGGATTCAACGCCGGTCTTCTTCCCGTGCGGAGCGAACCCGACGCTATCGCGGCCCTGTCGAACCAGGCGCCTTTCGTTGCTATGATTGACCTGGCGAGCATGTGGAATACCCTTCCCATGTTCCAATGGCATTTCGTCGTCCCGCTAAGGGTTTTTCAAGGCGCCGTGGTATTTCATGACCCGGCTGACGGCCCTGACTGCCGCGCCCCCTCTCGACGACTTCCTTTCCGGCTGGGCCACAGCCGGATACCGAGGAGTGAGCGTATGGACCCCATGAGCCGCGTCCGAGATTACCTGCTCGACAATGTCGGACACATGACGTATCCGGGAAATGCTTCTTTTGATCCGCCAACGCAGCGGTGGTATGTGCCCGTTTTCTGCCGCTCCGTGCGGGGCAGCGTTGTCGTTGGGGATGTGGAACTCGATCAGGCTGGCCATATCGTCTTCGCTCCAAGCAAGGAAGACATGCTTGCCCTGTTGGAGCCTACGACCGCCATCAAATGAGGCTCATATCCGCAAGCGGGATTTGTTCGCCAACTACTTGGCTCGGGTGGATTCCCATCGCAACGAGTTTCTCCTCCATGGCCTGCTCGGTTTCCGCACTGGCGACGATGCGCAGGCCGTCGGGGCTCCAGCCCACGTATTGGCCTGCGTACCGAAGCCGTTCTTCACGCGGAAAGGCGATCCAGTTCGCATGAAAGTTGCCGAGGTCGGGCGGGGGCGTCGGCTTACCGTTTTCGTTCATGGCGCGCCTCCTAGTTGAAAGAGTAAAAGACTTTATCAGGCTTCTTTCCCTAAAGCTTACCTCCATTCGATAGGGGGTACAAGACTCCGTAAGATTCGACCATGTCTGCAATCTTCTTTTCAGTTTCAACCCCTTCACAGAGCGCCTAAATCCTTATCTGTCTCGTGCGGCCGCAACCCGTGCATTTCGCGCAGCAACTGCGCGAGCACCTCTGCGGCGCGGTTTGCAGGAATGCCTCCGACGGGTCGCTCTCCCGCTGCCGCCGCTCGTACCGAAGCCTTATTTTGGGTGGTGTGGGTGGAAGACTTGGCGGGGCCGGTCTTGTGGACGGCCGGCGAGACGGCGCCGTAATTGACGAGGCCGGCCACGACTAGGTTGGCCTGCGGCGAACCGCGTCCCGTTACCAGATCGTACCCGGAAGTCGCCGCAAAGCCGTTGTTGCCGACGATGATGTCGTGAAAGTCCGATGACGGAAGGCTGTAGATCGCGGCCGGAGCGTTCGCCAGCGAGCCGAGGCCGACCGCGGCGCGGCCCTGGTCGGCCAAGGCGATCAGGGCCGCCCACTGCGGCGCGCCGGCGCTAGTGCCGCCGTAGGAGAACCAGCCGGTCTGGCCGCTTTGGTCTGGTACGCTGTCGTACACATAAAAGCCCATATTCGGGTCGGCATTGTAGGCAACGTCCGGGGTGGAGCGCTTGCCCGACCCTTGCACCGAGCGCTGGAAGGGCACCTCATACTCATACCGGCTGAGGCCGCCGCCGCTGCCGCTCCAACTCGTCTCGTTGATCCGCGTTCCGTCCGTGGCGATGGTCAGACTAGTTCCGCCGACGGCCAGCACGTTGGGCGACACGGCTGGCCACTGCGCCCCGGCGCCGTTGTCGCCGGACGACGCCACGAACGCGACGCCGGCGTGTCCGGCCGGGGTGGTGAAGGTCGAATCGTAGCCGAGTTCGCTCGAAAACTCGTTGCCGCCCCAGCTCATCGACACGGCGACCACGCCCGGTTGATGCCGCGCATAATCGACCGCGCTCCGCAGGTCGGCGTCGGAAGGCGACAGCGCTTCCACGAGTAGGATCTTTGCTTTCGGGGCGATGGCATGGGCCCACTCCACGTCGAGAGCCATTTCTCCCGCCCAATCGGAGTGGCCGCCCGCCGGCTTCCCCTGGGGCGTCGCAATAGTCAAGGAAGGATCGGCGATGCCGAACGCACTATCGAACGTATGCAAGTCGGCCTGAATCTTCGGATCGTCATAAGCATCCACGATGGCAATCGTCTCGCCTGTACCATCATAGGATAGCTTGTCGAAGCCGTAAGCGTAGCGGACCTGAGCGGGGCTGTAAGGTGCGGAAGCGGCGTCGGCCAAGGGAGTGAGGTGGAAATGGGGGGCGGCGCTGGGGACGGATAGGCCCGCTACGGAAAGCAGGGTTCGCGTCTCCAGTTCTTCCAGCCCTAGCCGTATTCGTGGATGGGGCAAGGGCGCCGGCCGGCCGGACGAAATCATCGACAGGGCAAGCTGAAACGCGGAGCGTAAGGTGGCCATCATGGCGGGGCGTCCCTCCTTGGTTTGTATCGGCGCGCGGCCTGAGCCGGGGGCACGGGCGGAGCATTATGCCAACGGTTCGGAGATTATCAAGAGGGAAAAAAAAGCGCCTGATTTGGGTTGGAGGGAACGGGAGACAGAACGTCGTTATGGCAGCCGTGCATCGACCTTCGGTCGGTTTTCCCTGAAGTCCCGCAAGCACGCCTGTCGAAACCACTTCGTATACGAACGTGCGCTTGTGAAAGGAAGACCATGCCCTTCGCCGACCGCGAATCGGACGTGCTGGCCGCTTGCCTGCAATATCTTATCCTAAAGGGTCTCTACGTCTGGAGACAGAATCAAGGCGCGATTCCGCGAAAAGGCGGCGGGTATCGCCGTTTCGTCGGCCTGCGCGGCGTGGCCGACATCCTGGGCATTCTGCCTCAGCGCGTGGAAGTAGTCGGCGAGGGCGAAATCCGTTTCGGCAACCTCTTGGCCGTTGAAGTGAAACGGCCCGGCGAAAAGCCGCGGCCCGAACAAGCCGCCTTCCTCGCTCGGGTCAATGAATTGGGCGGCGTCGGCATCTGCGTCCACTCCGTCCGTGAGCTGGAAACGCAACTGCGGCCCTTTGTGTCGTAGGCGTTCCGCCGAACCGACGGCGCCCGCCGGCCGTACCGATTACGTATGCCCTTTTGCCATTCTTCCTCGGAGAGGCGGCGTCTTCATGGACAAACGACGACTCAGCGCGATCCTGCTTCTGGCGGGCGCCCTGACGGTCTTAGTCGGCTGCAAACCCACCGCTCCGACGAACGTGGTTATCAACCCTATCGTGACGGACGAAGACTCGACGTTGCCGCCGTTTTTCCGGGAGGTCGAAGATTCCGGCATCGACTTCACCTATCACAACGGCGAAGAAGCCGGCCACATGGCCATCATCGAATCGCTCGGCGGCGGCGTGGCCCTGATCGACTACGACGGCGACGGCCTGCTCGACGTATTCGTGACGGGCGGCGGCGGCTATGAAGGCGCCGACAAGAAGACCATGGTCGGCCGGCCGTGCAAGCTGTATCGCAACCTCGGCGGCTTCAAGTTCAAAGACGTAACCAAGGAAGTCGGCTTGGAGGATTTTCCCTGGTTCTACACGCACGGGGCCGCCGTGGCCGACTACGACCGCGACGGCTGGCCCGACTTGCTCGTGACCGGCTGGGGCCGCGTCGCCCTGTTCCACAACGAGCCTGTCGATAAAAACGATCCGTCTAAGGGCCGAAAATTCGTGGACGTGACGGACAAGGCCGGCCTCACCGGAGTCGCCTGGTCCACCAGCGCCGCCTGGGCCGACTTCGACGGCGACGGCTATCCGGACTTATACATCGATCAGTATGTCAATTGGTCGTTCGACAACAATCCGGTGTGCGATTACGGCGGCAAGACGGCGGACGGCAAGGTGATCCGCGACGTCTGCCCGCCGAAGAAGTTCAGCGGCCTAAGGCACAAAATGTTCGCCAACAAGGGCGACGGTACGTTTCGAGACGTGACCGACGAGGCCGGCCTGGTTCCGGGCGGCCCCGAAGCCAGCAAGGGTCTCGGCGTGATCGCGCTGGACGTCAACGGCGACGGCAAGCCAGACGTTTACGTCTGCAATGACACGGTGGACAATTTCCTATACGTCAACCATTGCACGCCTGGGCATTTCAAATTTACAGAGGAAGGCGTCAAGACGGGCACGGCACGCGACGACCACGGCGCCGCCAACGGCAGCATGGGCGTGGACGCCGGCGACTACGACGGTTGCGGCCGGCCATCGCTTTGGGTGACGAATTACGAAGACGAACAGCACGCCCTTTATCACAACGATTGCAAGCCTGGCGTGGTGTCATTTTTTCACCGCACGGCCGCGTCCGGCATTGGGGCGATCGGCCAAAAGTTCGTCGCCTGGGGCACTGCCTTCCTCGACGTGGATCACCACGGCTGGGAGGACTTGTTCATCGCCGACGGCCATGCCATTCGGTCGCCGACCAAGCCGGGCAGCTCACGGCGCCAGAAGCCGGTGTTGTTGCGCAACCTCGGCAACGGCAAGTTCAAGAACATCAGCGCGCGCGGCGGGCCGTACTTCGAGAAGGAGCATCTCTCGCGCGGCGTCGGCTTCGGCGACCTGGACAACGACGGCCGTACCGACATGATTATCAGCCAGATTAACGATCCGGTAGCGGTGTTGCGCAACGAGGCGCCGGTGGAGGGGACCCACTGGCTCGGCGTCGAGCTGGTCGGCAAGGACCACGCCGACATAGTAGGGGCGAAAGTGAGCATGGAGGCGGATGGACGCACGCAGTCGCGTTTCGCCAAGGGCGGCGGCAGTTACGCTTCTTCAGGAGACCGGCGACTCGTCTTTGGCTTGGGCACAGCGGACAAGGTCGTCAAAGTGACAGTGACTTGGCCGAACCTGGAAGAACAGACATTTAACGGCGACGTTCTGCCGGTGGATGGCTATTACCGTCTTATCCAGGGTAAAAAAGAGCCGGAAAAGCCGTGGGCCAAGTAGTAGTCCGCTTTATAGGTCTTATATGTCCTATAGGATCTATAGGACTTATAGGCGAGTCACTACAAAGCGGCCGGCCCCGCCCGGCGCGTCGCTTCGACGAACGCCCGCAACGTCCGCTCCAGCTCCTCCGCCAGCTCCATGTGGTGTTGCACGACGTTATTGACCTCGTAGGCGTCGTCCGGCTTGACATACAGCCGCGCCCCGCCGGCGTCCGTTTGCACCGGCAACAGAAGAGCATATTCAGAAGTACGCAAACTCCATTCCGTCACATCGCCCGTCTGCGCGCCGGAACAGACATAGGGACGGACCTCCTCGGACGCGCCATACACCAAAGGCAGCAAGGTCCGCCCATGGGCCGACGACAGCGCAACCTCGAATACGTCGGCCAACGTCGGCGCCAAATCTACAGCCTGCGTCAGCGCGGCCACACGGCGGCCGGCCTCATCCGCCCCCGGAAGAGAGAGGATGAGAGGCAAATGAACCATTTCCTCATGGGCTGACGGTGAGGTCGTGCCGACGACCCCATGTTCGCCGAGCGCTTGCCCGCAGTCGGCCGTCCATACCACCAGCGTATCTTCGGCGCCATCAAGATCGCCGAGACGTTCGAGCAAACGGCCGACGCCGTCGTCGAGGCGCGTCACGGCCGCGGCATAGCTGCTCTGCAATCGGGCATAAAGCATTTCGTCCGCCGGATCGATTGAGCCGCGAATCGGGTCACTTATCGGCGTTAACGGCTCCTCTTCATCCACTTCCTCCTCAATTTCCTCTTCAATTTCGTCATCCTCAATTTCGTCCTCGTCTTCGTCCTCCTCGTCCTCTTCCGGGTCATCCGCCGGTTCCGCCGCGAAGTACGGCGCTAAGAACTCCTCCGGCGTGTCCCACGGCGGCAACAGCACCGCGAGATCCACCCACAGCAGCCAGTCGTCGCGCCGGGCCATATGATTCAGGGCGGCGCCGGCCGCTTCCAGCACGCCATCGAACGACGCCGCGCGTTCCACTTCGTCCCAACCCGCCTCGAAGCCGGATTCGACCGGCCGGCCATCGTCCAGGACAAGGCAAGTGGCAACGCCGCGTTTAACAAGCTGCTCGATCAGGTCGGCGCAGCCGTCGGCCGGCGGCTCGGAATAAGACGGATCGGGCAGGTGATGTCGGCCGTCGCGCCAAGTGCGACGGGCGCCGGCCGCGTCGGCGCGGTCGGCGAAATGCTGATCGAAGACGACTCCCGACGCCGCCAGGGCGTCGAGGTTCGGCGTGGCGATCCAGGGGTTGCCGTAACAGCCCATGTAGGCCGTCTGTAGGCCGCGAACGGCGAGAACGAGGACTTTCATGTCAGCCGATTCTACGCGGCGCGATGCGGGATCGCCACCCTTGTATTCCATCTGTTGTCCGGCGATAATGCTATTGTCGTGTCGAACAGCGCATCAGGATGCCGAGAACGGAGAGACAACATGACTGCCGAAGATTTGAATAACCTACTCCGCGTTAGGCCATTCGAGTCGTTCCGCCTGTGCATGACCGACGGAGAGGGCTACGAGGTCCGTCATCCCGATGCGCTCCGCATCGCCGGCCGCACGGCCGTGGTGTTTGTACGAGCGACCGATGGTCCCTTGCAATACGTCTACGACCGCTTCGACATTGTTTCTTTGCTCCATGTAGTCCGTGTCGAATTACTCCAACCCGCCACCCAGGCCAAGAACGGGGACTGAATAGCCTTCTACATTGCATGGAACCGTTTTCCACCACCTCCGAAAACGCCGGCAAGACTCTCGCGGCGATTCTGCGCACTCTCCTGCCCAGTCAGTCCTGGAAACAAGTACGCCAGCTAATTGAAGCGCGTCAGGCTAAGATCAACGGCGAACTCTGCCTTGACCCAGCGCGTCGGCTCAAGGCGGGTGAGACGGTCGAGTTGTTGGCGCGGCCCGCGCCTCGGCCGCATCAGGCCGAGGCTGTGGTGATTCGTCACCTCGACGAGTATGTCGTCGTCGTGGAAAAGCCGAGCGGCATATCGACGGTGCGCCACCCGCTGGAACGCGACTGGACCGCGCGCCGCAAGGCTCTCGCGCCCACGCTGGAAGACCTCACGCCGCCAGTCGTCGCCCGCCAGGAGGGTCGGAAGTCGCAAGGCCCGCGCTTGCGCGTCGTGCAACGGCTCGATAAGGACACGAGTGGCCTGGTCGTCTTCGCCCGCACCGTCACGGCCGAGCGCGGCCTCGGCAAGCAGTTTCACGCCCATACCGTTATCCGCCGTTACCTTGCCCTCGTGCCCGGCTTCGTGCCTCCGCAGCGCATTGACCTGCGATTAGTGCGCGATCGCGGCGACGGCCGGCGCGGCGTCACCAACAATCCCGACGAAGGCAAGGAAGCCGCCACGCTCGTGGACATGGCCGAACGGCTAGCCGGCTACACGCTCCTGTCATGCCGCCTGGAAACGGGGCGCACCCATCAAATCCGCATCCATCTGGCCGCGCTGGGGCATCCGGTGTGCGGCGACAAGGTATACTGCCACCTACCCAACGGCGACGTGCGGCCGGACCACAGCGGAGCGCCGCGGCTGGCGCTGCACGCCCTGGAACTCGGATTTACGCATCCGGTCACGCGGGAGGCGCTGCATTGGTCGATGCCGCTGCCGCCGGACTTGGAGGCGTTGTTGGACCGCCTGCGTGCGCAATCCCGACGAGGCGATCATGCAGATTAAATGGACCGATGAAGATCCTGAAACGGGCAAACGTCGCTTCCTATCCGCCGAGCGTTTCGCCGGCGTCTGGAAATTTAAGTCGAAGCTCCAGCGCCGCGGCGATTGGACCCAAGGTTTGCAACCGACGAAGGCGATGTGGGAGCATATTTTCGACGGTCTGCAACGCCGCTACCGGCGCCGCGAAGGCGTCACCGACGAGGATTTAACGCAAGTCGAGCGCATCCTCAAGGCATGGATTGAGCCGCGCGACCTGGGCGATGAAGTTGGTTAGCCGCGATGCGTTTACGTTTCGCGGGGGGACGCGAAACGTAAACGCGCCGCGGCTAACCAATGCCGCGAATCACTTCCCTCCATCGGGCTGTAGTTGCCATTTCTCATCAAAGAACCCCGCAGTGACGATCTTCCCCGCCCAGCGCGGCGATGGCGGCGTCCGCACGTCGATCACGGCGTAATCGGGGAGTTTTGAGACCTGCCGCGCGTTGTTGAGGTAGTCGTATTCGCGGAAGGTGAAGCAGCTATTGATGACAACGTAACGCTTCGGATTAAGCGGGTTGGGATAGACCAGCACGGGCACATGGTCCGCAGCGGAATAGGTATCCTTGCCCACGACCACGTTGGCGCCGTCCCAGCGGATCGGCAGTTTATCGGCGATGCGCGCCAGCACCTTGTTGCTCGACGGATCGCCCCACAAGACCAAATTGTGATCCGCAATGTCGGCGTCAGTTATAGCGTCATCAGCCTTGATCGGCGCTTCTCCGCGAAACTGCTTGCGCCAGGCATCGACGGCGCGATTCATTTCCGTCTCGGCCCACGCGCCGACCTTCTCGTTTATCGGCTTGCCGGTCGGCTTTACCATCAAAAAGCTCTCCATAAAAGCGTCGTCGATGGGGCCTTGCAGACCGTGCCGCTTGGCTGCAGTTCCGTCGCCCACCGTATGGACATGCTTCCATTTGCCATCCACCTTGCTGAAATGGTGCGTCCACTCGAACTTCCCACTCGGCGGCAAGGTCTCGACCGCCGCCCCGTCGATGGTCATCTTCGTATTGCCTCTGTTACCCGTGAGCAGCGGCTGGGACAGCGTGAAGGCCGACACATTCTTCGTGTCCACCGTGATCCCATCGTCGCCGCGCACGGCCTTCACGTCTGTCCTTTCCCAGTGCTTTTCCAGGCCGTCCACCTTCACCCAGGCATCTTCGTTATAGCGAAGGGTGTACGTCGTGAATCGAACCTCTTGCGGCATCACAACGCGGCCCTTTTGGACGAGGGCGTCGATCTCTTTGATAAGCTCCTTTTTGGTTTCCGGCTCATAAGCGTGCTTGGTATGTGGCCCGATGAGGTACGCGAACGTCAAGCCCTCACGCTTGGCGGCGGCGACCATCATGTCGGCGGCCTGCTTCTGCGTGTCGTCCGCGCCGCTGTAGGCCACCGTCGGGCAGTTGAAGAGGTTGCCCGCGTAGTCGGTGGAGTCGTACATGTGGTAGAGCTTTTGTTCGTACCATGTCGGCTTGACGGCTTCGTTCTGGAAGACCTTGAGGAAGTCGGCTGTTTCGCTGAACCCGGCGCCGGGCGCGGCCGCGGCCCACAGACTCGGGTAGTGGACGGCGAATTGCCAGCAGGCGGCGCCGCCCATTGAGAAGCCGCGGATGACCACGCGGTTGGCGTCGATGGGGTAATGCTTCTTGACATGCTTCATCGCCTCAAGAGCGTCCATTTCGCCGGCGAATTTGTTGGCGCAACAGTAACGGCCGTAGAGGCGCAAGACGAAGGCGCCGGCTGGCATGAAATCAGCGTTGGACTTCTGGCAGCTGTCGATAAAGCTCAGCTCGGTCAGGTTTTCGCCGCGGCCGTGGCACCAAAGGTCGAGCCGGTGTTTATCGGGTGAACCTGTCTGGAACGACTCCGGCACGACGAGGCCGTAAGGTTGCACGGAGCCATCGATGTTGGAGATGTAGCCGCGCGCCAATAGGCCGGTTGCCGTCGTCCAAGGCGCTTTACCCTCGCGCAGATCCTTGGCCCTTTCTTGACCCTGCTTCAGGAAACCTTTCGCGGTTGCGACCTGTTTGACATCGTAGAACTCGTTATATTTCAGCGCGTAGTGGACGGCGTTGTAATAGATCTGCACATCCGGCACCAGGTCGAGCAGGGCCGGTTTGTCCTTGAGGTCAGCGCTGAGATCCTCGATTTCCTTGCCCAGCAATTTGACCCCGACCTGGAGTTCCTCCCTGTCGTCGGCCGGGATGGCGACGCCGGGCGGCGGGACGGGGCGGACTTTGTCCGTTTGGTTGTCGGCGGGGCCGTCGGCGCGGAGGGCGCCGGCGGCGAGAGCCAGGGCGGACAAGACGATGAGCCAGCGTACAGTCACGATTTCTCCTTGTTTAGAGTGGCATTAAATCCGTTGATGCTCAGAAACTCCGCCGCCCAACGGTAATGGTCGAGCAGCCCGGCGGTGGGCCGGCCGAGGATATGGTAGGCCACGAATAGCGCTTCGACCGACGCGAGGCCGTTGTCGGGGTCGGTGCCCAGTTTCGAGGTGCGCGGGTAGGCCGTGCGCCAACCGTGCAGGGAGCGCGGCGTCACGTCCACGAAATCGCGCGTCATCGCCGCCGCCCAGCGCCAGCTGCCATCAAGAAGCAGCAGGCCGGATGCGGCGTCGGCGCCGGTCAACGGCGGCCCATCGGCCGCCAAACGAAGATAGCCGTCCAGCGGCGGCCGTTGCCGTACCGGATACGGCAGGAACATCAGGTCCGGCCGGCCGCGCAGCGGTATGACCGAACACTTGCGCGGGTTCTCGCGCGAGTGCCGGACGATCACGGTGGGAGGAAAAGCGGCGGTCATGCGTGCGAGCCTGCGACACCGGCGCGGCGGGTACTGCCTATACTATAATAATGGGTGGAGTGATCGCCCCTGTCTGACGTGCGCGAAACGCAAGCGTAATGCGCGAAAGGAGATTTATGAACTTGGAACTCAAGTACTGCTCGATGTGAAACTATGAGCCGCAAGCCGTCAGTCTGACGGGCAAGTTGCTCAGCACTTTCAAACAACAAATACGCGACCTCAAATTGACGCCGTCCGGCGGCGGCTGTTTCGAGCTGAGCGCCGACGGCGACCTGATCTACTCGAAACTGCAAACCGGCAAATTCCCCGACGAGAAGGCGATGATCGACGCCGTGGAAAGCCGCTTGAAGAAGCGTTGACCAGCGGGCAAGTCTCAGGCGAACCGCCCGGTTCGTCTGAGACTTCCCTGCATCGTATTCCACTTCACCGTTCGCACCTACACCTTGTCCCTAGAATAAATCTGGCGAAGGAGCGCCCGGACGCACGGACGCCTCTATTAATAAATCGGTTCGCCCTTGTCTTTTGTGAGGCGCCGTGATGCAACTGGAACAACAAACGCTTCTCCGCGCCGGTCCCTCTCGGCTTGTGGATGCGTACACCTCGGTTCGTCAGCAGACCGAGCGTTTGTGCGAACCGTTGGCAGCTGAGGACTACGTCGTGCAGTCGATGTCCGACGCCAGCCCGGTCAAATGGCATCTGGCCCACACCTCCTGGTTCTTCGAGACGTTCGTCCTCGCCGCCGCCTGCGACGATTATGTGTCGTTCGACTCGCATTTCGGCTTTCTTTTCAACTCGTACTACAACGCCGTGGGTGATCGCCTTCCCCGGGCGCGTCGCGGCCTCCTGTCTCGCCCGACGGTCGGTGAGATCCACCGCTATCGCGCGCAGGTGGACGAGCAAATGTTGACTTTACTCCGGAACGATGCGCCTCTGCCTTTGTCCCTCGCGTCCGTCGTCGAGTTGGGACTTCATCACGAGCAACAGCACCAGGAACTGATCCTGACAGACCTCAAGCACGCCTTCGGCGCCAATCCACTGCGGCCGGCATATCGCGACTCGCCCTTTCCATCTCCACCTTATCGCCTGGGAGACCCTGAAAAGGGGAGCGCGCTGAATTGGCTGCACTTCCCCGCTGGCGTGCGCTGGATCGGCCGTGCGGGTGACGGTTTCGCTTTCGACAACGAGACGCCGCGCCATCGCGTTTACGTGGAAGCGTTCCTCTTGGCGGATCGCCTGACGACGTGCGGCGAGTACCGCGCCTTCCTCGACGCCGGCGGCTATGATCGGCCGGAGGCGTGGCTCTCGGACGGCTGGGCGGCGCGGCTCGCGCACGACTGGACGGCCCCTCTCTATTGGGAGAAGCACGATGGCCGTTGGATGCAATTTACGCTCGACGGCCTACGGCCGGTGCGCGACGAGGAGCCGGTCTGCCATCTGAGTTTTTACGAGGCCGACGCTTTCGCGCGCTGGTCCGGCGCCCGGCTGCCGACCGAAGCGGAATGGGAGGCCGCGGCGGAGGCGTGTCCGTCCGGCGGTTCGTTCCTCGAAGGCGACCACTTGCACCCGTCCGCATCGCCCACGGCCGCACCAGGGACGGCGGCGCAGATGTTTGGCGAAGCATGGCAGTGGACGGCCAGTCCCTATGTCGCCTATCCGGGATATGTTCCTCTCACCGGCGCTCTTGGCGAATATAACGGCAAGTTCATGTGCAATCAGATGGTGCTGCGCGGCGGATCGTGCGCGACGGCGCGTTCCCATTTCCGCCGTAGTTACCGCAACTTTTTCCCTCCTGAGGCGCGCTGGCAGTTCACAGGCGTCCGACTCGCGAGAAACCCATGAAGACCACTACCGCTCCGCTTACTGCCACCGGCCGTTCCCCGGCCGCCGACGGCTTTCTCCGCGACGTCCTCCACGGTTTGCGCCGTCGGCGGAAGCGATTGCCCTGCAAGTATTTTTACGACGCCGCCGGTTCGGCGCTCTTCGACCGAATCTGCGACTTGGACGAGTATTATTTGACGCGATGCGAATTGGACCTGTTGCGGCGCCATGCGGCCGAGATGGCCGAGGCCGCCGGACGCGGCGCCGTCCTGATTGAATATGGCAGCGGCAGCAGCCTTAAAACGCGACTCCTCCTCGACCAACTCCGCGAACCGGCCGCGTATGTACCCGTGGACATCAGCGGCGAACACTTGAGCCGCTCGGCGGCGCGGTTGCGGCGCCGTTACCCCGCGTTGCCGGTCCTGCCCGTGGCCGCCGACTTCACGCAGCCGTTCGAGTTGCCTCCACTGCCGCCGGCCGCCGGCCGGAGCGTCGTCTTGTTTTCCGGCTCGACCATCGGCAATTTCCGCCCGGCCGAGGCCGCGCGTCTGCTCCGCCAGATGGCGCGATTGTGCGGCCCCGACGGCGCCCTGCTGGTCGCGGCCGATTTGAAAAAGGACCGCGCCGTCCTCGAAGCCGCTTACAACGACCGCCTCGGCGTCACGGCCGCCTTCAACCTTAATTTGCTGACGCGCATGAACCACGAATTGCACACCGATTTCGTCGTGGATCGCTTCCGCCACCACGCCTTCTATAACGCCCGCCGCGGCCGTATGGAAATGCACCTGGTCAGCCTGGCGGACCAAACGGTCCACGTCGGCGGCGCCGCCTTGTCCTTCGCGCGCGGTGAGACCATTCGCACCGAATTTTCTTATAAGTATAGTCCGCGCGACTTTGCCGAATTGGCGGAGCGGGCGGGGTTAAAAGTGGAACGGATGTGGACGGATGAGAAGCAATGGTTCAGCGCGCAGTGGCTGACGCTTCACTCGGGGGGACGCACCGGCGGAAAATGATTCCTCTGCGGAAATTCGTCGCTTCGCGGCGCCAATTCGAGTTTTTGGGGCAGGATCAACGATTCGTCCACGTTTGGCGGAGACGGCGCCTTGACGAGTCGCGGTCTGCCCGATTCCGTCAACGGGATCGGCTCGTCACTCGACTCCAGCCTTTCGTCGTCGATTTGCTTCGCGCTGGCTGCGCGAGCCGCGTTCTTGATGCGGGCCGGTGACGCCTCAGGTGCGATGGAGTCCCAGCTGACGCGATAGCGATTGCCGCCGATGGTCACTTCGTCGCCGGGCGCGATTCGGCCCTCGACGACGCGGACGCCGTTGATGCGGACGCCGTTGGTACTGCCAAGGTCGCGGACGATGAGGTAATCGCTGACCTGGGCGATGCAGCAATGGCGGCGCGAAATCTTGCGCGAATCAATTTGGATGTCGCACTCGGGATGCCGGCCGATGAGCAGGATCGGCTTGTCCAGCCAAATGCTCGGGCCTTCACTCAGGGCTATGAGTTGCGCGGGCATGGGGTGAAAACCGGGAACCTCCGACGCATCCAATCGCGTACCCGCTTCACTATACCACAAGCCTTCCGAACGGCACAAGTAGCAAGGTATGGGTGCAGCATTTGTTTTCGGCAATCGTCGGAGGGAGCGCGGGGTCTCCCCGCCCTATAGCTACTGCGGCGTTTCTTCGTTTCCGTTATAATACAATCGTATAGACAAAATCAGCGAACCGGCGCGGTGTGGGAGGGATGGGAAATGTTCCGGTGGGTGTTTCGACTGATGTTTTGGCCGTTTCGCCTGCTGCGCCGGCGACCTATCGCCTGCGTTGCCGTCCTGTTGCTCGTCGCCGCCGTGGTGGTCCCGATTGGCGCTCATCTATGGGCGCTACAAGAGTTTCGGGAAGCCAAGACGTCGCTGGACGACGATCGCGCGGGCGAGGCATACAAACACCTCTCGTTTTGCCTGACCGTTTGGCCCTGGAGCGTCGAGACGCATTTCCTTGCCGCGCGGGTCGCCCGCAACAGCGGCCTTTACGCCGAGGCGGAAGCGCAATTGGCGGAGTGCCGCCGGCTTCAGCACGGGCCGTCGTCGGATACGCAGCTGGAAACGCTACTTCTCCGCGCCCAGCTAGGCGACGTGGAGAAAGTGGAAAACGGCCTCATGTACGCGGCCGAAAAGGACAAGGTCCATGAGCGGGAGATTTTGGAGACGTTGGCGCGCGGGCACATGAAGCTGATGCGCTTCCTCCCCGCCTTGGGTTATTTGGACCGCTGCCTGGCGCAATATCCGGACGACGTCCGCGCCCTCGACTGGCACGGTTGGATCATGGAGAAGTTACAGCGCCAAGAGACGGCGGCCAAGGACTACCGGCGAGCGCTGGAACTGTCCCCCGGACGCGTCGAAGTGCGAATCCGCTTGGCGCTGCTCTACCTGGGTCACTACGACCCGGAGTTGGCGGAACCGCACTTGGAGATCCTGGAAAAGACGCATCCCGAACGTCAGGAGGTCCAACTCGGCCTGGCCCAGGCTCGTTTTCTTCAAGGGCGGACGGACGAGGCCAGGGTTTTGCTCGACGGGGTTCTGGCCGCCAATCCTGATTCGCCGATGGCGCTACTGTATCGCGGCAAATTGGAGTTGCAGGCCAGTCCTCCGCGGGTCGCTGAAGCGGAGAAGTATTTCCGGCGAATTCTGCAGGACGACCCGAACTCGATAGAGGCGCTGAATGGTCTTCACGATTGTCTTCGCGAACCGAGCCAGGAAAAGGAGGCTGCCGCCGTGCTCAAGAAGTACGATGAAGTCATGGCTAAGGGCGCGCGGATGCAGGCGTTGCTGGCCGGCGAAGCGGAACGTCCATCCGCGAAAGCCGACGCGGCTTACGAATTGGGAAAAATGAACGACGAAATGGGGCAAGGAGACCTCGCCCTCTATTGGCTGCGCACTGCGGAAAAACGGGACGCGAATCACAAACCGACGCACGCTCTCTTAGCCGATATTCTAAAGAAAGGCGGCCACGAAGAAGAGGCGGCCCAAGAACGACGCCTGGCCGGGCCATAAGGGCCCGCACAACAATAGCTTGCTCAATTTATGCCCCGCTCACCAACCCGAAGCGCAAGCGAGGCCTCGCGATTTCCCTCGGTTGCGCTTCGGGTTGGTGGAAACCTTTCCAACCTCCTCTTGTTCTTTTCCGCCTGAAAATCTAAGGTACGCCCGTTCGCGGCGTCTGCCTTCGCCAGGATGGCGGTTATTTCCTTGTACGTTCACCTTCGATTTATCTTCCCCGTAGGCGCCCGTAGTCAGCTTCGTTCCGCTTGAAGCTCCCGATTCGCTCACCTGAACCCATGGCGCAAGGATGCTCCCCATGGCCCGTAAAGGCCGCTATTTGCTATTGGCCGCCGTCCTCCTGCTCGGCGCCCTCCCATTCGTCCGCGCCGCCGGCGATGAAGATCACGAAAAGAAGGTTCTCAATCTTCTCTCCGTTCAAAAGGCTCTCCAGGAAGGGCGCGATGCGCTGAAGCGCGGCGACTACCAGGCCGCCGTCACCGTGCTAGAGTCGCGCATTGCCTTCATCGACGGCAAAAAGGAATATCTCGACGCCTTGCGCGACGCCTATCTCGGCTATTTACGAGAGCTAAAGCAGAATAATCGCACCACCGAAATTCTCACCTACATGACCCGCCTGGAGTGTATCGACCCCGGCGCGCTCCTCGTACTCCATACGACGCATCCCACGGCCGCTACGACTTCCGGGATAAAGCCGCTTGTCGCCGCGCCCGTCAAGGCGACGGGCGCCGTCCTGGCCAATGACCACGGCAAGGCACAGGCCATGCTCGATCAGGCGGAAAAGGAATTCGCCGGCCGCCATTACGTCGAGGCTGGCCGACTCTACGAACAGGCCAGCCGAATCGATCCAGCCGTCGCGGCCCAAGGTCGGGAACGATGGGCCTATTGCAAGGTCTACTCGGTGGTGGATGCGCTCAACCACGCGCCCGCCGGCACGCCGGCGCAGCCCGAGTGGGAACGCGATGTGCGCCAGGCGCTGGACATGGCGCCGGCCAACCAGGCGCTGGGCGTCTTTGGCAAGAACCTTCTCAGCAAAATCCGCGGCCCGGCCGTCCGCGCCGCCCCGCCCGACGACGTACCGGGTGAAGTCGAGGTTCGCCACACGCCGCGCCAGCAAAACCAGAACTATGCCATGGCGGAAACGGTCAACTTCCGTCTCTTTCACAACCAGAGTCGTGAAACCGCCGAGAAGGCGTTGCGCGTCGCCGAGGCCGCGCGCACGGCCGCGAGCAAGAAGTGGTTTGGCGAACCGGCGCCAACCTGGACCCCTCGCTGCGACATCTATCTACACGCCACCGCCCAAGACTACAGCCTGGCGACGAAACAGCCGCCCACGCTGGCGGGGCATTCCTCGGTCGGCCACGGGACGGATCGCATCGCTTCGCGGCGCATCGACGTTCACTTTGACGATCCGAATATGTTCATCGGCGTCTTGCCGCACGAGACGACCCATGTTGTGTTGGCCGATGGTTACAACCGCCCGCTGCCGCACTGGGCAGATGAGGGTATGGCCGTTTTGTCCGAGCCGCGAGAACGAATTGAAAGGCACCTGCACAACTTGCCGCAACATCGCAGCAACGGCGAACTCTTCGCCGCGGCCGAACTGATTCCAATGGACCAGTATCCCAACGACAGCCGCCGAATTGGCGCCTTCTACGCCGAAAGCGTGTCATTGGTCGAGTTCTTGTCCAAGGAGAAGGGGGAGCCAGTATTTATTCAATTCATGCGCGACGGGATGCAAAGCGGCTACGAGCAGGCGCTGCAAAAGTATTACGACATTCGAGGCTACGACGATCTGCAACAGCGCTGGCAGCGCTACGCTTTTAGCGGCGTCGTTCAGCGCGATCCCTAAGAATCTGTTCCGTAAGTCTTCTCCTGGGAAGGGGTCGTTTAGCCGCGACCCGAAGGGGAGCGCTCCGCCCGCGCTCCCCTTCGGGTCGCGGCTAAACGACTTCTTCGGCACCACAAACACGGCAAAATCCCCACAGCAGTCGTGATCTGCAGTCGCTTGCTTGGATGCCGCCCGCTTGCGCGTATTAAAACCAGGCCGTCCGGCCGATGAATTCTCGAAGCCGGACATCGGTTTTGTCCCGAGCAGGAGTAAGGTTCCGAGCAACAGCGACGGCGCCCTTCCACGCGCCGTCGTGCAAGAGGATACACCACATGATGCACCACTGGCGCTTTCAAGGCGGGTTTCCGGTTCGGGTTGTCGCGCGGCTGGCGCCCGCTTTTTTATTGTGTCTCACGGCGTCCCTGACTACCGCCCAACCTACCGCCAGCGCTGAAATGCCCGTGTTCAGTCAGACCGGCCCCCAACCGGCTTTGCCTGTTTCGAGCCAGACGCTTGACCTGGCGACGTGCATCCACCTGGCCCTGGAACGACAGCCGCGCATCGCCGCCCAGCAAGCGACCCTGACCGCGAGTGAAGACGGGCGGGAGGCTGTGGAAAAACTGCGCTTCCCGGCGACCCTCGATCCTGAAATACCTGTTCGGCGCCGGCAAGCCTGCCTCGGTGTGACCGCCGCCGCCGCCGGCCTGGAACAGGACCAGCGCGACGCGGCCTACGCCGTGGCGCGCACCTATTTCACCGTCATTTACGCCCGCGAACAGGAGCGCATCGCTCGCGGCGTCGTGGATCGGATCGGCGCCACGCGCGACGCGGCCCAACGCGCTCTGGACGCCGGCGCCGCGGACATTACATCCGCCGACGTCAACCGGGCCACGGTTTACCAACGCCTTGCCGAGACGCGACGTATACAGGCAACCTCTGGAGTAAAGCGCGCCTTGGCCGCCCTCAAAGAAGCGATTGGACTAGAGCCGGAGTGTTGGCTTGACGTGCCGCCCGGCCGTCTGCCCGAGCCGGATGTGCGCCCCAACCGCGACGAGGTGGTCGCCGCGGCCGTCGCCCGTCGCGGCGAAATGATTCAGGCCGGCGTCTTCGCCCAGGTCGTTTGCCTGGAGATCGACGCTCAAGGCACGAGCGTACTCCAACGGATGCAGACGTTCGCCGCCGGCACGGACATCCACGCCCGGCCAGTCCCGCAAGGCGTTCGCAACAGCGAGTACCGTCCTGGGGCCGTCGCTCCGGAGATGCCGGGCCTATTGGCCGGCAATCGACAGGAGCGCGTCGAGCACGCCCGAGCGCTGTACGCGCGAGCGGGGGCCATGGTGGCGACGACGCGCAACCTGATTGTCCTGGAGGCCGATGACTCTTTCCTTCGCTGGGAACAGGCGTCTCAGCAGGCGAGCGCGGCGCGCGAGGCCGCCGACTCCGGCGATAAACTGGCGGCCGACCAAAACCGGGATTTCATCGCCGGCCTAAAGGTCAAGGTGGACGAAGTGGTCAACGCGCATGTAGTCGCGGCGACGGCGCGGTCGCAGTACAATGAGTTCCTTTACCAGCAGGTTTTGGCCCTCGCCGACTTGGAGCGCGTGACCGCCGGCGGCTTCTGCGCGGGACTGGTCGAACCTACAGGTCCCCGGACTGTCATCACGGCCGGCGCGAAGGCGAAGTAAGCCATTTTTTGAATGCCGCGAGACGAATCGCCCCGACCGGACAGGAAGGCGGCGCGATTCGTCCTTTTCACTTCTATTCTTTGGCTCCGTATTTGCTTATTTCAAATGCGAGTGCCTCGCTGTCGCGCGCGCCCTACAATAAGCGAGCGGCGGGGGTTTATCTCCGCCGGGACAGAGCAACGGCGGCTGGTCTTCTGGCAGTGACTCTTACTTAATGGAATGCGGACTGGAGATAGCGCCATGACTATACGACAAAGCTCGTCTCGGCTTACTTCGAGATTCTTCTTTCTGACGTTCGCGCTCGCGCCTTTTCTGGCAGCCGTGGGGATAACGACTGGAACGGCGGCGGACAAATTGGACGTCCTACGAATTGGCACGTCCGGCGAGCTGACTGGCCAGACCCACGGGCCTAGAGAAAAGGCCGGCCTCGAAACGTTGCACAAGTACATCAAGGAAGAAGATGGCATGGACAACGAGATCCTCAGCCAAAAGGATTGGCAAGAACTCACCGACCAGATGGCCAAAGGAAAGTTGCAGCTCGGCGTCTTTCAGGGCTACGAATTCGCTTGGGCGCAGCAAAAGAATCCGGAACTGAAGCCGCTGGCTATCGCCATCAACGTCAACCGCTATCCCGTCGCTCATCTAGTGGTAAAGCGCGACAATGCGGCTAAAGATTTCGCCGGGCTACAGGGTCAGTCGCTGGCGCTGCCCGCGACGGGCGAAGGTTCCCTACGTCTGTTCGTGGACCGGCAGAGCGAAGTCGACGGCAAGACTGCGAAGACATTCTTCTCCAAGGTCACCACGCCGGACAACGTGGAGGAGGCTTTAGACTCGCTGGTCGATGGAAAAGTGCAGGTGGTGGCAGTCATTCGCGCCGCTCTCGAAGCCTACAAAGGCCGTAAGCCGGGCCGTTTTAAGCAGCTAAAGGAAGTTGCGCATTCGCAGCCTTTTCCGCCCGTGGTGGTAGCCTATTACGGTTCGGTGCTGGATGAAGGCACTCGGGAACAATTCAAAACGGGCATGATGAACGCAACCAACAATGAAAAGGGGCAGACGCTCTTGACCCTGTTTCACCTCACCGGCTTTGAGGCCGTGCCGGAAGACTTCGATAAAGTTTTGGCCGCCGCGGTGAAAGATTACCCGCCGAAAGATAAAGCGAAATAATCCGATTCATTCTCTTTTAAGTAGTTAAAAGCCGTTTCAAAACCCTAGCGAGCCAGCGGGTTTATCCCGCCGGGGCAAGCCCGGCGGCTCACCAGGACACAGCGCCGCGCAAACGGATGGAGGACGATGTTTCGCTTCCTTGGACAAGCTGTTCGGCGCGCTTGGCCGCTGGTGCTGGCGGCGTGGGCGGCCCTCCTGATAGGAACTTGGTACGCCGCGCCGCCGTGGAACAAGGCAGCTCAAGACCGCGAATTCGCTTTCTTGCCCGCGGAGTCGCCAAGTCGGCGCGCCGAGGAAAAGTTCGCCGAGGCGTTTCCCCAGGATGGTCAGGGCAGCAATGTGGTACTCGTCCTCCACCGAAACGAGGACGAGCGCCCGCACCTTGCCGGCGATCTGAAGTTCATCAGCGATAAATTATCCCCCGGAATTCGGAGCCTCGCCGAAGACGACGGCGGTCTGGCTTACGAAATCAAATCTTCCGACGACCCTTTATTTTCCGACGACGAATCGGTCAAGCAGCCCGAACCGCCGCAGAAGCGGTCCATCATTGCTCGCATCCGTACACCCAATACGCCTGGGGCCGGCGCCTTGCTCGTGAGTCCCGACGGGCAGGCGCTGCTGGTCGTGGTCGATCTAACGACGGAATTCCTCTCCATTCAAAACTGGTCGACGATTGAAGAGACTGAGAAACTGGTCCATCATCTCCAGGCGCGGGGAGAGGTTCCGCCGGGATTGGAGATCACCATTACCGGCAGCGCCGTTATAGGCCGGGATCACACGCAGGCCGAACGAGATAGCGTAAGCAGCACCATGTTTCTGACGGTGGTGATGGTAATCGTGCTGTTAGTCGTAATTTACCGGGCGCCGTTGCTCGCTTTGATCCCCCTGGCCACGGTGGGCCTCGCGGTGCAGATTTCGCTCAACATTCTGGCACTGCTGGGGCAAGCGGGATACCTTACGCTTTTCCAGGGTCTACAGATTTATGTCACCATCCTTGCCTACGGCGCCGGAGTCGATTACTGCCTTTTTCTGACAGCCCGGTACAAGGAAGAGTTGGACCTCGGCAATAATCCTTCGCAGGCGGCGGAGGCGGCGGTCGGCAACGTGGGCGCGGCCCTTACGGCGAGTGCGGCCACGGTGATGTGCGGCATTGGCATGATGTTTTTCGCCCAGTTCGGCAAGTTCCGAGAGGCCGGCATCGCCATCCCCCTTACTCTCTTTCTAGTCCTGTGCGCCACGCTGACGTTCAGCCCGGCGCTCTTGGGGCTGGCCGGCAAATGGGCCTTTTGGCCGCAAATGGGTCGGCAAAGCGTTGGGCTAGCGTCGGATACGCCGGCGAAATCCTGGCGAGCGTACTTCGCGGCCGGTGGCATGGAACGGATTTGGGACTGGATTGGTCGGTTTCTACTTCGCAGGGCCGGAACGGTCTGGTGGACGACGGTCGCGGTCATGGCGCCTTTCGCAATCCTCGGCGGGCTGCTTTCCAACCATGTGACTTTCGATTTCATTGCGAATCTTCCAGCGGAATCTTCCAGCACAGCTGGAACCCGATTGCTCCAAGAGCATTTCCCCGCCGGCATCGTAGGCGCCGTTTCCATGCTGCTGGTCGATCCGCACACGGACTTCGGCGCCCCGGAGGGGCGGGCCGTCGTGGAAAAAGTGACCGATCAACTGCGCGCGCGGAAAGACGAATTGGGGCTGGCGGACGTGCGCAGCCTTACCAGCCCGCTGGGAATCACCGAACAGGCTGGGCAAGACTACTCCGGGTTGGAAGTGCCGGCGGAGGTGCGCAAAGAGACCACCGAGCGCGAGGCCCGCACTCATTACGTCACCGGCCTGGGGAAATCAGAACGGACGGCGACTCGCCTAGATCTGACCTTGAATCAAAGTCCATTCTCGCGGCAAAGCATTGAAGACCTTAACCGCATGGAGCAGGCCGTGCGATCCGCACTCCCGGCCGGTGACCGTCAGGATTCTCAGCTTTACGTCGTCGGAACGACCGCCAGCGTGCGCGACCTGGCGAGCGTTATGCAAGAGGACAGTGGCCGCATCGAGATTCTTGTTCTTGCCAGTGTGTTCTTTATCCTCATCGTCCTGCTGCGCCGGTTCACGATTCCCTTCTACCTACTGGTGAGCGTCCTGTTCAGCTATTACACGACGTTAGGAGTCTGTTTCATCGTTTTCTACCTACTTGACCCTCACGGGTTTAACGGGATCGACTGGAAAATAGCGATCTTTTTATTCGCCATATTGATCGCCGTCGGCGAGGACTACAACATTTTTCTCATGACGCGGATCGACGAAGAGGAACGGCGCCACGGACCATTGCATGCGATCACGCAGGCGTTGGATCGAACTGGCCCGATCATTTCCAGCTGCGGCGTCATCATGGCCGGCACCTTCGCGTCGCTTCTGGGCGGTTCGCTGACGGAAATGAAGCAACTCGGCTTCGCCCTGGCGTTCGGCATTCTTTTGGATACGTTTGTCGTGCGGCCCATTCTGGTACCTGCTTTCCTCATTCTGCTGCGCGGCGGCCGGATTCCGTTGCTGCGTGGGGCGGGAAAGTCGGTGCATGTTCCGCTTGGCGAAGAGGGCTATAAAAACGGCAAGCCCACGAGCGAACCTCGTGGGCTTTGACAATGGCGAACGGCCGGCGTAAGCCGGCTGGTACGTCACATTATCGCCGACTTGGTGACGTACCAGCCGGCTTACGCCGGCCGTTCGCCAATAAATTTAGAGACGATTGCTATACTTTTTCGTGCGACGGCCGAACACTTTGGTCGGCGTCTTGAACTCCTTGGGATCTTCCTTGACCGGCCGGGGCGTGTAGGCCTGAAAGCCTTCGATGTCTTCCCGGTCGATTTCTTTGTTGATGAACCCTTCGATGTCGGTCAGCCGGTCGCCCTGCTCCGGGGTGACGAAGGCCACCGCCACGCCATCGGCGCCGATGCGGCCGGTACGGCCGATGCGGTGGACGTAGTTTTCGGGGTCGAGCGGCAGGTCGTAATTGATGACGTGCGAGATGTTTTTCACGTCAATGCCGCGGCCGACAACGTCGGTGGCCACGAGGTAAGTGATCTTGCCATCGCGGAAACCTTGCATGATGCGATTGCGGAGTGGCTGAGGAAGGTCGCCGTGCATCATGGCAACGCGCTTACGATCCAGGCGGAGTTGGCGGTACAAGTCTTCCACCCAGCGCTTACGCTCGCAGAAGATGATGCACTGACGTGGTTCCTGGCGGTCGAAGACATGCAGCAGCAGCTCGTACTTGCGGTCTTCATCGACGGTGATGTACGACTGGGCGATGTTCTCAACGGTGACTCTTTCCGGCGACAAATTAATGTTCACCGGATCGACCATATAGCGTTGAGCCAGCCGCAGGACGGGAGGCGGCAGCGTCGCGGACATGAGCAGCGTCTGGCGCTTCGACGGGCAACGGCGCAGGATGCGTTCAATGTCGGGCCGAAAGCCAATGTCAAGCATCCGGTCGGCTTCGTCGAGGACGACGTAGCGCACCTTGTCCAGCGAAAGCGTACCGCGCGACAGATGATCTAGCACGCGGCCGGGAGAGCCGACGGCGATGGCAGCCCCACGCTTCAGTTGCGTGAGTTGTTGCTGGAAGCGCTGACCGCCATAGATGGCCACGGAGCGGCAGTTGGGGCTGGGAGAGAGGCGCGTCGCCTCCTCGGCCACCTGGACGACCAGTTCGCGCGTGGGCGCCAGAATAAGGGCTTGCGGCCCGTGCTGCTCTTCTTCGCGCCAGTGGTGCATGAACGGGAGTAAGAAGGCAGCGGTCTTTCCGGTTCCAGTCTGCGCCTGGCCGAGGACGTCGCGTCCGGCGAGCGCTTCGGGGATGACGGCGGCCTGGATGGGGGTAGGATCGCTGTAGCCCGCGCGGTCGAGAGAGGCCACCAATTCGGGACAAAGGGAGAGAGAATGGAAGCCGCTTCGCGGCTCCGCTAGAAGTGCGGTCGTCAAACATACCTCCGGAAAAATGGTTCGGGCCTATTGTTTACGCTGGTGTTCAATCTTCTCCAATCTACTTTAAACCCTTCCGCGTATCCTGTCCAGTCGGGTTCGACGCAGGCGCACCCTTCCCGATTTTGGAGGCGAGGGCCTGTAGGGGCAAGGTTTCCCCGCCTTTGACGACGCAGGGCGGGAAAACCCCGCCCCTACAGGCCTGCGTCCAATAGGACCTATGCAATCATCCAAGGGCATAGCGCGTCGGATCAGGGACGCCGGCGGCGACGAAGCCGTCGCGGCGGATGCGGCAAGAGTCACAACGTCCGCAGGCGGCGCCGTCCGGCGCTGGGTCGTAGCAGCTATGCGTCAGGCCGAAATCGACGCCGAGCGTTAAGCCGAGATGAATGATTTCCCCTTTGGAAAGGTGGACAAGCGGCGTGTGGATGTGGAAACGACCTTGCTTCTCAACACCGGCCTTTGTGGCGAGGTTCGCCAATTGCTCGAAAGCGAAAGTAAACTCCGGCCGACAATCCGGATAGCCGGAGTAATCCACCGCATTAACTCCGATATAGAGGTCGAACGCGCCGAGTGTCTCGGCCCACGCTAGGGCCAACGATAAAAAAACTGTATTACGAGCGGGAACGTAGGTTATAGGGATCCCGGAATTCATCTCCTCGGCGTTGCGGTCGCGCGGCACGTCAAGGTCGGCCGTCAGGGCGGAGCCGCCGAAGGCGCGAAGGTCGAGGGAAAAGACGCGCTGTTCGACGGCCCCAAGTGCGGCGGCCACGCGGCGGGCGGCGTCCAACTCGACGGCATGGCGCTGCCCGTAAGCGATGGTCAGAGCGTGGCAACGGAAGCCATCCCGGCGCGCCACCGCCAGCGCGACGGCGGAATCGAGACCGCCGCTCAGTAGAACGACGGCCGGCAGAGATGATTTGTCCATTTGAGTGTCGCTCTTGATGTTGTTTTGGGGCGGCGCTCACGCCGCCAGTCGTCGTCCCTGCTGGGCTTGTTGCCATGCCGCTTGCCGGGCGAGGCCGTCGTCGAGACCGACCGCCGGCGTCCAGCCGAGATGGCGCGTCAGCTTGCCGGCGTCGGCGGCCGTGAAGCGCTGATCGCCGGCGCGGGCCGGCTCGCGGCGTACCACAGCCCGCCGCCCGAGGATCGTCTCCAGCTTGCCCAGAATATCCCATACCGACGCCGTTTCGCCGCCGCCGACGTTGTACACTTCGCCTACCGGCGCCTCCAGCGCGGCCATCGTGGCGGCCGTGCAGTCGTCAATGTAGGTGTTGCCGCGCGTCTGCAAACCATCGCCAAAGACGGCGATCTCGTCGCCATGCAAGAGGGCGTGGATGAACTTATGGTAGCCCATATCGGGCCGCTGCCGCGGGCCGTAGACCGAAAAATAGCGCAGCACCACTACGGGCAGGCCATGTTCTTCGGCGTAGGCGCGGCAGAGGTGTTCGGCGGCCAGCTTGGTCACGCCGTATGGCGAGGACGGCCGCGTCGGCAGCGTCTCATCGCCGGAACCATAACGGCCGTAGACCGACGACGTGGAAGCGTAGACGAAGCGGCGCAGCGTGGGCGTTTGGCGGGCCGCTTCTAACAGCCGTTGCGTGGCGGCGACATTACAGCCCTCATAAAGAGCGAAATCGGTCCAGCTGCGCGGCAGGCCGGGCATCGCGGCGAGGTGAAAGACGGCCTCAACGCCGTCGAGCGCCGGAGCGAGATCGCTATCGCGAAGATCGCTGGTAAAGAGCGTGAAATCGGGATGATTGCGCGGCCCGGCGAGGTTGGCCTCTTTGACGGCGCGAGGGTAATACGGGATGAAAGCGTCGATTCCGGCGACGGCGTGGCCCGACTGAAGGAGTCGTTCGCACAAGTGAGAACCGATGAAGCCGGCGGCGCCGGTGACGAGACATTTCATGGACGTGCTACCTCCGAACCGGGAGAACGAAATGCGTCGGCGCGGCACGGATGCACGGCTTATGTAGCAGGAGGCGTCGGCGGAAACAATGCCGGAGCGGTTGGGTGTACCTCCCGATTTTGGATGTGGGGCCCGTAGGGGCGGGGTTTCCCCGCCCGGCGCGACCGTGAAGGAGTGACGCCATGTTCGCGCAGCAGATTATCTGGTTCCCATCGCAGGCCTCGACCACGGCCTCACGCGTGGACCTGCTGCTCTATATGCTGACCACGATTTGCGGCGCCGTCGGCCTGAGCGTGGCCGTGACGCTCATTTACTTCGCCGTGCGCTACCGCCGCCGGAGCAATACGCCGACGCCCGCGGAAATGCGCGGCAACAGGCCGCTGGAGTTGTTCTGGACAATCACCCCAATGTTCATCTTCATTGGCTTTTTCGTCGCGGGAGCGATCGTCTATTTCGACGCCTACCGGGCGCCGGACGACGCCACGGTGGTTTACGTCGTCGGTAAACAGTGGATGTGGAAGTTTCAGCACCCCGAGGGACAGCGTGAG
Organism: Planctomycetaceae bacterium UBA4732; assembly: GCA_002404095.1. GTDB lineage: Bacteria > Planctomycetota > Planctomycetia > Gemmatales > Gemmataceae > UBA4732. Next base: position 10,225 of record DHJA01000290.1, on the reverse strand, counting down.
ATCAACGAACTACACGTGCCCGTCGGCCAACCTTTTAAGCTCATGCTGACCTCCGAGGACGTCATTCACAGCTTCTTCGTCCCGGCCTTTCGCGTCCATATGGACGTCCTTCCGGGCCGCTACTCCAGCGTCTGGTTCCAGCCGATCCGCCCCGGCCATTATCATCTTTTCTGCTCTCAATACTGCGGGACCAATCACGCCGGCATGGTCGGCACCGTCCACGTCATGGAGCCTGCCGAATACGAACGCTGGCTGCACCTCAACGCCGAGGGGTCGATGGCCCTGGAAGGCCGCAAGGTCTTCCTCAAATATCGCTGCATCAGCTGCCACAGCGCCGACGAAAACGCCCGCGCCCCGGTTCTCGAAGACCTCTATCTCAGGCCGGTCCATCTCCGCGACGGCAGTACTGTGATCGCCGACGACGACTACATCCGCGAGTCGGTATACGACCCTGGCAAGAAGATCGTCCTCGGCTGGGACAACCTCATGCCGACCTACAAGGGCCAGGTCAGCCCGGAAGAAATTAACCAGCTGATCGCCTACCTAAAGTCGCTGCACCGCGGTGAGACGCCCAATCGCGTGGAGGAGTTCGCGCCGCCCGCCGCCACCCCCCCCATTAACAGCAAGTGAGAGCCATGAGCATCGCCATACAGCCGCGCGAAAACTACCTGAACACCACCACCGGCGTGTTGTCGTGGCTCTTGACCAAGGACCACAAGCGCATCGCCCTGCTCTACCTGATTACGGTCACGGTGATGTTCTTTCTTGGCGGCGTGGCAATCACCATCGTGCGCCTCAACCTCATGACGCCGGACAGCGGTCTGGTCAGCGCCGACACCTACAACAAGCTGTTCACCATGCACGGCGTCATCATGGTGTTCTTCTTTCTGGTGCCGGTGGTGCCGACCGTGCTGGGCAACTTCTGCCTGCCGTTGATGATCGGCGCCAAGGATCTCGCCTTCCCGCGCCTCAACCTGGCGAGCTGGTATCTGTTCGTCCTGGGCGCCGTCTGGGCGCTGTACGCCATGCTCGCCGGCGGCCTCGACACCGGCTGGACTTTCTACACGCCCTACACCACCAGTTCGTCGCATAGCAACGTCATACCGGCGCTTATCGGAATCGTCATTGTCGGCTTTTCGTCGATCCTCACCGGACTGAACTTTATCGTCACCGTCCATCGTCTGCGGGCGCCGGGACTAACTTGGTGGCGCCTGCCAATCTTCGTCTGGACGATCTACGCCACCAGCTTTATTTTCCTGTTGGCCACGCCGACGGTAGCTATGGCCCTGATCCTCGAAATCGTCGAACGCCTCTGGGGCATCGGCATTTTCGACCCGGCCCTGGGCGGCGACCCGCTGCTGTTCCAGCATCTGTTTTGGTTCTACTCGCATCCGGCCGTCTACATCATGATCCTGCCCGGCATGGGCATCGTCAGCGAGGTCATCCCCTGCTTCTCCCGCAAGAATCTCTACGGCTATACCTTCGTCGCCCTCTCCTCATTCGGTATCGCCTCGCTCAGCTTCCTGGTGTGGGCGCACCATATGTTCGTGGCCGGCATCTCGCTCTACGCGGCCATGATCTTCTCGCTCCTGAGCTATCTGGTGGCCGTGCCCTCCGCCATCAAGGTCTTCAACTGGACGGCTACGCTCTACAAAGGGTCGATCTCATTCGAGGCGCCGATGCTCTACGCCCTGGGCTTCGTCTGCCTGTTCACCGCCGGTGGCCTAACGGGCCTATTTCTCGCCTGCCTCGGCATGGACATGCACGTCCACGACACCTACTTCGTCATCGCCCACTTCCACTTCATCATGGTCGGCGGCATGGTCATGGCCTATATGTCGGGCCTCCATTATTGGTGGCCCAAGATAACTGGGCGCATGTATTCGGAGTGGTGGTCGAAGCTGTCGGCGCTCATCATCTTCATCGGCTTCTTCCTGACCTTCCTGCCGCAGTTCATCGTGGGCTACGCCGGGATGCCGCGGCGCTACAACCATTACCCGCCGGAATTCCAGGTCTGGAACGTCATGTCGTCGGCCGGCGCCTCGATCCTGGGCGTAGGCTACGTTCTGCCCTTGTGCTATCTCATATTGTCGTTGTGGTACGGCAAGCCGGCCGGCCCCAACCCGTGGGGCGCGACCGGCCTGGAATGGCAGACGCCGTCGCCGCCGCCGACGGAGAACTTTGCGACAACGCCCGTGGTGGTGCGCGGTCCCTACGAGTACCACGTGGAGAAAGCCCAAAATGAGTTATGAACCTTCGTATGCCACGATGCGGCTGCGCGACGAACTGGACCAAACGGCGGTGGTGTTCCACCCGCTGGAAGAGCAGTACCGCAACCTCGAAGAGCAGCACGAGGCCGGGACGCTAGGGATGTGGGTGTTTTTAGCCACCGAGGTGATGTTCTTTGGCGCGCTGTTCTTAGGACTGGGCGCGTACCATATTCATTACGGGCCGGCCTTTGAGAAGGCGAGCGAGAAGCTCAACTGGGTCATCGGCGGCCTTAACACCATTGTGCTGTTGGTCAGCAGCCTGTTCATGGTGCTGGCGGTGCATTACGCCAAGGCCGGCCATCGCAAGCACCTGATGACGTTCCTGGGCTTGACGGCGTTGCTCGGAGGGATGTTTCTGGTCCTTAAGGGATTTGAATACTACACGGACTACCGCGACAACCTCATTCCCGGCTGGCGCTTCGACGACCAGGAATGGGTCAAGGAGGGGTTGACGCCGGAGCAGGTGCCGCAGGTCAAGCTGTTTCTCATTTTCTACTGGGTCATGACGGGCCTACACGGCGTCCACGTGACCGTCGGCATCATCGCGGTGCTTGTTCTGCTGGTGCTGGCGCGGCGGGGAACCTTTACGCCGGTTTATTATTCGCCGGTGGACGTGACCGCCCTTTATTGGCACTTTGTGGATACGGTGTGGATCTTTCTGCTGCCGATGCTGTATTTGCTCGGTACTCACACCCTGGCGGATCTGCATATTCTGTAGGGGGGACTACCATGACGGAGAAGCGCACGCCCTCGGTGACGACCTATATGATCGTCTGCGCCCTGTTGATCGTGCTGACCGTGTTGACCGTGACGGTTTCCTTTTTCGACCTGCCTGGCATCTGGCACGTTGTCCTTGGGCTGTGCATCGCCGCGGTTAAAGGCGCCTTGGTCGTAGTATTTTTCATGCACGCGCTAATTAGCTCGCGCGTGACGTGGATTGTGATTGCGGTTGCCTGCTTCTGGCTCTGCCTGCTGCTGATGTTGGGGCTTACCGATTATTTCACCCGTGGGCTGGTCCCATTCATGACCGGGCATTGACCCGGAGGAGTTCGCCATGCGCTTGTCTGGCCCGCACGGCCCGCTTGCCGCCTTGGGCATGACCTCCCTGGTTCAGGGGGTCATCTCTTTGATCCTCGGCGTCATTCCCGTCCTGGGGATACCGATCGGCCTGTTCGGCCTGCTTTTCGGCTTGCTGGCGCTGGTCGCGACATTTTTGAAGCTCGGCCCAAACCTGCGCGTGACGCTGGGAGGAGTTGCCGCTTCGCTGCTGGCCCTTACCGTCAACTTCGCCGTCGCCTTCGCGCCGGTCGGCTACCGACCCGACCCGACCGTTCCCAGGATCTTGCAGGCGGTCCCGGATCGGCCGTCCAACCCGCCGCCGGCGCCGAGCCGGCGGCTTGATTGATTCGAGAGGTCCGTCCTGCTAAGAAGTCGCACAATCCTGGTGGACAGCCCTGCGATAGCAGTAATCGAAAAGGAATTGCCATTCACACTGCTGAACGCGGCGGCACAACGCCTCGCAAGGCGACCGGCCAGCCAGCGACGCCTCGCACAAATCGACGAACGCGAAGGGGTTCCAGGCCGCGTTCGTCCCAAGAAATTGCGCGGATGAGTCAGGGGCGTCGCCAGCCAGATCGCGTGAGACGGCCTGTAAAGGCGCATAAACAGGATGAACGCCGACGCGACGAAACCAATATTTGGAGTTAGAGAAGTCGTTTTCTCGCCGGTGCATCAAAGCGTGCCAGTAGGCGCCTTCGGAATTGTGCAATTCCTGGCTGAGAGCGTGCGACTCGTCAAGGAAATCAAACAGGAGCCATAGGCCGGCCCGGCAGGCGCCGGCCATGTCACGGTTCGCCACGCGGCGCGGCAGGAAGACGTCGTCGCAGGCCAGCGCCGCCAGGAAGGGTTGACGGGCGGCATCCGGCCGGCCGGAATCGAGTGGACTGAGCGGAGGATCAGCTAGCAACGCGGCAAACGCAGGGCCATAGGCGGAAGGGTCGAAAGCGTCCATGAGATGGCGCTCCGGTCGGTTCGAGGAAGCAAGGATAAACGGCGAGGGCGGCGAACTGTTTCGCCGCCCTGCCGCGAATCAGGTAGCGCCTCATGGCATATTGGCCTTGGCGCGTTTGAGAGCGGCTTTGGCGTCGGGATTGTCTGGGAAAACCGTGAGGGCCGCGTCGTACTCCTTGGCGGCGTCGGCGAACTTCTTGGCGGCGCCGAGCGCCTGGCCTTGCGCCATGTGTTGCGAAAACTGAGCGCTATGCAAACCAGCGGCGGCCTTTGCGTCGCCAGGCTGCAACTGCAGCGCCGCCGAGTAAGCCTTAATCGCGTCGTCGTACTTTTTGCCGGTCAGCGCCGTCTGTCCTTGCGTCATCAGACTGGCGACTTCGGCTTGTCGCTTGGCTTCCGCCGTCTTGCGAGCAGTGTCGGCGGCGGCGGCGTTGTCGGCGTCTCGCTTCATCTTCTCGGCCTCCGCGGCTTTAGATTTGGCGACTTCGGCTTGTCGCTTGGCTTCCGCTATCTTGCGAGCGGCGTCGGCCGCAGCGGCGTTGTCGGCGTCGCGCTTCATCTTGTCGGCCGCCGCGGCTTTCGCTTGCGCGGCCTGAGCGGCCGCCAGATGGGCCGCGTCCGCTTGTCGTTTCGCCTCGTCCGCTTTCCCTTTCGCGTCGGCGTCCGCTTGTCGTTTTGCCTGCTCCAATTTCATTTTCGCGTCGGCGTCGGTCGCCGCTTGCGCTTCCCTTAGCCCAGCCGCGGCGTCCTTGTCGCCCGGCAGCGCATTGGCGGCGCCCGTGAAAGCCATCACGGCGTCGGCATATTTGTGCGCCGCAATCGCGGCACGACCCGCCTTCATCGCGTCGGCATAGGCGGCCTCACGCTTCTTACGATCAGCCTCGGTGCGAACGGCGTCGGCCGCCGCCTGGTTGGAGTCGCGTTGGGCGCGGGTCGCCGTCGGATCGTTGGGCTGTAACTTCAACGCTTCTGTGAAAGCGACGGTTGCTGCCGCATATTGCTTCGCGCTCATGGCCGTTTGGCCCTGCGTCATTAGCTTGGTGAAGTCGCCGCGGCGTTTACCTTCTTCCGCCATGCGCGCGGCCCCGGCGTCCGCCGCCGCCTTGACCTGCTGTGCGCCCTGAAGAGCCGTCACTGCTTCCTTGTCACCAGGCAGGATTCGCAGTGCCTCCGTGTACGAGTTAATCGCACCTTGGTAGTCGCCTTTGCGGACGGCCGCCTTACCGGCGCCCATCGCCAGGGTGTAATCGTCGTGTTGCTTCTTTATCTTATCGGAGGTCTCTTTACTCGCTTTAGCGAGATCGTCTTGCGCTTTGACCACATCTGGGTCGTTCGGGGCCAGCCTACGCGCATCCAGCAACAGCTTGCCGGCTTCGTCATAGTCCGTTTTCGCCAACGCCCTACGGGCGTCGGCCACGATTTGACCCACTTGGGCGGCCCGCGCTTCCGCCGTCTTTTTCGCAGCGGATTGATCGGCCACGGCCTGTACATCGGCGCGGACTTTCTGCGCCTTGTTCAACGAGTCCTTCAACCCCACGTCGGTCGGCGCCAATTGACTGGCTTCCGCGAACGCCTGGACCGCCTCGTCGTAACGCTGCGCGGTCTGGGCGTCAGCGCCCTTTTTCTTCAGAGCCTGAGTATGAGCGGCGCGCTGCTGCATCGCCGCTTCCTCCGCTTTTTTAGCGGTCAGAGCCGTTTGTAGATCCGCCAACGACTTTTTCACTTCGGGGTCATTCGGTGCCTTTTCCACCGCAGACGTGACGGCTTTCCCGGCCGCCTCCAAATCGCGCGCAGCCATAGCAGCGCGGCTCTGCGCTAAGGCATTTTGTACCGCGGCCGTACGCTGTTGGTCGTTTGCTCGTTTCCTGGCAGCCTCAGCGACGATGGCCGCGGCGGCCGCCTTCGCGCTGGCGACTTGCTTCATGAACTCGCCGGAGCTGGCGTCGCCGGGCAACAACTTTTGGGCCTCGCCAAACGAGGCAGCCGCGGCGTCGTACTGCTTCGCCGCCATCGCCGCTCGGCCGTCGATCATTTGCTTCTGGTAGGCGTCCGCCGTTATTTTCGCCTGCGCTTGTTGTTCCTCCGTCTTGGCGATTTCGGCATGGGCCGTCGCCGCTGCCTGCAACGCAGCAATAGCCTCCTTGTCGGCCGGCTTCATGCGCACGGCCTCTTTAAGGGAGACCACGGCCGCGTCATAATGTTTCGCCGCGAGGTTCGCCTTGCCGCCGTCGAGGAATTGGTGGAAGCCCGTTTCCTGCTGGGCGGCTTCAGCATCGCGTTTGACGCGGATAGTGGCGTCCGCCTGCTCATGGTTCGCCTTGGACAACGCCGTCAGCACTTTCACGTCGTCCGGCTTGATCTGGTTGGCTTCGCCGAGCATTTTCACCGCGCGGTCGTATTGCTTCTGTTCCAGGGCCGTGACGCCGACGTCCGACAGGCGTTGAAAATCGGCCGCCTTTTTGGCCTCTGCGTCACGCGCGGCCTGGGCCGCCGCGACCGCCGCCCCATCTTCGGCCTTGGCCGCGCGTACGGTCCGCAGGCTAGTGAGGACGACGTCGGTGTTGTACACCTTGCCCGCTTCTTCATACTTGGCCTCCGCCACGCCGTAGTCCTTCGCGGCAAACGCCTTTTGTGCCAGTTTCAGGCTGGTCTCGTACAAATCGCGGTTTCGCGCGGCTTCGGCCTCGGCCTTCTCGCGCCTGGCCCTTTCGTCCGCCAACTGACGTTCCAGGTCGGCCCGCCCGGCGGGGTTAGTCTTCAGCGCCGTCGCCCGCGCCTGTTCCACCAGCGCCTGGCTCAATAGGCGGTCAACCTCGTCAGTGCGGCGCATCTGTCGCGCGGTCTGCAAAGCGGATATGGCGGCGTCGTATTGTTCATTGGCGAGTTGGCGTTGGGCGTCGTCGAGCATGCGCTGATAGAGCGCCTGGTCGCGCGCGGCGCGGGCCGCGCGGTCGGCTTGATCGCGAGCTTCCAGGTTGCGCCGGTCTTCCAATAGCTGTTGGCGAGCGTTAGCCAAGTCGGCGTCGCGCTGTTGCTGAAGAGCCGCCGCCTGCTGGGCCGCGGCGCTCGCCGCGAGTTGTCGCTCGGCGTCAGCGGCGCGAGCCTGCGCTTGAGCCAAAGCCTGATACAGGCCGTCCGTCTGCCTTAGCGCCAGGGCGCTTTGATACAACTGCACGGATTGGTTGAATTGCTGCTGCTGGGAGGCCAATTGCGCCTGCGCTTGGAGCTGAAGGAAAGCCTGCTGACGCTGCTGCTCCAGGACTTGGGCGTCGCCCGCCTCACGCACCGCCGCTTGTTGCGCGGCGAACAACCGAGCCTCTTCGGCGGCGCGCGCCAACGCCAGTTGTTGTTGCTGAGCGACCGCGACAACGGCCTGTCGGCGCTCCCAGTCGCGGTTATGATCGCCTTCCCATTCGCGCCGGCGATTGCGGTCGTTGAAGCGATTAAATAAGACGCTGACTTCGATGTTGTCGGGACGCAGGCGCCGCGCCCGGCCCAGTAGTTCGATAGAAATTGACAAGTTGCCGCCGTCGCCGAGCCGCTGCGCTTCCAGCACCAACAGCGGTACGTTTTGCGATTCTTGCAGGGCGCGCAGCCGATCCGCCTCGGCCAGTTCCGCGAAGCGGCGCCGTTCGCGTTCGGCAAACTCGGCTTCCTGTTGACGGCGCTGGCGCTCGGCAGGATCAAGAAGAGTCTGGCCGGCCAGTTCGCTCAGTCGCAGTCGTAGCTCGAACGGGCTTTGCACGTGGACGCTGCCCCAACCGTATTCATAGCCACATTCCGCATCCACCAAGTGCGTGGTGACAACAAAGCTAGCGGTTTCTCGCACGTCGCCGAGTACGAAAAAGCGGACGCCGAGCGCGCGGCCCAGCCAACGGCGGGCGATTTGGTCCGTCAATACGTCGCGCAATGACAGCCCCAGACGATTCATGTACCAACAGACCGTTTCGCGATCCACGACCTCATAAGGCGGGCAGAAGTAGGGGGCGAGATTATCGGCCGTCCACGCGCCAAGGGTGGGAGGCACGACATCAGGGTTGCCGATCACGGCGAGGTCGAGGATGGCGATTCGCGGCCGGGGCGGCGCTGGCGCGACGACCACAATATCCGGCGGCGGGGGCGGAGGCAGGAACGGCCGACAGCGGTCGATGCGAAGCTCCAGGTCGCGCCGATCCGACCCGAGATTGAGGGCCAATTCAAATTGGACGTTGGCTTCTCGGAAGCGCCGACGACGGAACAGGTTGTCGCCCAATTCGACGGCCACGTGGCGTAGACGCAGCCGAACCGGCGCATCGACGCGCTCTTCAACGATGATCGCCGGCGGTTGGTCGGGCGGCGGCGGCGGGGCCAGCCGTTGGAAGTCTTCCGGCCTGATCTCACCGGGCGGCGGCGCAAAGGGCGCGGCCGTGACGATGGGCGGCGGCGGCGGTTGGTCGTCGGGCCTCAATTCCGGCGCCGGCGCCAGCGGCCCCCACTGGGCCAAAACCGCCGGTGGGGCGGCGGCGACCTGTTGCGAAAGCCGTTGCTCGTAGGCCAGTTTTTGCTCGTCGTTCATCAGCAGCACGGCGGCCATTTGCGGTAGCAAGGAAAGCAAATCTTCGGCAGTCGGCGCTGACGCTCGCGCCGTCTGCACCACCAGGCCGGAGCGCACGTCCACTAGCTGAGCGTTGACTGTGACGCCGCCCAGGCGCGAGACGCTGCCCACCACGAGATAGCGCAACTTGGCGATCCGACCGACTTCCGCTTGATTTTGGTTGCCGTTGAGATCGCTGGTTTCGAGCTTCAACTCATCGATCACCTTGTTCAGTTGGCCGCGCTCCATCAAGTCGTAGCGCGATTTGAAAGCGGGCAGTAACTCATCGGCCAGTGTGCGGCCGGCGTCAGCCAGGCCCACGTCGCCGCGCACCTCGAAGTCCGCCACGCTCAGCCGGTCACGGCGGCTTTGCAACGCCAGCGTGAACTCAGCGATTTGCTGCTGGACCTCGAAGGTGTCCCACGCTTTTTGCGCGTCCTGCAAGGCGGCGACGGCTTCCTCCATCGAAGAGGGATCACGGCGCAGTTCCTCGGCGCGACGGCGGTTGTCGTCGTAACGCGACAAGCGATCACGGACGTCGTCGAGCTGTTTTTTCAATTCGGCGTCGTCGCCCTGTTGCAGTACCTGCTCCAAAGCCACGGCGGCAGCGCGTAGGTTCTTCGCTTCCAGGGCGGCCTCCGCCTCGGCGCGCGCTTTCCTGCGCTGATCTGCCGCGCCGGTCTGGGCGCCGGCGAGGGCGTCGGCCTCATGCTTTAACTTGAGAAGCTCGTCGACGGAATCCGAGCCGCCGTACTGTGCCAACGCCTGGCTGGCCAATTGCGCGGCCTCCACCGGCCGGCCGTCGTCGAGGACCGCGCGGATACTCTGCGCCGTCGTCTCCGCCGCGGCCTGGCGGGCCATGCTTTCTTTGAGGCGGTCAATCTCGTGCTGAATCTGGTCTGCGTCCTGAGTGGGCTTGTTGGCGTCCTGAGCGGCCTGCTTGGCCGTGATTAGCGTGGCTAGCGCTTCGGTCGGCTTCTTTTGAGCTAGCAATTCCAGTGCCTGCATGAGGGAGGCGTCGTAACGGTCCTGCTTGGTCGGGTCGCCGGCGCCGGCGTTGATATCGTCGATGAACTTGAGAGGCGTCGTCGCGGGCCCGGCGGCGACGGTCTTAAAGGGGCCGTTGGAATTGTCGTCAGGCGGCGTTTCGACTTGGCGAGGACCGGGCGCTTGTCGGGCGCAGCCCATCAGCAGGCTGGCAGCAATCAGTGCGTAAAATATGGTTCGTTGCATGGAAACTCCCTCCCTGGTGACACGACGGCAATCTCTGCCTGAGTCCTGCGATGCCTGATTTTATGCTTGCGGCCTTTGCTGAACAAGCCCGCTAGGAGAGCGATGCGCACCCGGTGGACGGGCGCACGACACGGTTTGC